>JAXMBU010000008.1:0-177891 GCA_046349735.1 Planctomycetaceae bacterium
CTGAAACCTCGTCAGATGAAGTTCGGTCTCAGCCAAGGCATGGTCTGTGCCAGCGGAAGCGGTGGACCGGAAGTGTTTCTGCTGTCTCCGGATACAGGCTCTGTGCCTGGGCAGCGAGTGCACTAAGCAGCGATTCACGTAGGATGGGCATTCTTGCCCGTCGAAACGCAGTCGGACAAGAAGTCCAACCTACATCATCGATGTTTGACAACACACGAGAGATCCGGAGGCATCACAGCCTCCGGATTTTTTTACCCCGGTGAAACTTCGATGCGGCGTGGTTTGGCCCGTGCGGCTCGAGGCAGGTCGACTCTCAAAACGCCGTTCGTCAGCTTCGCCTGAATGCGTTCGTGATCGACTTCATCGCTCAGGATGAACGATCGCAGAAAGTCACCCAGCTGATACTCCTGGTGGATTACTGAAATCGGCAGAGTATCCGTGCGTGAGATCCTTCCAAACAGAGTCAGCTTGTTGTCTTGAACCTGCAGGTCCAATCCTTCCGCTGTCACGCCCGGCAGGTCCGCATAAAGAACCAGCCCATCGGGCGTTTCATAAATATCGATCGGCGGATTAAATAACAGTCGAGGCGCGGCGTTGGCGGCGGACTCCGCTGAAGGAGCCATCTCTGGCTTCGGCGAAGCCACAATCGGCTGCAGCTCTTCAGGTCGGCTGAGATCTCGAGATTCGTTCATGGGACTAACCTTCGTTCACTTTGATCTGACGAGGAGTCGTGGACGGCGCCTTGGGTAACGTCACTTTCAAAATCCCGGCGGAGTAATCAGCTCGCATCCCGTCTTCGTCAACTCGATCGGGAAGCTGAATCGTTCGCTGCCACGGACCATGGAACCGTTCCTGCCGGCGGAACGTGTCTTCCCGCGCCTCTTCAGGAGGTAGCCGGTTCCCTTTGATTGTCAGATAACCGGAAGCCGTCGTGACCTCAAGTTGCTTCAAATCCACGCCCGGGATTTCAGCAACGAGCACATAGCTGTCTTCCATTTCCAGCAGATTAATCTGAGGAAACCGGCGCCCAAACCGGACGCCGTGCAGCGTCAAATTGACGCCCTGCAACAGGCGATCGACTTCTCGCTCAAGATCGCGGAACGGATCCCACGGCTGGCCCCAGCGAAAAATTGGCATTGCTAACTCCGAAAACGACAGCACCTCATGACAGCCCGAACGAAGAAGAGCACGGGCTGCACACCATGTTCCAATTTTTGGAACTCACATGCCCGGCCGCCCTATCTTCCTGCCGAAAAGCCCTAAATCAATAGGGAAAAAGGTTTTGCGACAAATCAGCCCTCGGCATGGACCACCAGTATTCACCTGCCAAATTGCCAGATAATTCCATTTTTCTGCAGCCTACCGATCATCCTGCCGGCCTTCTCGCCAGGAGTCGGCCAGTTCCTGTTCGGTCTTGCCGGTGAGTTCCTTCCATGTCTCTCCTGAGTATCTGCCTTCTCGAGCGGCTGCATTGAGCTGTTCCAGAAAGCGTCCATCGTTGGGATATTTTCGCATCACCCAGTCGATGAAGTTGGCTGACGTCCGATAGCTGGCATCATGCTTCGCCTCCTTCAGTCTCTCCGCTGACAACTTCGCGCCGCCCGTTTCTGGCTCAAAAAGAAACCAGCGGATGTAGTCCGGGATGCCTTCAACAATCCAGCCGGGTGGAGCAACAAATCCACGGCCTCGGCGATTGCGACCAGAGTAGCCCTGAACAACATGCACCATTTCATGCACAACAGCCCCGCGTGCTTCACCTTTGAGCTGACCGCGAAACCATTCCGCGTTCAAGGAGATCGTCGGCCCGGATGCATAAGCTGGAATGCCCTTCATCTCTTCATCGCGGAGGAATCGAAAGCGAACGTGTCGAGCCGCTTCAAATCCCTCGCTGGGCAACATCGCCACAATCTTTGGATACCACTCCTGAATCAACGGCTTGAGCTCGTCCGCGGTCCACGTCTCAAGCTCCAGGGCTTGAGTCACATCAATCGTGAATCGATACGCATCGTCAGCCGTTGTGAATTTGATTTCACGAACGACGGGAGCCGTGATGCGTTGAACCTTGGCTGCATTGGCCGCAATCACATCGATTTCACTGAAGAAGGTATGACTGAAGCGATTGCCCGGCTCGGTCGCGTTCATCTCGAACAATAGATGTCGAAACTTCCCAAGTGTCGCATCCGGCTCAAAGATCCGCACGGCGTGTTGCCCACCGTTTTGATTGGCCTGATGAGTATTCACGCTGGCGATTTTCTTCCAGCCTGAGGCGTTGCTGATTCCATCCGCCGACACGGGAAAAGCAAAACCCGGTTCTTCTCCGGTTGCAGCGTAGACAGAAAAAACCTGAGGTGCTCGACTATCCGTATGCCATGAATACGACACGATCTCCGCCACATCGGTGACCTGTTCAAGGTCCACAGCGATCAGACCGCTCTGTGTTCCAGCAGCGAAGAAGAGATTCTCGGACGGTTGATCGGCCGAAGTCGGGACGCGTCCATCGAACAAGCAGTTGATCGAACCGGAGTTCGCATCGACCTGCCCAGCAACGACCTGCCCTTTTCCTTTGGAACCCGCATCGTCAATTGCTGGCAACGGAACGTTCTCGAACCGAAAGAACGAGCCATCCTGCGACAACTCGGCCGTGACTTTGACCTCGGCAACGCAGTCTCCAGCCATCGAAACGACAAGGCCAAACGGAAGCAGTCCGCAAAAAAACTTCATCAGAGAACATTTCATAAGAGCTGCCCGTTTGGGATGCTGTCGTGCACAAGAGCCATATCAAATCGCGGCAACACGTGAGGCCGTTGCAATGCTGTTACGGGCACCCTAACAGATTCAAAATTTTCGGACCATCGAGCGATCCACGGAAGAGCACCCGCGGGTGGCACTTTCACGCAGTAGGAGTGTGCCGCAGGCGCGGCGTCTGCGAGGGCTCTCATCCGAAAGTCCGCGTGCCATGAAAATTCAGCTTGCAAACCTGCGGCATTTCTTGTTGCTTCGCAACACAGCCAATCCAGGCTGTGCCACCCAGCGATTGCACGGACAAACAAAAGTAGCCGTCTCGCTCCGCCGAAGACGCTGAGCACCCGCAGGTTTCACGTTGAACAAAGAATGCAGAATGCTATGTGCCAACACGTGCTGCGGGTCTCTGCGTGCCAGATAACAAAACGCGGGGCTTTTACTGCAAGGCTCGTCTCGGCGGAGCGAGACGGCTACTTTGACTGCTCTTGGAGTCACGTTTGATGAATGCGCGTTTCGACGGGCATGAATGCCCGTTTTGCCCAAGAATTAAAGCTATGCCACAGCACTAGAAATCGCCGACGACGTTGCCTTCGGACATGTCGCAGATGGATTGCCAGACGCCGTAGGTGGCTCGGCGAGCACCCGCATCGGAGAAGTCGGGGAGTGCATCCCACGCGGCCGGATTGCCGCTGTTGATGTTGTCGCTGATGAACCGCACGGATCCATCCATCATCAGAACCTGAATGCCATTGGAATGGTAACTGGACATCAAGCCACGGCAGTAGGGATTGGGGCTTGGATCAACTCCCACTTTGCATTCATTAGGCCGGAAGTAGGCGCTGCTCATCGT
Source organism: Planctomycetaceae bacterium (assembly GCA_046349735.1). Lineage (GTDB taxonomy): Bacteria > Planctomycetota > Planctomycetia > Planctomycetales > Planctomycetaceae > SXXK01. The sequence continues at coordinate 3,593 of JAXMBU010000008.1, forward strand.
ATTAGCAACATCATGGCAGTACCCCCAAAACGTTCGGACTTGACGGTCGTGCAGGATTTTGTTTGCTGTTTTGAATCCATGCCGCTCACCAACGAAAACAGTATTGGACGTACCATCAACAACCTGATGCAAACGCGTGCTGGTGTTTACACCAATTGGCCCAACCCCGCGATGATTATAATCAGCAGGGCCATTGCCATTGTTCCAGCTGAATCCTACCGCCGACAATTTACTGATTGCCAACACCCAAGCCAGATTTCTGTTGCCACTGGGGGCAGGGACGAAGCCGTTGACGCCGTAATTCCCTACATAACTACTTGAGCCGAGATTCGTCCAGCCAATTATGCCAGCACCGGGGTTTCTGTCGTCCAAGTCTGTTGTCGGCCGAATATCAGAAGGACACAGGAATCCGGATAAGACTGTGCCTAGCAGCCCCTCGTTTGCATTTGCCGCACCCGCCGGTTCGATAACGACCGCTGGCTCTGAGAAATTCAACTGCGAGTAAATTGTGCCTTGCTCCAACATTGGCAGCAGAAATGTTCCCCATGAAAACTGCCGCCAATCGCCCCAACCAGCGTTTCCATGATCAAGGCCCATGCTTCCCATCGGAAAGCACCTGTGGATGTCGTGATAACTGTGAAAGGCCAGTCCAATTTGCTTGAGGTTGTTTCGGCACTGTGTTCTGCGTGCAGCCTCGCGAGCAGCTTGGACGGCGGGAAGCAACAGAGCGATCAGCACGGCGATAATCGCGATCACAACCAGCAACTCGATCAGCGTAAAGGCGGTTCGCTGACGTCTCATGGTTCAATGCCTGCCTAGGGTGACTTGTCGAAGTGTGCGACTGCCGATCGCGGTACTCTTCTCCTCCAACGCCCGCGTCCTTCCAGAGCCCGCGAACGTCGAAGAACCTCGTTTTCGTAACGGCCAGCGACAGATGGAGTGATCGTGACCCGCTTAGCGCAAAGCCACTCTCGCACTGGTGTCAGTCGTTAGTACACCAGTAAAAGCCCCGTTCGTCAATCTGGTTATTGACGAATCCAACGAAAGTCGCCGTCTCGCTCCGCCGAGACGAGCCTTTGAGCTTTCGTCGGCGATACTCGATGCAGGCATTTCAAACGCAACGGGGTTTTACAACAAAGCCTGGGGTCGCCGTGACAACGGCGCGCTTGAGGAAAGATTTTTGACGTGTTTTCCCGAGCGTTTTTCATGCGATTCCGGGCCAAAGGCCCAATCGATCAAATAGCCTGGGCCATCGACGCCATCGACCCAGGTGTGCGATTCCCAACGTATTCCAAGGCCCAACGGGTCGACCGTTCGTGCTCATTGCGATCTGCCGGCCTTTCAGGCCTTTTGGTTATGGTGACCAATCTTCCCGGGCCGATTGGCCCGGGCTATCTAAACTGCTGTGCCTTTGGCCCGAATCACAGTTTCGGCACTTGGAGTGCGCCGCTATGCAGGACGCTTTGTGTGAATGCGTCGCGGGAGTCTACCGGCCAGATGGCCGAAAGCGGGGCACTGCAAGGCTCGTCTCGGCGGAGCGAGACGGCTACTTTGACTGATCCCTTGGCTTTACGATCGATGTTTCAATCAGCCCGAGCAGGCGGTCGGCCACTTCTTCCTTGGCGCCTTTGAAGAGGGCGATGGTTTCGGCATCCGGAGAAAGCACTTCAACGGTGTTTGTGAGTGAACCAATCGCAGACGTATCGTTGAGCACGATGCAGTTGCAATTCTTCATTCGCAGTTTTCGCATCGCGTTGTTGCGAGGATCCTGCGACTCAAGAGCGAAGCCGACAACCCAGCGATGGCCCTTTTGACCACCAAGCTCTGCCAGCACGTCCGAGGTTTCTGTCAGCTCAAGAGTTATCGGATGGCCGGTCTTCGTGATCTTTCCACTAATGCGTTCTTTCGGTCGATAGTCGCAAACAGCGGCGGTGGCAATAACGCCGTCGCACTCAGGAAACAGTTCGAGACATCGCTGGCGTAATTGATCGGTGGTTTCGATGCGATGAACCGTGCAACCTGCCGGGGCAGACTGCTCAACAGGGCCGGTGACAAGTTCGACCTGATGACCACGAGCTAACGCGGCGGCGGCGAGCGAATAGCCCATGCGGCCACTGCTGGCGTTCGATAGAAATCGAACGTCGTCGATGTACTCGCGAGTCGGTCCGGCGGTGATCAGAATCTTCATGACGGTCCTTATTCCGCTTGACTGGGGCGAGCCTGATTAGTGCCAGGATTCTGGCTCAGCAACGACTGCATGGCCTTGATGATGTTGCCGGGATCTGACAATCGCCCCGCACCCACTTGCCCGCAACTGAGCCAGCCTTCGTCGGGACCAACAAACGTGTATCCATCGTCTCGAAGCTGCGCTACGTTTCGCTGGACGGCCGGCTTGGCCCACATGTCACAATTCATAGCGGGTGCCAACAACACCGGCGCGGTAACCACCAGCAGAGTCGTACTCAGTAAGTCATCAGCCATCCCGTGGGCCAGCCGTGCAATCGTTTGAGCTGTTGCCGGAGCCACGACAGCCAACTCTGCTCGCTGAGCCAACCCGATATGCTCACCCTGAAAATGTTCTTTCGCTTCGAAGGCATGGGAATAAACCGGTCGACGCGTCAGTGCTTCGAAAGTTCGAGCTCCGATAAACTGATGTGCGGATTCTGTCATGATGACCGTGACCTTCGCTCCGCGCTGAACCAGGCGACTGCAGAGATCAGCGGCCTTGTAGGCGGCAACACCTCCGGAGACACCCAGCAGAATTTCGCGATTGTGAAGTATGTCTGTCATGGCAGATTATGGTCGTATAAAAAAACAGCCCTGAGACTCGATGACGATCCTCAGGGCATTGATTCGGAATTGACTGTACTGTCAAACCATAAGTTGCAGGTTGGACATTCTTGTCCGACTGGGTTTCGACGGGCAAGAATGCCCATCCTACCGAGAATCGACAAGTGGCCGGTCCGATCAAAGATCGTCGATACCGGGACCACCATCTTCGGCCAGCAGGCGATCGAGCTTGTCGACCAATGCGGAATCGTCCTCAACGGCTTTCAGGTTGCCGCTGGCGTCCAGATAAATCTTGTCGCCCATGATTTCGGCGACCACAATCTGCATCAGGTCCTTCGTCTGCAGATCAACCAGAGCCCGCGCGCCACGGTTCAGTGCAACCATGCGTTTCTGGATCAGGGCGGTCATCTTGAAACGACCTCCGACCTTGCGGGCGATTTCGTCTTCACGGAATTCATCAAGCATTTCGAGCCTTCTCCTCCGCCTTCAGTATCTCACAGATCTCGCTGACCGCGGTTTCCAGCTGATCGTTCACAACCACATATTTGTAACGGTCGGACAACTGCAGTTCTTTCTCCGCAGTCGCCAGCCGACGTTGAATCACTTCTTCGGATTCCGTCCCACGAGCCCTCAATCGGCGTTCAAACTCTCCGGGCGACGGCGTACAAAGGAAAATCGTAACAGCATTTGGGTACTGCTGCATAACTTTCATCGCTCCCTGGACGTCAATTTCCAGGAATGCCCACCCGCCCTGACTCCAGGCTCGATCCATCTCTGATGACAGCGTTCCATAGAGAAATCCCGAAGAAAACACTTCGGCATGCTCCAGAAACTGGCCTTCAGCCAGTCGCTTTCGGAACTCCGCATCCGTCAAAAACCAATAATCTCTGCCATTTACCACGTTCGGACGCGGCGGTCGAGTCGTCGCGGAAATCGACATGACCAGCTTGACCGGAGCGCGATCGACCAGCAACCGCACCAGTGTGGATTTGCCACTTCCACTTGGCCCGGACAGCACCACGATCCGCTCTTGTTGGCCCTGACTCATTACTCCACGTTCTGCAGGACTTCCCGCATCCGCTCAATGGCCGCTTTCATCTCCACGACGCTCAGTGCAATCGTGACGTGATTGGCTTTCGAGCCAATCGTATTGATCTCTCGAAACATTTCCTGACCAATAAACTCCAGCTTGCGTCCCTGCGACGTTTCACCGTTCAGCAGTCGACGAAACTGTTCGGTATGACTTCGCAGTCGAGTGATCTCTTCATTGATGTCACAGCGGTCAGCGAACAACGCGACTTCGCGGATGACATCATTTTCGCTGATATTGACCGAGGCATCACCGATCAGACGACGAACACGCTCCAGAATCTTGTCGCGATACTCAGTGACGACCTGTGGTGTCAGAAGTGCGACCTGGCGTCCTTCGTTTTCGATGACCTCGCACTGCTTCTCAAGATCCAGCCGCATGGACTCGCCTTCACGGCGGCGAAAATCTTCGAAGTGATCCAAGGACTCCTTCAGAGAAGCTTCCACGGCCGGCCACAGCGAGTTCACAAACTCCTCAGGCAGTTCGGTTTCCGAAACGACACCAGGAAGCGACAGCAGTTCTCCAAGATTAGCGGAATTGCCTTTTGAGTCGCCGGAGATCTCCGCGAGCTGCCGCTGAAAACTTTTCAGCAAGTCCTGATCAATTCGATATTCGCTCTGACCGCTGGTAAACCTCACGCGAATCGACAACTGAACCGAGCCACGCGTTACGCGTGAACGCACCAGCTTTTCGATCTCGGCTTCGAAGCGAGCCACCGAATCGGGCATACGTACCGAGATCTTCAAGTACCGATTATTGACGGACTTGATCTCTGAGCTGACGTGGACACCCTCCGTTTGCAGCGAAGCGTTTCCAAAACCTGTCATGCTGAGCAGCACGATGAACTACCTTGCGGGAAAGAACCGACTTGTGAAGCTCGGCAACCAATGGCTTTCAACGAACAGGCAGATCGAAATGAACTGCCGACACTTGGACTTGTGAAAATCACAGAGTCCCGTCGACCGGATGATCCGGTCGACGAACTGTACGCTGCGGCGTTATTCTGACTTCGCAGGAGCGGCGGGCTCTGCAGTTGCCGGAGCTGCCGGCTCAGCAGGCTTCTCTGTTGGAGCTGGTGATTCCGGTGTTGCTGGAGGCGTCGTCCCTTCTGCTGGCGGAGCAGAGTCAGCAGGCTTCTCTGCAGGAGCAGCTGGCTCTTCTTTCTTGGCATCGCCTTCCACCGGGGCGGCCGGAGTCTCAGCCTTCTTTTCCGCCTCAGGAGCAGCTCCTTCAGCCGCTTTCTTTTCTTCTCCTTCGGCTTTTGCTTCGCCTGCAGGAGCAGCTTCGTCCTTCTTTGCATCTTCTGGTTTTGCGTCCGTTGCCTTCGCATCTACATCAGAAGACTTGCCGGACTTGGCATCTTCCGCAGCTTTCTTCTCATCAGCCGCCTTCTTTTCGGCTGCAGCTTTAGCTTCCGGCGATTCAACGAAACCGGTCTTCTCTCCCGTTGCGGCCGCTCTGGCGTCCTTGCGAATCAGGATGCCTAAAACGCCGCCCATCAGAATCCAGACGACCGCGAGCACAATGGTGATCCGAGTAAATGTATCGCCAGCCCGAGTTCCGAAAGCACTCTGGCCGCCCATACCACCGAACGCCCCTGCAAGCCCACCGCCTCGACCACGCTGGATCAGAACAAGCAGAATCATGAACAGGCTGATCATGATCAGCACGATGGACAGGGTTACGATCAAAAATGACATCTGACTGACTGCTCCACGCTAAAACAAACCGCGGACACTCCTGCCCGACAATCTCTATTGATTCTAAACGCGAAAAGACGGACTGAGGTCCGTCTCATGCGAACGTTCTTCTTTTATGCCCCAACTGCGGACATCGAGCTAACCAAACAATAGTGCTCTGTCAGACCTGAAATGTAAGTTGGACATTCTTGTCCGACAGACCTTCGACGGGCAAGAATGCCCATCGTACCCGAAAATGGAGACTCGACGAACCACTATGTACTTAACTTGCGAGCCGCTTCGATGATCGGAACAAAGGTCGAAGACTTCAGGCTGGCTCCACCCACAAGTGCTCCGTCAACGTTAGGCTGACCGAGCAATGTTTCAGCGTTATCGGCCTTCACACTTCCGCCGTACAGGATCCGAACTTTCTCCGAAAACGCAGGAGTATAGCGGCGAGCAAGCCACTTGCGAAGATGTTCATGCGCAGATTCGGCCTGCTCAGGAGTTGCCGTGACGCCTGTACCGATCGCCCAGACCGGTTCATAGGCGATGACGACCTGTGCGGCTTCAGCTTCAGAAACCCCGGCTAAACCGCCTTCCATCTGCCGATCCAGCACTTCTTCGGTCTGGCCAGACTGGCGTTCGCTCAGCAATTCACCGACGCAAAGCACAGCCATTAACCCGCCAGCCAAAGACGCTCGGACCTTCCGATTGATGATCGCGTCCGTCTCACCCATCACGTGGCGGCGTTCGCTGTGGCCCAAAATCACGTAGCGACAGCCGCAATCTCGCAGCATGTCGACAGCGACTTCGCCCGTAAAAGCACCCGGAGCTTCAAAATAGGCATCCTGAGCACCCAGGTGAACCGCACTGCCGGTCAGCTTTTCACCGACGGCCAGCAAATAAGGGTACGGAGGACAAACCAGCACCTCAACACCAACCTCGGCCTGAGGAACAACCGCTGCCAACTCTCCTGCCAGAGCCACCCCTGACTGGCGAGTTGTATTCATCTTCCAATTACCGGCGATCAAAAAACGTCGCATAGTGACACTAGACTTTCAAAGGCGTCAAATATGGTCAAAACCAGGCAAACCGTGCCAAAATCCACACAAAAACCCTGTTCAGCAGATTACTTCGACGGTTCGCTTCGAGGATACGAGCCGAGGATCTCCAGTCGTTCCGGAGGCAGACTTTCCAGCTCTTTCAGAGCCTTTTTGATCCGAGGCTCAGAAATATGGCCCTCGAAGTCCAGGAAGAACAGGTAACCCACTGCCGGCTGTCGCAAAGGGAATGACTCAATCCATGTGAGATTGATCTTGTTACGGCGAAAGGCCTCAAGGGCATCCGACAAGGAACCGGGACGATGAGGAATCTGCAGCAAAACAGCCGTACGATCCGACCCGGTTGGATCTGCGACACTATCGCCGATGACCGCAAAACGGGTCACATTGTTGCGATTATCCTCAATGCACTCCGCAACGATTGGCACATCGTACTGCATCGCTGCCTGATGGCTGGCAACAGCCGCCACATTGGGCTTATCACGAGCCAACTGGGCCGCAGTCGACGTACTTGTCACCTCAATCTGCCGAGCATGCGGCATATTCTTGGACAACCAATCCCGGCACTGCGATAACGCCTGAGGCTTACTGTAAATCTCGGAAATCTCACTGCGATCACACCGAGCCAGCAGGTTGTGATGCACATGAACCTGTACTTCGCCGCAAATTCGAAGCGGCAGCCGAGTAAACATGTCCAAAGTGTCAACAATTCGGCCGTCCGTGCTGTTTTCGATCGGAACAAGACCGAAATCAACATGGCCTCGGTTCACTTCCTCAAACACAGTCGCAATCGTGCTGACTGGCACCAGATCAGCCGCCTCGCCAAAGCGAGCAATCGCCGCCTGATGCGTAAAGCTATACGCCGGGCCAAGATAGGCAACGCGAATGCTCTTGATTCGCTGACGCCCGGCGCTCATCAGCGGCCGGAAGATCGTCTTGATTTCTGCCGACGTCAGCGGTCCTTGATTGACTCGATCAATCATCGACCAGACCTGCTGCTGATCCTGATCGCTGAACATGATCTTGGAGGGCGTCTGCACGCCCTTCATTTTTTCGAGATACAGCGATGCTCGCTTATTCAACAGGCCAACGAGCTGCTCATCCAGCTGGGAAAGCTGAATTTCCGGCGAAACTGGAGTTGCTGTAACAACTTCAGCCTGAACTGACTTTGGTCGAGCTGGAACAGTCGCGGCCGGAGACTTTTTCGCGACAGCCGTCTTCACCACAGGCACCGCAGGGCGGGTTGGACGAGCTTTGGGAGCCGGATTCGCGGGCGCTTTTTTCGCCACCTTTTTCACAGGAGTCTTTGCGATCGGTTTCTTTGCCATCAGCCTGCCCAGCCCTCGCGCGAGTAAATATCCGGCGAGTTTCAGACTTGCTGACCGGCTCTTTAGTAGGACCCCGCACGCAGGAACGAGCGAAACCGCAACGGCTCGATAGCACCTCCCGGACAAACCATCCGAACAAGTGACGGAGCTGAACCTCGCCTCTCAATAGACACTCTGGCCTTGTACAGGCGTCAAAATTGAGTGTCAAGCGGGGGGGTGACTCTCTCCTAAATCCGATCCACTTCGCACATGCAAAGAACAAAAAAGTCGCTCAATACCCCACCGTGCCAGTCTGGCACATAACTCACACCGGCCATCGAAAGTGCCTTTTTGGCACCAGCAAACGTCCCAGCCAACACCAAACAACACTGCCACTATGACATTTCCGGGTCCCGCCGGCGAAGATTAAGTTCCCATAAAACATTTACAGAAAACAACTTAAATCAAAACATAAACAGCGGCATGGAACCTGCTAAGTGGGAACCAGACCTGTCGAAGTGTTTCATCGCTCTTAGAAGCAGGCCACCTTTCTTTCAATTCTCCGCTTCCGCAGTACCCCGGTTCTGGTACGGCGAGCCTTCAAAACCAGTCAATTAACAACATGCAGTGACCACGACACCGGATCGAGGAACTGCGGACAGAAGTCTCAGAGGAGCGTCGTCATGGCAGTCTCGGGCGAAAAAATCATCGGTATTGACTTGGGTACAACGAACTCCGTGGTATCGATCATGGAAGGCGGTGAACCACGAGTCATCGCCAATCAGGAAGGCAGCCGGACGACGCCAAGCGTAATTGCGTTCACCGCAAAGGGCGAAACCCTGGTGGGCGAACCGGCAAAACGTCAGGCCGTCACGAATCCTCAGAATACGATCTATTCGATCAAGCGATTCATGGGGCGCCGCCACAAGGAAGTCGAGTCCGAAGAGAAGATGGTGCCCTACAAAGTCGTGGGCGCCGTGACGGACTACGTGAAGGTGAACGTGCATGGCAAAGAGCACACGCCTCCGGAAATCTCCGCGATGGTTCTGCGCAAGCTGAAAGAAGCTGCAGAAAACTATCTCGGTCACAAAGTCAACAAGGCGGTCATCACCGTCCCTGCGTACTTCAACGACGCACAGCGTCAGGCGACAAAAGACGCTGGTCAGATCGCAGGCCTGGAAGTCGCTCGAATTATCAACGAGCCGACCGCCGCAGCTCTGGCCTACGGGCTCGACAAGAAAAAAGAAGAGAAGATCTGCGTCTTCGACCTTGGTGGAGGAACATTCGACGTTTCGATCCTTGAAGTCGGTGATGAGCTGGTCGAAGTTCTCAGCACGAACGGTGACACTCACCTTGGTGGTGACAATTTCGATGAAGTGCTGATTGACTACATCGCGGCCGAGTTCCAGAAGGAACAGGGCATCGATCTGCGTAAAGACCCAATGGCTCTGCAGCGTCTGCGTGAAGCTGCGGAAAAAGCCAAGAAGGAACTGTCTTCACAACAGACAACCGATATCAATCTGCCGTTCATCACGGCCGATGCCAGCGGTGCAAAACACCTGCAGCTCAGCATTTCGCGATCAAAGTTTGAAGAGCTGATCGATCCTCTGGTTGAGCGTTGCCGACAGCCGGTTCTGAATGCTCTGAAAGACGCCAAGCTGAAGCCCAGCGACATCCATGAAGTCGTTCTGGTCGGGGGCTCGATTCGAGTTCCCAAGGTGCAGAAGCTTGTCCGAGATATGTTCGGCAAGGAACCTCATCAGGGCGTGAATCCCGACGAAGTGGTTTCCCTTGGTGCAGCGATTCAGGGCGGGATCATTTCCGGCGATGTGAAGGACGTTGTTCTTCTGGACGTGACTCCTCTGTCGGTCGGTATCGAAACCGAAGGCGGAATCATGACGGTTCTCGTCGAACGAAACACGACGATCCCAACAACGAAGACCGAGACGTTCTCAACAGCCTCCGACAATCAGCCTGCGGTCACTGTGCGTGTCTTCCAGGGTGAACGCAAGATGGCAGCCGACAACCGTCTGCTTGATGAATTCAATCTCGACGGTATTCCGGCCGCTCCTCGTGGTGTTCCTCAGATCGAAGTCAAATTCGATATCGACGTCAACGGTATTCTCAGCGTATCTGCCAAAGACAAGGCCACTGGCAAGAGCCAAACTGTTCAGATCAAGCAGTCCAGCGGCCTGTCGCCTGACGAAATCGAGCGGATGCGAAAGGACGCCGAGGCGCATGCCGAAGAAGATAAGCAGAAGCAGGAACTCGCTTCCGCCAAGAATCAGGCGTCTTCTTTGGTCCACCAGACCGAGAAGACTCTGAAGGAACATGCCGACAAACTCGACGCCTCTTCCAAGTCGGCCATCGAGTCTGCGATCGAGAAGGTCAAGAAGTCGGCCGAAGGTTCAGAGACCGCAGCCATCAAGGCTGCAACGGATGAACTGCTTCAGGCTTCCCACGCTCTTGCTCAGCACATGTATGCTGACAAAGGCGGAGCTCCTGACGCAGCGGCTGGTGCTGCTCCAAAGAGTGGAGACGATGATGTGATCGACGCTGAATTCGAAAAGAAGTAGTCGCAGCCATCATTGATGATGTCTGCTGATAAGCCCGGCTTGTTCCCCTCAAGCCGGGCTTTTTCGTGCGCTCGTTATCGTGTGGCACCAACTCGACAATACCACGATGTTGATTTGATGTTCTCTTCACAACCCGAAACGTTAGTGTGGGATCAATTCCCCTGTGTTATGCGCACAACATCCCTCGCTGGCGCTCGGTCCGGCCTACATCTGCAGCCTAATTCGGCCATGGAATGCTGGCTGAAGCCAGCACTACGAATGCTATGATTATTCCTCCGTCGAACCGCCCACCGAATCCGCGGCGTCAGAGGCGGGCTCGCGAACAAAGCGATACCCGGTTCCTCGAATCGACAACAAATGACGTGGCGAAGAGGGATCCGCTTCGATCATTCGCCGCAGCCGCATCACGAAATTGTCGACGGATCGACTGGAGATATCCGCCGAGTCCTTCCAGACATCTGACTGCAGTCGCGCCCGCGACAAAACGACGCCATCGTTCTCCAGAAAATATCGGAGCAGTTCCTGCTCACGAGTGGTCATCGTGTGAACTTCGTCCTTGTGACGAATCTCAAAGCGGCCAAAGTCTGCAATCACATCGCCAAAACGCACCACATCATTCGTCGGCCGAACCGACCGGCGTTCAAGATTTCGACGACGACGATCCAACAGGTTTCGAACGCGGCTCAACAGTTCCGGCAATGAAAACGGCTTCGTCATATACTGGTCGACGCCGCAGTCGAACGCCGTAATTTTGTCCTCCGACAATGTCAGCGCGGTCAATGCCAGCACAGGAATTTCCGTATCCAGTCGCCGCAGTGTTCGACAAATTTCATAACCACTCATCAGAGGCAACATCAGATCCAGAACGACCAAATCTACGGGCGGCTGAGCGGACTCATACAGCTCCAAAGCAGTGGGGCCATCCGGTGCCAGATCAACCTGGTATCCTTCACGTTCGAAGTTGAACCGCAGGCCTCTGGCAATCGCCTCTTCATCTTCAACAACCAGAATTCTCATGGCTCAAACTCCATTACAACAAGCTGCAAATCATCAAAGCATGTCTGTGGTTTTAAAACGCCCACAGATCTAAGAATCATCGCTATTGTGTCTTCTCTTTTGCTGATAAAGCCAGTTCTGAAACGCGACTGCGAGTTTCACGATGCTCAGACTCCGGAAGATCCAACTGTCTCCCGGGCAGAGTAACCTCAAAGACCGATCCGCCTCCGGACTCCGCATCCAGCACAACAACTCGGCCCTTCAGCAACCCGACCAGAGTTCGCACAATGTAAAGTCCCAAGCCGGTTCCTGTTTTCGTGCGATGCAGCTCATCGTTCCCTCGAACAAACATCTGGAAGATACGCCGCCGATTCTCTGGAGCCACCCCTGCTCCGTTATCACGAACTCTCACAACCACCTGATTGCGTCCGCGGGAAAACGCGTGCACCGTCACCTTAGGAGGCTTTCCTCCATACTTCACGGCGTTATCAAGAAGATTCCCGAAGATCATTTCCAGCAACAGACGACGTGACGTCAACGCCAGCGGAGCCACTTCAAATCGAAATACGTCATTGAATTCCTGTTTGTGATGCAGGCACGCGGCGTTCGCACATTGGCGGAGCAGATCTTCCAGATGAATCGTCTCGGGCTCCGTTTGATGACCGATGGCGTCAAGTCGTCCCACCTCCAGCAACTGATTGATCAGTCGATCGAGCCGCCCCAGTTCGGTATTCATCGTCTCATAAAACTCCCGCCGATCCGCCGCATCCGGCTCGCGCATCAGCAGTGTATCAAGGTAAAGCCTGAGCGCGGCAATCGGAGTCTTCAGTTCATGAGTCACGCTGTCCACAAAGTTGGACTGTCGTCGATTTAGTTGAATCTCTTTGATGGTGAGAAACGAATAGAACGAAATTCCGAACAAACTGATCGCCAGCGCGATCGATCCCAGCGTCAGCGCGAGCCACGAACTTTGCCGGGCCAAAAGCACGATTAAAACGGCCATCAGGGCAATGTTGACGGTCATCAACAGAACACTGCTCCAAATGGGCAGGCTCAGATGACGGCGTTTTCGGCGAAAGTCAGCCACGGGAAGATCCATTACTACCAAATTCTCAGCCAATTAAGCGATATGGTACCCTGAAAATGAGTCAAACAACAACGGGTGAGACTTCTATGCGTGAAACGGCCTCGGGCTTTCTGTAGACTCCGCGACCTCCTTCTAATTCTTCTTCAGCTCAAGTGGTTCCGGAATGTCTGTTTCTGAAGTCTCTGAATTTGTTGATTCGTCGCGATCTGAATTGTCCTGGAATGAAATGGCCGATCTGGTCCTCGCAGGCGAATCTTTGTCGCGCGCAGATGCCATGAGAATCCTGCGAGCCGACGACGACCAATTGCTGGCTATTCTGGACGCGGCTTATCGTGTTCGCCGAGAATACTTCGGGAAGACGGTCCAGCTGTATTATCTGAAGAACGCCAAGAGCGGCCTCTGCCCGGAAGACTGCAATTACTGCTCACAGTCCAAAATCTCCGAAGCGCCGATTGAGAAATATGCGATGCTGAACGCCGAGCGACTGCTGGACGGTGCTCGCAAAGCGGCCGAAAGCAAAGCTCGAACCTATTGCATCGTGGCCAGCGGTCGCGGCCCCAGCGATCGTGAAGTCGATCATGTCGCCAATGTCGTACGTCAGATCAAAGATCAGTACGGCCTGCACATTTGCTGCTGCCTCGGTCTGCTGAAACCCGACCAGGCCCTCAAACTCAAGGCTGCTGGTGTGGATCGAGTCAACCATAACCTGAATACCAGCGAACGCTATCACGAAGAAATCTGCACGACTCACACATTCAAGGATCGCCTTGAAACGCTCGACATCTGCCGCAGCGCCGGGCTGGAACTGTGTGCAGGCATGATTGTGGGGATGGGCGAAGTCCATGAAGACGTCGTTGATGTGGCGATTAAACTTTCCGAGCTGAACGTTGAATCGATTCCCGTGAACTTTCTGAATTCCATCGAAGGAACTCCGCTGCAGGCCGTCCGCGAACTGGATCCTCGCTTCTGCCTGAAGGTTCTGGCGATGTTCCGTCTGACAAATCCGAAAGCAGAACTGCGAATCGCCGGCGGGCGAGAAGTCAATCTGCGATCCATGCAGACCATGGGCCTTTATCCGGCCAACTCGATGTTCGTCAGTGACTATCTGACAACGCCCGGCCAGAAGGCGGAAGAGGACTTCCGCATGATCTCTGATCTGGGCTTCCAGATCACGGCCGGAGATTATGAATCGTCGAAGTTGCTGGATCTCTGGAATACGCCTCACACAAAAAGCTGTGCGGCCGAAACACCAGGTTCAGGAAGCTGCTGCGGTTGATTCTAATCGGCTCGACTTTCTGTGGATGGCAATGGATGGCTGCTGAAAACCTGATCGTTGCTCCGGGCCCGCGCCCGGAGACTGTTCGCACAACTGATGGCCAAATCCTTACGCCACCGCCGGATTGGTCGCTTCTGCTTCCCGGAGACCCCGGCCTGACTCGCCGCGTCAAAGCGGCCGGGCCGTCGTGGACTGTGCAGGAAAAGCGAGGTCGCAAGATCTTTTCTCAGGGCGTCTGGGCTCCCAAAGCCAATATCGCTGCGGCGATGAAGCAACTGGAAGCCGAACGTTCCACCGAAGCCTATGCGAAGAAGCAGGCCGCGGGAGCGCGACGAAGAGAAAAGGTGCAGACCGAGTACGTTGTCTCGTTTCGCGACTCCGTGCTGGAGTTCCTCGCCTTTGCCCCGATGTATCAGGCGTTAGCCGAACGACTGGCGGATGCCATTGCTGCTCATGCCACGCCTGTTGGCAGCGGCACTGTCGCAAGGACTCAGCGGATTCCCATCGAGCAACGTGCAGAGGCGGCTGTGATCGCATGGATGAGACATCAAACCACGCTTTACGATCAGATGAAGATCCCTCGCATCAAGGGCGAGCGCCGCGAAGTACGCCGCCTGCTGGCTCAGCAATCACGTCGTTTGCTGCAGCACTATCGCGAAGGCACTTCAATTCCAGCAACATCATGCCTGCTGACGAAAGCCCTGGCTCAACCATAGCTCAACGGGGATTCGGTTCGTTGATTCCTTCGGTAAACCAATCTGGTTTCTACAGCCCTCAAGAATGTGTTTGCCGCGCGCACTCGTACTGATAGAATTGACCGCGTAATTACAGAACAAAACGCCGCACGCCTGAATGGACAAGGTGTCTTGAAATGGTCACAAATGCGACTGAGAGCGTTGCAGAAGCCGCAAAGCGGATTTACGAAGCGACATTGAGGGAAACGCTTGAAGCGAAATTCCTGAATGCTTTCGTGGCGATTGAACCTGTCTCCGGAGAATATTTCATCGGGGCGACGGTTAGTGAAGCGATTGGGGCCGCCCGCGAAAAGTTCCCAAACCGTTTGACCCACACGTTGCGCGTTGGGCATAAAGCGGCGGTAGAGTTTGGAAGAAAGATCCAATGAAGGGGTTCATTGACGGCTTTGGTCGCGCGTTGCTGTCGATCCGCGTCCATTCGGTAATCGATGAGCAAACAGAAGATGTCAAGGTTTGGATCGATACCGGTTTCACTGGCGAATTTGTACTGCCACGTGACGTAATCGAGGCCCTACACTTGCCGACGTCAGGATCCGTGGACGCCGTTCTGGCGGATGGATCGGCAATTGAATTGAACACATTCACGTGTCTAATCGAGTGGTTCGGCGAAAAGAGACGTATTGAGGTGGTTGAAAGTGAAGGTGATCGCGCCTTACTGGGTGTGGGGCTGCTGCTCGGATTAGAACTGCGAGCCAACTACCGCACAATGTCGCTGACGCTCATGCATGGTTAGCAGCCCACATCGCATTAGAGCTGAATCCCGTCGCGGTCGCCCGCCGAAAATCGTGTTCGGAGTTCTTCGGACCCCGAAGTGACTTGAAAGATCACCGGCACGGTCGCATACAATACGATACTTGCGGTCTCGGATGTCTTCCTGAGGCTGCGCCAACGCAATTCGGGCGACGGACCCGGTACCTTCAGGGCAATTTCTGTGCGATGTCCCTATTGTAAACATGACGAAACCAAAGTCATTGACTCGCGAAACAGTCAGGACTTTTCTATTCGTCGCCGTCGCGAATGCCTTAGCTGCGAGCGTCGATTTACGACGTACGAAAAGATTGAAGAGTCTCCCGTCCGTGTCATCAAGAAGGATGGTACTCGCGTTCCATTTGATCGGGAAAAGATTCGCTCCGGGGTGGAAAAAGCCTGCTACAAACGCCCGATCAGTCCTGAACAAATTGATCTGCTCGTTGGCGACGTCGAAGCGGCGATTTACGAAGACGGTGAACGAGAAGTTCCGTCTCGCCTGATCGGCGAACTTGTTTTCAGTGCCCTTCGAGATCTCGACAAAGTCGCGTTTGTGCGTTTTGCGTCCGTGTATCGTGAGTTCCAGGACGTGCATGACTTTGTCGATGAACTGCAACCCATTCTGGACAATCGTCGGCGAGAGTCGTGACACCAGAACCTACGGAATCTCCACGAATATCTGCCCCTCGCGCGCAGATCAGACGTTTTCAGATTCCTCGAGCCATGGCAATTGGTGGACTACTGGTCTGCGGAATATGGCTGAACGATCGACTGAGCCTTCGAAGTGCATTCGCCATTTCAGCCTGCGGCCTGCTGACCCTCCTGGCTCACGTTGCGGCCCGTTGCCGATTCAACAGAACTGAAGGCATCGCGCTGGCTCTTGCGATCGTCTCTCTGGGAGCAACGCTCGAGGCCGTCAGAGACTCGACGGAAGATGGACGAGACATCGCTCAGCTCATTGCCACTCGACAGATTGAGACAGACACGGCAATTCGCCTGAGAGGAGTTGTCGCCAACATTCCGGCTTTGGATTCTGTTGTCGACTCTCGGCCATCGGGGTTAAATGGCAACCAGCCAATTCGGACACTCTTCCTGCTGCGAGCATCAGGCGTTGCTGGTTCTGACGAGCCATTCGCGGTCCGTGGAATTTGTCGTGTCCTGGTGGAAGGTGACGTCACCGCTCTGCTGCGATGGGGCGATCATGTGGAATTGTTAGCAGAGCTGGATATTGCTCGGCCACCACTCAACCCCGGTGAATTTGACTTTCAGCGTCATCTGCAAAGAAGCGGAATCTCTGCGATGTTGTTTGTAAAGCATGCCGCCGCGATTCAGGTTCAAAAGACGACATGGTGGTCTCCGGAGTCATGGCTCACCTCGTTTCGTCAGCAAACTGTCGCGGCGTTGAAGGCTAATCTCTCCCCAAAAAATCGTGCAACGGCCGAGGCATTATTGCTTGGAAATCGAGGCCATTTGACACCCGATCTCGAACGCGATTTCATCGCCAGCGGGACGATGCATTTGTTGGCCATCTCAGGACTTCATGTCGGGATCTTGTATGTATTTCTGGTTCGTCTGTTGAACCTGCTGCTCATCACCAGAACTCGAACGCTCCTGCTGGCTGGTCTGGTGTGCGTGTTGTACTGTTTCCTGACGGACCTTCGCCCCTCCGTCATGCGTTCGACGGTTTTCATCGCTTTGCATGTGCTGGGCCAAATCTGCGTTCGCGAAATGCGTATCAGTTCATTGATTGGCGTCACGGCGATTGTGCTGCTGATCTTCGACCCGAGTATCGCATTCGACGTCGGGGCCTGGCTTTCGTTCCTTTGTGTCGGCGCGCTGGGTTGGGTAGCAGAACGCACGCCGGCTCGTGAAGACCGTGATGCTCCACCGGAAGCTTTGACGTGGCAGGAGAAGTTAAGCGAGTTTTACTCGGGACTCCGCACCTGGCTTGGCAGGAATTATCAGCAAATGCTGGCCGTCACTCTGCTGTCTGCTCCGCTGGTGGCAACGCAATTTCACGTCGTGTCGCTGACCGGGATGCTGATTAATCTTTTGCTGATTCCTTTCACAACAGCCACTCTGATTGTCGGATACGTGTTTATCGCTGCGGGCCTGGCGGTGCCTCCGTTAGCGATCATCCCCGGAACAATATTTGGACTTTGCCTGACTGTTTTGAACGGCGCCGTCAGCCTTTCGGCCGATGTTCGGCTGGGCTTTGTTACGATTCCTGATCTGCCTGCCTGGTTTCTGCCAGCCTACTACTCCCTGTTAACAGCATCTGCCCTGGCGTCCCGGTCATCGACTCGGCAGGCCTTGCGAGTCACTCTGCTGGCGCTGGTGACCCTGCTTTTTCGCAACGTCTGCATCAGTCCCGAATCACCGAATCTGGAATGCACTTTCCTGAGCGTTGGACATGGAAACGCAACCGTTGTGGAGACGCCGGATGGACATGTTCTGCTGTTTGACGCTGGTGCCCTGAACCGAGGCGAACGAACAGCCGACCTGATCAGCCGTTTTCTTTGGAAGAGAGGACATCGCCAGATTAACGCGATCATCATCTCGCACCCTGATGCGGATCATTACAACGCCGTCTCGAGCCTGCTCGATCGTATCCCGGTGGGCCAATTGGTCGTGACCAATGAATTCG
Organism: Planctomycetaceae bacterium; assembly: GCA_046349735.1. Lineage (GTDB taxonomy): Bacteria > Planctomycetota > Planctomycetia > Planctomycetales > Planctomycetaceae > SXXK01. The sequence goes on from JAXMBU010000008.1 coordinate 21,607, forward strand.
TCCGGTCAACGGCTCCCGAAGTGCAAGCTGTTCTTGATAACGCATCAGCTCTGAGCATTCCCTGCAGTATCGCACAACACGGCGATCACATTTCGCTGGCGAGTATGACGATTGACTTCCTTCAAGCCAGCACTGCGAGCTTTGAAAACCTGGCCGACAATGCTTCGAGCCTTGTTGCAATCGTCAATTGCTTTGGACATCGGATCTGTTTGCCGGGAGATCTGGAGGGACAGGGACAGGATCAACTCCTGCCGACGTTGCCAACCTGCAGCCTGCTGGTCAGCCCGCACCATGGCAGCCCGGCTTCAAATACGAGGCGTCTCGCGAATCAGACCAAACCCACCTGCGTTGTCGTCAGTGCCAAGGATGAGCGACAGGAAACTGCACTCCGGAGGACCTATGCAACGGAGTCGGTGTTGATGACGAGTGTCTCCGGAGCGGTCCGTTTTCAGATCACTCCAGGTGGTCAGACAACAATCGAAACCTTTGCAGAGCACGGCAAGCAAGTCGCCGACTTTTGAAGCGTCACGGCGCGAGCCGTACGGTGGGTACAAACAGCGATAGACGAAAGCCCGCTGGACTAATTGCGCCCCAGTTCTCTGTCCATTAATCGGACGAGACTGGCCAGTGACAACACCTGCATCTTCTTCATGGCTTTGCCGCGATGCTTTTCAACAGTCTTGGTACTAATGCCAAGCTGAATGCCGATCGCTTTATTGGTTGATCCATCGTAAACCATCTGAATGACCTCGCGTTCACGCTCAGAGAGTCGCTTCAGATAAGTTTCATTTTCCGGCAGAACAGGCGGAAGAGCATGGTCAACGGTCTCAGCATCCTGAAGCTGTCGAAACCCTTCTTCAACAGCGTCGATCAGTTCTCGTCGATCGAATGGCTTGTCCAGAACCGTAACAGCTCCGGATTTCATCGCGGCGACCGCGAGGCTTGTGCGTGGAAACGCAGTCACCAGAATGACTCGAAAATCATTCGGGCGAGAAGACAGGTAACGCTGGACGTCAAGACCTTCCATCTGCTTCATCACCTGATCGGTGACGACAACACCCGGGGACAGGTTGGCAGAGTCTTCAACGAACTGAGACGCTGACTGGTAGGCGTGGACATCGTACCCCGCATGAACCAGCAGCATCTGGATCGTATCAAGCACGGCTTTGTCATCGTCAATGACATAGACGCGTTTCGATCCACGTGAAGAATTTGAGTTCTCATCAATTGATGACATGGGTGAGTATTCGTTCGACGGTGGTGCCATCGACGCCAACCTGATCTGAGAATCAAACTGAGTAACGGACATCCGATTGCTTCGAGCTTCAGGCATTCAACCCCGGGGTACGTCAGTACTTCGGTTTCGTATTCTTTTCGGTCGTAGATGACAAGCGTTCTTTCACTCATGTTCCGGGAATGCGGGGAAACCCGCACGGAAGGAGCACCTGTCCAGACCCTACACGAGCAGAACGTTAATTCGCCCCGCGCCCTGAAACTCTCGTTGTGTAAGTAGCCCGTCAATTCTCTGTTGGATGGGGAATCTCCCATCAACCGCCCAAAAACTTCTGGGATCAACATAGGGAAACATCCATGTCGCTGAGACACCTCACAAGTTGTTGATGTTTCGGTGGATACTTATTTGAGTTGTTGACGAAAATCGTGACACGATGCGAGATGTCACCAAAGTGAGATCTGGCTTAAGATAGAACATCGCATCATGCTTAATCCACTGTATTCCGCAGTCAGATCTTTCCATAGAGCTTGCCGACAACCTCCGCGCCATGTCGGATTGTTTTCCATCCACTGACAGCAGTTTCGAGTCAATCCTCGGCGGAAATGACTTCTCTGGCAATTTCGGCCGGAAATCCTGTACAGTATGTGCTTTGTCGGTTCACTGAGCTTTGAACTGTGCCGTACGCATCACGCCAAGGATGGCGAACAACCATGCAGTCTCTCAACATTTCCGCCCTCGAAAACGCTCCGGCTGGACATCGCCCCTGCGAAAAGAAATCCGTCTGGCTGCTGCTTGGAATCTGCGGGGCAGGGATGCGTGCATTCGCGGAAATGCTGTTGGATGCCGGACACACGGTCATTGGCACAGACACAGACCGCGATGGCCTCTCAAGGCTGCAGTCACTCAGAAATCCACACTGCTCCCTGATCCCATGGCCGACTGAGCTGAACGCAGACAAATATGGCTGCACGGCGATTGTTCATTCTCTGGCAGTTCCCTCAAATTCTCCTCTTTTAATCCAGTCGCGGGCTCTGGATGTAAAGGTCTCTCCGCTGCCCGTGGCTATGGGTGAGTTCTTGAAGAACAGCCGGCAAATTTGCGTGGCTGGAACTCATGGGAAAACAACGACAACCGGAATGATCTGGTGGATTCTCCAACAAGCGGGGCTAAAACCCGCCGGATACATTGGCGGAGAATTCCTCGATACCCATCGTTCCGGTACGTTCGGCGCCGGACAGACTTCGGTCATCGAAAGTTGCGAATATCGGCATTCATTCCTGCAGCTGAATCCTCAGACGGCACTGTTGACTGGTATCGAACCCGACCACTTCGATTGTTTCGACGTCGATCAGGTGGCGAACTCCGCGTTCCAGTCCTTCATTGAACGAATCCCGACTGACGGAACACTGATCGTAAACTCCGATAATTCGCGTTCACTCGACGTAGCTCGTAAAGCCGGCTGTAGCGTCTTCAGTTTTGGAAGAAACACGGCATCAGACTGGATGATCCGAAACCTGGCGATGGAGTCTTCCGAAACCACTGCCACAAAACTCGGGGCTCCATTCCCGGCTCATGTTTTTGAAATCTTCCAATGCGGCAAATCCATCGCAGAAGTCCGACTGCGAGTTCCCGGGCTGCATAATGTCGAGAACGCCACTGCCGCCTTTGTGGCCGCGATGGCGGAAGGTCTGCCGCCAGACGAGATTTCCCGCCATCTCGGATCATTTTCCGGCATTCGCAGACGCTTCGAATATCGAGGAACATGGCGCGGAGTTGATCTCGTTGATGACTATGCCCACCATCCGTCAGCGATTTCGGCGACTCTTCGGACTGCCAGAAGTTGTTTCCCTGGACGGCGGCTGATCGCAATCTTTGAACCCCATCAGGTCTCCAGAACCGAACGATTGTTCTCAGAATTCACTCAGGCTCTGACTTTATTCGACGAATGCCTGGTGTTACCTGTGCTGCCAGCTCGGGAAAACGCCAGTTCCGCGGAGTGTTGTCGGATCTCCGGTCGGCTGGTCCGACGGATCTCTGAAGCGGGAGGCCGAGCATTCCTGATGGCGAATCTTGACCAGGTGCCGGGAAGATTAGACCATGCGGCTCGACCCGGTGATGTGGTTATCACAATGGGCGCAGGCAGGACAAATCAAATTCATGACGAAATCCATCGAAGACTTCTCCGAGATTCTGCAGCTTGAAGAGCCGCTTTCGCGCCATACATGGCTGCGTCTGGGTGGCCCTGCGCAGTACTTTTTGACTCCGCGTACGGAGGAAGAACTGCTGTCGGTGGTGCAAACCTGCCGTGAGCAGAAGATTCCGATTCATATCCTCGGAGCCGGTTCCAACCTGCTCGTCCGTGATGAAGGGGTCCGCGGAGCCGTGATTCGAGTGATCGAACCACTGCTCAGCGAAGTCCGCGTTGAGGGAACTCAGGTGATTGCCGGAGGCGGCACCCTGCTGTCACACATGATCACAGAAGCTGTTCGATCCGGCCTCGGAGGCGTCGAGCATCTTGTTGGGATCCCTGGCACCATAGCCGGAGCCATCGTCGGCAACAGCGGCGGTCGCGCGGGAGACATCGGGCAGCTGGCTTCCAGCGTGAAAGTTTTGACACAGGACGGCGAAATCGCAATTCGCAAAGGCGACGAACTTTCCTTCTCGTATCGCTGCAGCAGCTTCCAGGATCTGCTGGTGCTGTCCGTAACCCTGAGCCTGACAAAAGATGACACCGAAGAACTGAATCGACGTATTCGAAAGAACTGGATCATGAAACGATCCACGCAACCGCTCGCCGATCAATCGGCCGGTTGCATCTTCCGTAACCCTCGCGGACTCAGCGCCGGCGCGCTGATCGAACAGTGCGGCCTGAAAGGCATGTCGGTCGGGAAAGCTCGTATCAGTGATCGACACGCGAATTTTATTGTGACGGAAGCCGGTGCCACCAGTCACGATATCGAACAACTCATTAGCCGCATTCGAAAATCAGTCGCTGAAAAGTACGCTGTGGATCTGGAACTGGAAATTAAGGTTTGGTAGTGACACGACAGGTGATGTTGTGTGACAGAATTAGCCGGTACGGCTTCGCGTCCGGTTAATTCCCCCCACCGGACGCTGACGCGATCCGGCTGACAGGCTAGTCTCTCTTCAAGGAAGAAATCATGTCTCAGGCGGAGACCTTAGCCGATCGCCTTCGTATCGTTGTGCTCGCTGGCGGAGATTCAGCCGAGCGAGAGGTCAGCCTTGAGAGCGGTCGTAATGTGGCCGATGCTCTTCAGCAGCGAGGCCACCAGGTTCAATTGCTGGATCCAGCGAAGTCCCAACTTTCCTCGATCCCTGCCGACACAGATATCATTCTTCCGATGCTGCATGGGACCGGAGCAGAAGATGGTGTTCTGCAGACGCAACTTGATCAGCTTGGAATTCCATGGCTCGGCAGCAGTGCCGAAGCCTCGCGTCTGACGTTCAATAAGATTGCAACTCGCACAACGCTGCAGGCTGCCGGGCTGTTGGTTCCGCCGGGTGTCGCCCTGAATCGGATCTCTTCACCAGCACTGATTCACGAGGCTGCTCGATGCGTCGGCTACCCATTAGTCGTCAAACCATCCGAACAGGGATCCAGCGTCGGTGTCAGTATCGTTCAGCAGGAAAACCAGTTGGACGAGGCCGTGCGTGAAGCCACTCGCTGGTGCCCTCGTTTCCTGATCGAGCAGTTTATCGTCGGCCGCGAAATCACCGTTCCGGTCATCAACGGGGTCGCATTCCCGGCCATCGAAATCGTTCCGTCCGGATCCTGGTACGACTATCAGGCGAAGTATCACGATGAGCAGACTCAGTATCGAGTTTCACCACTTGGACTACCCGACAGCCTGAATGAAAGCGTCCTTCGAGCTTGTCGAGTCTGTGGCGTCACTGCAATCAGCCGGACCGATCTTCGAGTCGATGCATCGGGACGCTGTTGGATTCTGGAGATCAACACGATCCCTGGCATGACATCTCATAGCCTGGTCCCGATGTCGGCTCAGGCTCTCGGGATTTCGTTAGGAGAACTCTGCGAGCACGTTCTCCAGCACCGTCTCAACCGCATCAGCTCCGTTGCCTGGGAATCCCAGATATCCCGTCGAGCAGCGTAAGACTTCGTGAGCGGAATGGCGATAGCCACCGGTGAGTGTTGTCACAAACGCTGGAAAACACCGGCGGCTAGCGCCGTACCGCTCGCAGACGGCTCGTTAAGTCCGGACCTGCGTTTGCAAGGATCAACGCGGCTCTATGCTCGTCAGCTCCGTGTTCTGCAGCAAGCCCTGTTGAGACAAACAACGGACTAATTCACGAGCGACCGGTCCAGCGGCCTTGCCGCCCGAACCGCCGTGCTCGAGAACCACAACAAACGCGTACCGAGGCTTGTCGGCCGGAGCGTATCCCGCAAACCAGGCATGATCCGGCTTTCCGGGCGAAGTTTCTGCGGTACCCGTTTTCCCCGCGATTTTGATCCCCGACAACCTGACTGTCTTGAACCCGGTACCTATCGGCTCCTCAACCACAGCCTCCAGTCCTTCTCGCACAGAGTTCAGAATCTGGTCCGTCAGCCCCGGGATTCGCTGACGGCTGACCCGAAACGGCGATTCATCAAGTTCACTGACTTGCCGGGCAACACCTTCATCACTGGCAACATGGGGAGTGACCAGCCATCCGCCGTTTGCGACCACAGCCAACAGCCGAACCATCTGAAGCGGCGTGACCGTGAGTCTCGACTGACCTATCGAAAGACCAAGTGCTTCACGTTCGAAACGTCGCTGAGCAGCCGCCTGAGCTGCAGCCGTCATTTCACTTTCACTCGATCGTCGCCGAGCTGTCGGAATAGTTCCGCTCTTTTCGAATGGCAAATCGATGCCTGATGCTTTGCCGAACTGAAGTCTCCGCGTCCATTCCTCAAGAGGCTGAATCCCCATGCGACGAGCCGCATCAAAGAAGTACACGTTACAGGACTGGGCCATCGCCGTCCGAAGATTGACGTCGCCATGCCCGCGACCATGGAGCCGATAGATGAGACATCGATGTTCGTCAGGGTTTTCCAGATAACCCTGACAGTCAAACAGCATGTCCGGCGAGAGTACGTCGGTCTGAAGACCAGCGATCGCAGTCACAATCTTGAATGTAGAACCAGGCGGCAATGCCATCCCCGTGAATCGTGAAACAAACGGTCGTCGCGCATCGCTGTTGACCATTTCCCATTGAGATGCCGTGCCCTCTGTGAACATGGAGAGATCAAAAGTCGGAGCACTCGCGGCCGCCACAATTCGCCCTGAATCGACTTCCATCACGACAACACAACCACCCGTCGGAATATGCTCCGGTTCTGGTGGGGCGAGTTGATCTTCGGACGACTCTTCTGACTCGTTCGTGACGTCAGGCGGAGGCAACAGTAGTTCTTTTTCGGCATCACCAAGCGACTCCGCCAGCAACTGTTCCGCGACTTTCTGCACCTCTGTATCCAGAGTCAGGACGACATCGCGTCCGCTCACTGGTCGTCGCACGATTTCGGAGGAGACGATACGTTGTCGTCGATCACGCACAATTCTGCGAAGGCCTGAAATCCCTGCAATTCGATGGTCGTAGGACTTCTCGACACCAAACCGACCGGTTCGCGTCAGATTTGATTGCCCCTGATCTGACAGAGCGTTATCAGCACCCTCGTCAGCGGCAAGATCTTTCTCGGTGACTTTGGTGCGTGCGCCGACAACATGGGCAGCCAGTTGATTTTGCGGATAAGTTCTTTGTGTCACTGCGACAACTCGAACGCCCGGAAACTGCTCGGGGTATTCATTGATCTTTGCGGCCACCTCGGCACTGACATTCTCCAGCACGCTGTGCCAGGTCTCCTCCTCGCGAACAACGATTCGGTCGGCCTCTTCTCGTTGTGGCGGCGTTGTCAGAGCATCGCGAATCGTAGACGCCCAACGCATGAGCAAGCCAGGCGAATCAACTTCGTCCAGCTCTTCGTCTGCTTCCGCATCGAAATCTACACCGCTGGTCCTCTGATTAACCGCGTCGCTGATCTTTCGAACCCGCAGCTCGATTTTTCCACAACGCTGACGAAGATCCTCCTGCGACATTCCGGTGACTTCAGAAACAGCCGCGAACATGGCTTCCTGCGATTCCTGAATGTCCAGTTCAGCCTTCGCGACAAGATCAGCGTTCTTTCGCTCTTCGCGACTCAGCACCTGACGAATCTGCTGCTTCACCCAGTTCTGATCCGCTTCGGCCTGCAGCCAGCGATAGTGGATCTGGACCGAGTACTGTTCCACATCAGCCGCAAGCACCAGCGCATCGGCAAGGATCCGCCCATCCCGCGCGGGGATGGCTTCTTCTTCAACCGTCGTGACACCCAAAGAATCAAGATAATCGTCGGGCAACTGAGTCTGAACCCAGGCGACTCGCCCAATCACAATCATTGCCGCCAGTGAAAACACGCTTCCCAACAGCCACAGACGCAACCTGCTCCCCGGCGCAATGAATTCGTCGTGCTCGTTGCCTGGGGAAAAGACAGGATGGTGGGGCGTGTTGTACATGGTTCCTGTTATTAACCCTGTGAGAACACGCGCCGGATGCCAAATTCATCAGCCATGCGTATTAAAAGTGATATCACAGCACTGACAGGCAGCGCAATCACCAGAACCAGTTTGAGGTTCTCGAGCACCATTGGGGCCTGAGCCGGCAGACTCAGCAATTGCTCCGTCGACAAAGAACCCAGCGACTGAAGGATCACAGCCGCCAGAGTCAACAGTGGCAGTTGAAGTGGAGCGGGGACCCGAAACCAACTTCGTCCGGTTGAGTATTCATCGGACCGCGTCGATGGTGCAAGACAGACCACGGCCAGCAGCGGCACCAGCATTGGACACAATGGCAGAAACGAAGGACGAGCAATCCAGTCGAGCAACAACATCGTTCCGGACAACATCAATCCTGTTGTCGAACGTAGCCAAAACAGGCAACCACAGATGACAGGCAGCAACAACGAACCGTGCGGTAGAAGGCTCGGATTGGCAAGTTCTACAGCCAATGTGACCCACATCACGCATCCGCAAAGAAACAATCCTTTCATGGCGTTCGTCTCCTCTCAGACGCAGGCTTCTGGTCCTTTTCTGCGAGCGCTCGTTCCAGGCCCAGTCGCAAAATGCCGACCGACTCCAGATCACTCAAAGACGCCGCTGGCTGAACGCGAATATCCCACTGTCCGCCGGCCAGGAACTCCGCGCGAGTCACACGTCCAAAATAAAGCTGAGGACCTTTGACTCCGTTGACATCAGCCGAAATCACCTCGTCGCCAACCGCCACAGCTTCTGTATGCGGAATCCCGGTGACACGGCATTCCTCTTCGCCGGTTCCTTCCAGAGTTCCCGTCACTCCAAAGTGCAGACCGTCCGGAGTTCTTCGCAACAGCGTGACCTGCGCTTTGAATCCTTCCGCATTCACCGGCTGAACCAGGCTGACCCACCGCGCGGCTTTGTCGATTCGACCAACGACCACGGCTCCCGTGAGGACTCGATCTCCCGAGTTTACGGAATGATCTGTACCCGCATCGACCACGATGCCATTCCCTGAAATCACAAGTTCAGACCGAGTAATGCCCGCTGACTTCCCGGCATCGACGATCAGTTCTCGCAGCGAATTTGGCATTCCTCCGGTACTGACGACCGACGCTTCAACCAATCGAAACTGAGCCAGCGACGACAACGGCTCGATCATCTGAACGAGCGATGAAGCCGTCTTCTCTCGCTTCAGATCTCGCCGCAGTCGAGCATTCTCGATCATCAGTTGCCGCAGCAGCAGCTCGTTTTTCTTGAGCTGTTCGTCGTGCAAAGATTGACCGCTGGAGACGTCAGCCTGCGGGCTCATTTTCTCGCGAGCCGTCATAGCCACGACAATCAATCGCCCGGGACTCAGCGCGTCGTGAATCATGGGCCGAAATGGATTCAGCAATCCTGTCCGATCAGCCACGGCAACCACAAGCGACAGGAAAAACATCCCGGTCGCCCCCAGCCACATTCTCTGCCGTATCTGATCTGCTCGCATGATGTGTCGTCCGAACTAGATCTGCCGCATTCCGTCATCAAGCCCAGTCTTCCATCGATCCAGATGGTCGAGACAAATCATGGCTCCGCGCGTCACGGCCGTTCGTGGCGAATCGGCGACTCTCACGGGAATTCCCAGATGCTGCGACAGATACCGATCGATCCCACGCAGCAAAGAACCACCACCAGCCAGAATAAGCCCGGTATCTGCCAGATCCGCAATCAGCTCAGGCTGACATTTTTCAATCGTGCGGCGAATACAGTCCACAATCTCTTCCAGAGGTTCGTACAACGCTTCACGCACTTCTTCACTGGTGACCAGAGCCTTGCGAGGAATACCACTGGCGGTATCCAGCCCGCTGACCTCGTGAGTCAATTCATGATCCAAAGGAGCAGCACTGCCGATGACAATCTTGAGTTGCTCGGCTGTTTGTTCACCGATTCGCAATGAGTATCGCCGTCGCAAATATTTGACGATGGCCTCATCCATTGTTTCGCCGGCGGTACGAATTGATTGAGATGCGACGATATCAGCAAGACTCAAAACGGCGACTTCAGTTGTGCCTCCGCCGATGTCGCAAATCATGCTGGCCAACGGTTCGGAAACCGGCAGTCCGACACCAATGCCAGCCGCTTTCGACTCATCAATCAACCAGACCCGCCCAGCTCCGGCGCGTTCCGCACTGTTGAAGACGGCTCGCCGTTCAACCGGTGTGATGCAACCCGGAACGGCAATGATCACTCGTGGCCGCAATCCCATCGACTGCCCACAGGCCTTGCGAATGAAATACCGCAGCATCGTTTCACAAAGCTCAAAATCGCTGATGACGCCGTGCTTTAGAGGACGAACGGCCGTAATTCCTTCCGGCGTTCTCCCCAACATCTGGTACGCCAGTTTGCCGACCGCAGCACCACGCCCCACAACTCTGTTTGTGCCTCGCGGAACAGCAACGACCGAAGGTTCATCAATACGGATTCCGTCTCCCGGCAGACCAATCTGAGTGGACGTTGTCCCCAGATCGATCGCAAGATCAGCACAGAATCGTTTTCGAACCCAGCCAAGCATCCATGCTCTCGCGGGAAAGGAATAAGGAACGCAAAGGGCTCAGAAAAGGGGTCAGACACCAATAGTGCGAAGCACCCTGCGGGCCATTTGGCTATTGGTGTCTGACCCCTTTTCTGAACGTTCTCACGCCGCTTTTTACCGGGAAAACGGCAATCGCCGCAAGACGCAGATTTTTCCGGCGAAAACGGCCTGTTTTCGAGGTCTCTCCTCAGATCTCTACGGTCGAACGGCGGGCTCGAACCAGAAAGTCGTTTACGCGTTCGTAATTTGGACGCTCAGGTAAACTCGTTTCTTTGAGTGCCTGATCGAACTCTTTGTGCAGCTGCAACCGCCAGGCCTCTGACTCTTCCCAAGGCATCTCGCCGCAACGAATGGCCAACAACTCCTCTCGAAAAGCGGAGACGCGGATCGGGACGAACCCTTCTCGAAGAATCTGGATCCCGGCCAGCAGCAATCGAATCAGATGCATCACATGCTTGGGTTTGACTTGTCCCTGATTGCGAATGTCGGCCTGCATCTTCTTGAACTGCGACATCACATAGCCGTTGTAAGTCTGATACACGAGCCGTGACAGGAACGCGTCTTTCATCCCCAGCAACTCGTCACCAATCGGGGTCGTCTTCTCAATCAACGGTGTGTAAAGACATTCCAGCACATTGGGATTCGACTTCAGAGCCAGCACCAAAAAACGCTGCAACTCCCAATAGTGTTCCTGAGTGTCATAACACTCGATCACTTCCGGCACACCGTACAGTGACCAATGCATCTCGGCTGTGGGCAGAAAGACGCCTCGATAATCCGTGTCCGATGCATCATCGTCCAGGCCATAAGCTCGCGAGCCGATCACACAACGCAGGATTACTCGGGAGAATAAAGGATTACTTTCGAGCAGCCTGCGTGAGTCGCTGTCTGTTCCTTCGGTTCCCGATGCGTTGCCCTTCAGAATCGCGTTCTTGTAATGGGCCAGTGCGATGAGATCATCGGCGCGAACCGGCTCTTCCATGCCATCCGGAAATCGGACTCGATACGAATGGCTTCGATCTTCCGGCGACTTGATCACAATCGCAACGGCACCTCGCGGGTGAACAACGCGAGTCCCCTGCCCCGTGACTTCTCGCAGCACAACGACCTGGCAGCCTTCCGGAAGAATAAATCGATGCTGGGAGTCAGAAGTCTCATTCATGGTTGCGAAATCTGAAATGCTGAAGTGGTGCATCAATGGATCGATCAATTACTTTCGCAGCAGCGAAACCAACTGAGTTCGTAGCTTTCCGCCCTGCTGAGGATTCACCATCTCAATCCAGCCAACCATCCCAGCCAGCCAGCTTTCGAAGTGCGGGTGCTGGTCTCGATTCTGAGCCGCGAGGCCCGTACGCTTTGCATTATGCAGAATCGCCCGGATCTCTCGAATCGTGCCCCGCGAAACACTCAGGCGATCATTGACCACAACCCCGGTCACCGACTGCTGCTGACTACGGCGCTGGACACGAGTCTTCTCATGATTCAGGCTGAAGCCTTCGTCATCAACAATGTGACGAATTCGTGCCAACACGTAACCGACTGACGGCGAAGGCTCGGCCTCAATCGACCACGTTAAATCGTCCGCATACCGTGTATATCGCCATCCCAGTTTATCGGCCATCGCCGACATACGACGATCCAGCTTATGCGCGATCAGATTGGAAATAGCCGGACTTGTACAAGCTCCCTGCGGAAGTGCTCGGGGTCCAATCGCTGCGTGATACGTTGTGCCACAGAAAGAAACTGCGTCCCGAGGACACTCCGTACACAACAGGGCCAGAATCGTCGCGATCGCGGGTGAATAACCAATCCGCCGAAACAATCCGTCAACGCGAGCCAGCGTGATGCTGGGAAAGAAATCCTTCAAGTCTGCATTGATCACCACTGATGAACCAGCATGCGGAGCGGCATTCGTCACCACTGAACGTTGAGCCACAAAGCCATGGGCATTCTGATGAACAGGGATCAGGTTCAGAATGTTGGTCAGTATCCAGTGTTGAGCGGCCGCCAGTTGCTGATGCGGAGCGGAAAGTCGTCGAATCCCTCCGCTCTTCTTCGGGATGTTGAATGAGACATAATGCACTCTTGTCGGAGCATCGCTGTGAAACGCCAGCCACCGGAGTTTGGAAACTGTCAGCCCCATCGCGTTGGCCAGATCAGCGGGACTCGACAACAGAGGAAACCCCGCGGCCTGCAGCTTTTCGATATTCGAACGACGATCGGCCAGCCCTCGTGAGACACCTCGGCCCAGAAACACAATGTCGGTCGCTCGGCGGTGAGCCACTTGCTGGCGCCGCAAGACTCGTCTCTGTTCCGCGTCAGCTTTCCTTTGCTCTTTCAGTCTCTGTCGTTCTTCGCGACTGATCGCGACGGCTCGTTCACCAGCCTGATGAATAAAAGCCGCGTTGTTCTGGAACTGAGCCATCTCACGCCCGATATCGTGAATCTCAGCCAACTCCTGTTCAGAAATCAGCCCCATTCCCACCATCGTGCGATCAATGACCTGGATTCGCGGCAGATCGGCCGCTGGAATGACAGAACGAGAATCAAAATTCGCAGATCGCCAGTCGGCCGCACCCGTCGCAGACAAAGCGTCAGCGACCGACATCGGCGCGAACTTGTCCGTATTGAGCCCGGAAAGAGACTTGCCCTTTGGTGCAGCAGGACCAAACGAGCCGACCTGAGTATTGCCGGCAGAGGGAACAGCTCGTGTTGCAGAACCCGGTCGTCCGGACAAATCTCTTCCGGCCAGCGACGATGGCGTATCGCGCGGGGGTTGCGGAGTGGGCAACGCCAGTCGAATCAGGAATCGCAGCAGTCGAACAAACATGACGACAATTTCTGCAATAAGCAGTGAGCGGAAAAATGCAGGAGAGGCAACGTCTAACTTCGATCTGCGGACCAGAGGCGTTCACCAAGGCCAGCTCACCTAGTGGGCTGAGCGAAAGCCTTGCGCTTGTCCTGGTCGCTCAGCCCACTAGGTGAGCTGGCCAAACGAACAACGACTCTGGGGACGAGTTGGGAAGAATAATCAACCACGGCGTAACGCCGCAGCAAGATGGTCTTAGAACGCTGCTCTCTCCCACTCGAAACCACCGCTCATGGTATCGTCGTCTTCGTCAGAAGCAAAGTCTGGCAGTTGAGCACATACCCGGCAAACAAAGAGAATGTCGCACGAGATCGCTTTACCAATTGGTTTGTCTTCACACCCTTGATGGCTGGCCATCATGCGCGGAGCAACGGTCTCTGGCTTCCCGGCCTTGTTCAATGATCGCTGGAGTTCGACGCTGTGAGTTGATCGACTATCATTCGCGATACAGGGCACCCGGATTCTCGAATTGTTCAAATTGCTGATCAGGATTTGTCTCGTGTTGCCCGTTTTACTTCGCTTTCTGACCGCCACGTCTCCGTAAGAACTCGAAAACTATGAAGATTGATTCCGTCGATTTCTACTATCTCTCCATGCCTCAGGTTTTGGACATCGGCGATGGAAGCCAGGATGCCTTGCTGGTTCGCATCGCGGCTGGCGAATATGTCGGCTGGGGCGAATGTGAAGCCGCTCCGCTGGTTTCGATCGCCAGCTTGATTTGTCCGATGTCACATAGCGCCTGCAAGCCAGTGATTGCTTCCGTCGTCGGCCAGGAAATCAATGACGTCAACGATATTCGTCGAATCGGAAACCTCGTTCGTGCCAATAGCCTCGACCTGCTGCAGGCAGACCATACGCTTTCTGGGATCGACATCGCGCTGTGGGATCTGCTTGGCCGTCGACTGAATGAACCAGTCTGGAAACTGCTCGGCTACAAGTCTCGTTTTCCCAAAACGCCGTATGCATCAGTGCTGTTCGGCAATAATGCCGCCGAGACACTCAATAAAGCGAAATCTATCTCCGCGCAGGGATTTCGAGCGGCCAAGTTTGGCTGGGGGCCATTCGGATTATCAACCGTTGAAGCCGACTGCGATCAGCTCGCCGCAGCCCGCGAAGGGTTGGGAAAAGACGGCATTCTTCTTGTCGATGCGGGAACAGTCTGGAACACGGATCTGGATGCTGCACGAGCTCGTCTGAAGATGCTGAAAGAAGTCAACGCCACATGGCTGGAAGAACCATTCGTCTCAGGTGCGTTGTCTGAGTATCACGCATTGTCACAGGAAAGCGGCTCGGTCGGAATGGCGGGCGGAGAAGGCTGTCACAACTTCCACATGGCCAAACACATGGTCGATTATGCTGGCTTGAAATATGTGCAGATCGACGCCGGCCGCATCGGTGGCATCACGATCAGCAAAGACGTGGCCGACTACGCTGTCGCGAAAGGCGTGACCTACGTCAATCACACTTTCACATCAAACCTCGCGCTGTCTGCTTCTCTGCAACCGTTTGCAGGGCTTGAGTCGCACACGATTTGCGAATTCCCCACAGAACTCAAATCACTGGCCCGAGCGATGACAAAGAATCACATCGTTCCAGACAAGGCCGGTCTGCTGCATGTCCCCGACGCTCCCGGCCTCGGCATCGAACCGGACTTCGAAGGGATCACTCCGTATCTCGTGGATGTTGACATCCGGGTCGGCGGAAAACAGATCTACGCGACACCAGAGTTGCGTTAGCACTTCAGTAGGTCACGCCTGCCGGGCGGGACTTCGCGACCTGAGCGCATGTCGCGCGCCCGTACCGTACGCCCGTCGCTCCGCCGACGGGATTCAGCCCACTGAACTCGCCTGACATGCCTCACCAAATCAGTATGCCGATGAGTGACAACGGCCTGACCGAGCAGATTCTGCCGAAGCTCCCCGCGCGGCACAGTCCGCGAGACTAATGTCGGAGTTCGTAAGTATTTCCACGTGCGACCGCAGTCGGGAGTTTGATATCAAACAGCCAGAAGACTTCGCTTTTCAGCGAAGGCTCGAACAGATTCACGTCGGGCAACACACAATGAATCCACGACTCGCATTCATTTCGATCCCGCTCCTCGTGATCTCGGGTTGCGCTGGCCTGACGTCAACGGGAACGATGTCAAGCAGCTCTCCAGATAAAGCAGTGCACCGCGATATGGCGACGCTTCACAGGATCGGAAGCGGTTTCCACGTCATTGATCCATCAGGTTTGCAGATTGAACTCAAGGATCTGCAAGCTGGTCAACAAGTGCGGCTCGTCACATCCGCTTCCACGCTTGCAGAAATGAAAGACGGCGGCAACGTAAACACGACTGAGTACGTCGGAACTGTTGATGCCATTGACGCTGACAACATCGTGCTCAAGGACGCATCACTTGTGACCCGCGCGAGGGTCGTGCGAGGAACACCGATCCTGAGCCGTGTTCCCTACGTCAGCCGGATGTTCAAAAACACGTCCGAGGCGAAGGAAACTCACCCATTGCCTCATGGCGTTACGATTCCTCGCGCGAAGATCATGGTGGCACTTGAAGCCGGCGGCGAGATCGTAGAACGAATAGGTGTCGATTTCGACTTCAACGCCGACGCCAATGGGTCGGTTGAAAAAACCTACGTTACTTTTCTGATTCGCGAACAGAGTAACCAACGACAGCGAGAGTGAACATCTCAGACTGCCGAAACACGGGCTGTGAAAAACAAGGCCCTTGCCTAAACGTGCGGTTGAGTGATCGAGAATCCTCTCGTCGCACAATCGCACTTGAAGTACCGCTGAATACACGGAACGCACGGGAGAATCACTCATCGCAGACCGCTGGGGGTCGAGTCTTTGCACTCTGGCCCCGTCTTATTGGTCAACTCGAGCAGGCTCAGCCTGATTCGTCGCCAGCGTTTCACCCCACTTGCAACTTCTCGGGCAGCAGCTTGGGCGTCGCGAACCACCAGGCAAAACAATTGCAATGAGCCATTAGTGCAATCGTTGAGTGAGAAACGGTCAATACATAACGCTCTGGAAGTTCGACCAATAAAGACAAACTGCTCGCCAGCAAAAACAGAATGGCCGTTCCGAGGGACACGCAGAAGAACTTCCGGAGGCTAACTTCTCTCCAGCAAAGCTTGAATGCAACGCACAACAGGAGCGGGTAAAGGGGTGCTATCGTGATTGCACTTATCGCTATGAAAGTTAGGTCATCGATCTCGTCCACCATGCTTGCAGCAACTTCGGCCATAGCTGTTGAGCCAAACAGTGTAAGAATCCAATAGATTGCAACGACCACTGCAATCACCAGGCTGCGTCGAATGGATCTCCGCTTCCCATCACTTCGCAGAAGACGACGTGCAGTCAGAAAGTATGATCCCATAGGCGATACCAATCCGGTGACGAGAATCGCCCATTCCGTATTGTCGATGGCGGCTCGCCACCGTTCGGCCGCCTGAGGCAAAGCCAGCTCCACAAAAAGGATCAATCCGAGCATGAGAATCGAAAACGCTACCGACGGCCAAATCAGAGCAAAGAAGCTCTCCTGATACACCGACACCATGTCTATTCGCTGCGGAGCCGCAGGGATGGAATAAGGACTCTCGGATGTACTCATTCTTCTCACCTGATCGCTCTTGCGTAATATCAAGATGGGTTGTCGGACAAGAATGTCCAACCTACGTTTTTAGACCTGAAAACTCGGCTAGCGCCTCAGGCTCTGAAGAATCTCATCGGCGGCACGGAGGCCGGACTGGTAGGCGCCGTCGGCGGTGCCGTAGTAGTCGACACTTGTGGCTTCGCCAGCGAAGAAGAGTTTTTCGTCAAGCGGGCGAGCCAGCTCGCGGCGCATTTCAGGGGTTGAGCCAACGGAACAAAACGAATACGAACCACGAGCGAACGGGTCAGACGCCCATCGAGTGATCTGAAAATCGGTTGGTTCGGGGATTTCGTCTCCGTACAGAATTCGCAGCGTTTGCATCGCACTTTCGACGATCTGATAGTCGGTCAGCGCTTCGATCTCACGCCCACGAGTTCCCGCGTTGAAACCCAGCAGAACCGGCTGGCCTGTGGTGCGCACAAAACTCACCCACTCCGTCCACTCACCGTGTTCCTCTGCGATGTACTCCAACCAGTCGACATCGTTCGGCCAGAAGACTTTGGGGAATCGAAGATAGCACTTGTTTAAGACTCCCATGCCAAGAGTTGCGATCGCGTCCTGCTTCTTTTTAGGCAGTGCAGGCACAAAACGAATATTGCCGGCTTTCAACACACCAAGCGACAACGTGACGAGGACTCGATCGGCGATGAACTCGCGCGTCTTCGTGACTACACGGAGCGGAGTTTCCTGCCAGTGGATCTGCAGAACCTCTTCGCCTGTTTCGATTCGCAGCCCCTGCGACAGATGCTGAGTGATCACATGAAAGCCACTCGGAAAGAGAGCGTCTTTCCCAGGATAATGCTTCGCACTGTCATACCAATGCGCGGACAGCTCTTCGGCGCTACCCGCATATTCCTGTTCGATGTTACCGCTGAGCACAAAATTGAAGTAACGCTGCGTGTTCGGATCGTCATCATCAAGATCTGCCAGTAACTTTTCTGCCACGCTGAGGACGGAGACATCTTTGTCCTTGTCCTGAGCCTTCTCGATGCGATCAAAGAGCTGTTCGCGAATCTCTTCCAGACTTTCTTCGGCCTCGTCATCAAGCGGATCACCAGTCACATCGTAGACGATGGCACTGTCGTAACTGGTGGCGATGCGTTTGGCCTGAATACTGTCCGCGAGGCTGGTGAGCGGGTTACCTTTGACGCCGTGAATCCACGAGGCACCAAGATCCAGCGGCAACTCGGGCCAGCGAGTACTCGTCCAGATGCGTCCGCCGATTCGGTCGCGCCCTTCCAGCACGACGACATTATGCCCCGCCGCCGTCAATTTCTGAGCCGCCGCGAGGCCCGAAATCCCTGCTCCAATTACAAGCGTTCGGTCCAGTCGTTTTGCCTCTTTCTCTGGCTCGCCCGCTCCAGTCGAACGGGCTGAAGGAAGTCCGGCTATCGTCAGGCCGCAAAGAGCGACAAGGTCTCGTCGTTTCATCTGCAGTCAACTTGAAAGGCCTTTGGATCAAGGGCGATACAACCCCTTCTGTTTGTCGTAACGCTCAATCTACTTGAACCGAGCAAGCTCCACAATAGCCCTGCAACGACTCTGAAACTCCGTGCCACTGAAGTTGTGGGTTCTCCGTTGGATGATCGTAAAGTAAGATTGTGGCACTCAACTCTTCATGTTCTGCCAGAATTTTGTGATGGATTACTTAATACGATGGCCAAATCCTGGAATGTACTTGTCACTGCCCGCGCGTTCCATGACAGCGGCATTGATGCGTGGAAATCTCTGGAAGTGGCGGGTTGCAAAATCACGATTTCAGATCGATGGGGCCCCCTCACCGAAGCGAGTCTCATCCAGCAGTTGCAGAACATGGATGCTGTGATCGCAGCAACAGATCCTTATAACCCAGCGGTGTTCGCACGATGCCCTGATCTGAAGCTTGTCGCTCGATGCGGCGTAGGAATCGACTCTGTTTCACTTCCCGCCGCGACGGATGCAGGAGTTGTCGTTACTAACGTTCCGGATGCGATGACTGATGCGGTGGCGGACTATTGCTTTGCCTTGTTGCTCTCCGGGATACGCCGCATTTGCGAAGGCCTGCAGTGCATGCAGGAAGGCGGCTGGACGGAACTTCGCGGATTTGAATTGGCCGGCAAAATTCTGGGACTCGTTGGCTTCGGCAAGATCGGTCAAGCCGTTATGCGCCGAGCGATTGGCTTCGGAATGAAAGTGATCGCTTATGATCCGTACTACAGCAACGCAGCCCGAGCCAGCCTGTTTCCGAATGTCGAGTTTGTCGATCTGGATGACGTGTTCAGGCGAAGTCGAGTCGTCTCAATTCACGCGCCGAATCAGCCCGACACTGTGCATCTGGTGAATGCACGTCGCCTGGCCATGATGAACCCTGATGCCTGGCTGATCAACACATCGCGTGGCAAACTCATTGATGAAACGGCACTGATGGAAGCACTTCACACCGGGAAAATTGCTGCAGCGGCAATTGACGTGTACCAGCAGGAACCTCTCCCTGCAGATCACCGGCTAAGAAAAACGCCGAGGCTCCTGCTGACTCCTCACAACGCGTTCAACTCGATCGAAGCCGCCATTCGCATGAGCGACGGATGTGCTCAACCTATTCTGGACATATTGGCGGGACGATCGTTGCAGAATGTCTGCAACCCTGAGGTACTGGCGCAGTCGAACCTGAAGATTAGCAGGCAGAACTGATACCGAACGCCGGCATTCAATGTCTACATGGGGCTACTTTGCCAGTTCCAGCACCACCATCGAATGAATCTCCAACTTCGGAACCATCACTGACGAACCGGCATCGTTCCTGTTGATCTGAAGTTCAAGCCCTTCCGGCTGCTGAACCGCTTTAGAAACCTGATACCGCGGATCGATCGCGATTTCGATCTCGTGAATCGGTACCGTTTCTTCCCGCAACGGCACATCGTCAACCGGCAGAGCATGGTGAGCTGTCGTGTTCAGGTCGTTGAAGAGATGTACAACCAGACGTGAACCCTGTCCTGTCTGCTGACGCATCAACGTACTATAAACACACATGGGGGCTTTCACCTGAATCGGAGGCGACTCATTGGCCGCCCACATGATCGCATGCTTCAGAGCCAGTCGCTGATACGGATACGAATAAAGGTAATAGGCGGCATCAAGCCCCGCGGCAAAATAGACGACTCGTCCTTTACCAAACTGATGAGTGACAATTGCCGGATGGTCGACAACGTCTGGCGTTCCTTTGAAACGAATGATCCCGGGTGTCAATTGGCTGTCTGAGATGGTCTTCACTTTCACCGCCGGACCTTTGAAGGTCACTTGTTGTCGATGGACGTAGGTTTGCATCTTGCCCTGATTCAAAAACGAATCGGGATCCTGACGAAAGTCAAAGACGTTCTTGCGTTTCTCCCAATAATCCGGGCCAATGGATTTTGCAAAATTGACATCCAGTTCTTCCGTCGATTCCGCGGCGTTTGTCAGCAGGCCTCGATAGTCGACGCCGAATACATCCGACAATGCAAAGTTATCTCGCGGCGTTCCGAATTCATCAAACAGCGATGCGTCCAAACTGGCGACGAGTCCACCGCCATTGGCAACGAACTCACGCACGGCCGCGACCTGTTGCTGATCAAGGCATGCCGTATTCGGAAGGATCAAAATCTTATAACGAGCAAGATCTTCGGCATTCAGATTCCAGTCACTAATCACCGTCGTTGGTAAATGTTCTTCAACAACGGCTCGAAAAGTCCCGAACACATTCGCCAGATAACGTTCCTCAACCTGACCCGCACTTCGGCCGTAAAAGTTGCGCGTATTATCGCTCATGACCAGCGCGGCCCACGGTTCGGGTTGTTTACGAATCAACCATTCTTTGCGCCGCTGCAGTTCGTCCATGCAGTCGTACAGGCCCTGCTGCAGGTTCTCGGCCTGAATGACCGCAATGCTGGGAGTAGCTCCGTAAGTTGCGGCCAGCAGCATCCGACGCTGAATTTCTGTCGGTGGAAAGCTGTCATTGCCGTATGGATTTCCATGACTCAGGATATACGGCTCACTGAACGCAACTCGGTGATTCGTACACGCCCAGATGTAGGCGTTGGCAAAGGCGGGAACAATCGTCGTACCTCGGTTGGATTCATCCATCCAGAATTCCTGGTCAGGTGCATCCAGCAACAGATTCATCCGCGCCGGCATATTGCGAGGAATACTGAGAAAGTGACCGTAACGTCCGGCGTTTGTCGTCCACGTGACCAATGCAACGTCCGGCTTGATGCCCTTCAACCGCGTCTGCATTCTTCGGATCAGGTCTTCCATCCGTCGATCGGCCCAGTGCTGGTACTTCCGGAACTCGATGTCATTGAGATCTGTATTGGGAATCTCAGAGCCCGTTTCGTCGCGATAGTCCTTGCGGCAATGCTCGCAATAGCAGATGCCACCGTAATGCAGACCATCGAAACTGAATGCGTCAACATCTGGAAACTTTGTCAAAATCTCCGCCAGTACCTCAATGAAGAAATCGCCGTACGGCCCGAGCAGACACAGCATGCCGCCATGGGGAAACTTCACCATGTCGGTCTGAGGAATCTCGGTCGTGTTTGTTGCGATGCGTCGCCAGTCTGGATGCAACTCATAGGCTTCCGCCTGAAGGCAAGGTGGATACACACCAAGAATGCGGACGCCCAGTCGTTTGTATTCCGAAATATCCTTTTCAAGTCGATCCGGCGGAACATAGGGGCTGCGTCGCTTCAGAAGTTGGCTGTCGTAGTAGGTGTAAAATGGATCAACGAACCCCATTTCACTCAGCCGCACGCCGTGCTTCACCGCCAATTCTCGTTGAGCCGTATTCATCACCGACAACGTATAACCGCAGCCCAGCGTGTCCTGAATCCAGTCGGGGATCGCTATCTGATGAAACGCCTGCCGATCAAACGGCTGAGCCGCAATCTCGCGATCCCAGATCTTTTGTGGAGCCTGAGCACTGGCCGTTGACTCAACAACTACAGCCACACAACAGAGGCAGATCATCCATCGCAACATGCTGGAATAGGTCATCTCATACTCTCCATCAGAAAGAAATTCTGCCGGGAGTGTAATTGCGACAATCACGTAGCGACCAGCGAGGGCATTTCATGGCCGACGACCAGGGGTCGCTGCTGTATGTTCACCCAAAATGTCCCCATGGCCTCAATTATTGAGCTGCCTCAATCACAGTAACGGCCGCGAACCCGATGGATGGAGCGCCGTTTTGGCCGCTGGCGTTGAGATTGATGTTGAGGGCCAAACGCCATTCCTGATTCTCGCCAATCCATTGCAGGCCACGAGCAAAATTGTCGGTCCATGTTCCTGTGTAGCCGTTGGCCAGTGTTTCTGCAGCCGCCTGATTAAGTCCTCGAGTGACAGCGTCGGATACGGTCGGCCGAAAAGGATGATCCTCGGGCAGCGCATGGAGCAGCTCCAGGAGCTCACGCAAGAGGATGTTGTGGTACACCGCGCAAGCGTTGTGAGCGTCGAACCAGCGGCCTGACGCCATTTGGCCGGGTAAGACTCCGATCGATGCTTTTTCAACGGCGGCGTCCAGATACTTCGCTTCTCCAGTTGCAGTGGCCAATCGAGCCAGCAATCCCACACTGAATGCGTTATAGTTCCAGTTCGATACCAAGGGCCGAGACATCGCCCAGTCGCCGGACTTACGAGCAGCCTCCAGATACTTTTCATCTCGAGTCAATTCCCAGACACTGATCATGGCTCGTCCGCAAAGTCCGTTATCAAACTGAAGCCCACCATCGGAGGCGTCGTCTGGGATCCAACCGTCAACGACAATGTCGGGATGCTCTTTAATCGCTCGAGCGACGATGTGGCCCACCTTGTCGCGTGGATTCAGTCCGGGCCCAACGGGAAAGGGAAACACGCCCGAAGAATGTTGCAGACTGACTAGCCAATCGGCCCCTTGTCTAACGATCACGGTTAGCTCCTCGCGATGCTCCGGGAACAACATGGCCGTTCGAGCCAGCGAGTCCAGGGGCCAGGCGGCCTCACGAAGTCCTGCCTGCATTTTTGTGGGATCTCCTTTTGGATTCTTCAGCCACGGGAGTCCTCGTTTCCCTCGATCGATCTCCTTGAGCCAATGGTCTCGAACCTTGGCGATAGGAAACGTTGATTGATCAATCGGTGGAAAGTACCGAGTCCCCGTTTCCGGATTGCCAGCCCACTGGCCGAGAATCTCAATCGCCTCCTGAACGGCTTTTCGAGTCGCCTCGGCATCCTTTGCCGCGAGGGCTTCGCGGCCGCGTTCGAGTGCTGGACGAACTTGTTTCAGAATTGTGTCGGGCGGTTTCACACCTGGACGCACCTCGTCGGCTGTCGAAGACTGGTACCAGGAAAGAGCCAGTAAAACGAAGACTTGCATGAGTCGGCAACAGCGGGTTGTCATATCAGGAATACCTTTCACCACACGGTCACCTATGCACCAGCCACAACGAAGGCCGAACGCTGGCAGGCAGGACACACTGCCTATTTTGAAGCAGTCCCGCCAACGGAAGACTTCGCCGAAACACAACGTGACTATTCGCACATTTCCTGAGCTATCCTGGCTCGGATTCTAAGAAACCCCACTTTTGCCACGGAAAAACGTTCTCTGGAAGCTGCCTCCGTACTTGCGTCATACCACTTTACCGATAGTCTCATGAACTCCCAACGCTGGGAAGTACTTCGTGATGGGAAGAAGAATCGAAAAGACGCATTCGACTTCACGATGACTCAGTCATAAAATTCGGAGCAGCACGGTATGTGTCCGGGACGTGGAGAGCCCGGCTCAGCTATTTCCATCAGAGGTAGCTCTTCGGTCCACGATGGCCTGCTCCGTGTCGGATCCTTGAAACTCAGGAATATCACAATGAAGAAGATTTTATTGTCAGCAGCTCTCTCAGCATGCTGCTTCGCATCCGCCGTTGCGCAGGACTGGGGCAATGTCTCTGGTCAAATTGTTGCAACCGGCGCAATCCCGGCTCCGGAACTGCTTCACAAAGCCGGTGCGGACATTAAAGACAAAGCCGTCTGTGCTGCCGCCGACACATTCAAGGATGACCTGCTGATCGACAAGGACTCGAAGGGCGTTGCCAACGTCTTTGTATACCTTGCCAAAGCCCCAAAGGCCGTCCATCCCGACGCCAAGAAGCCCGACCCAGCGACCGTTGTCTTCGACCAGAAGGGCTGTATGTTCATTCCTCACGCCATGGTCGTGCTGGGTGGTCAGACTGTCGAGGTCATTTCTGGTGACGCGATCGCTCACAACACTCACACCTATCCCCTGAAGAATCAGCCAATCAACGTGTTAATCGCTCCAAACACTGCCCTTGGCAAGGGCGAAAAGGTTGATTACAAGGTTGGCGAAAGCTTGCCAATCAAAGTCACCTGCGACTTCCACCCATGGATGGCAGCTTACTGGATGGTTGTTGATCATCCGTATGCCGCTGTGACCGACAAGGACGGCAAGTTCACTATTCCAAACCTGCCCGTCGGCGAACACGAATTCCGCGTTTGGCACGAACGCATGGGTTACGTCAATCGCAAGTACACTGTCACCGTGAAGAAGGGCGACAACGCTCTGAAGCCTGTTGAAGTCAGCGTTGACAAGCTCAAAGGCGAAAAGAAGTAGACGGAAGATCGAACTTTGAAACGCTCGCATTCGAAGCCCGGCTTTTCTAAAAAGCCGGGCTTCTTTTTTTGATCCCATTCCGATTGGATCTCTTATGTTTCGATTTTTCCTGCGATGTTTCACGATTGCGGCGATCACTCAAACCTGCTTCGCACAGGAGATCTCTGTCGCACCGTTGACGGACGATCAAAAAACAGCCATTCAGACAATCGAACAGTCTGAAGTCCTTTCGACGGTGTCGTTTCTGGCCTCCGACGAAATGGCCGGCCGTAACACGCCGTCCACAGAACTCGATATCGCGGCTGCTTATGTCTCAGCCAGATTCAGAGGAGCCGGGCTGGAAGGCCTTGGGCCGAACGGTAGTTACTATCAGACCACTGAATTGACTCAGTATCTCCAGCCCAAAACGGAGGCGATCATCACGCGAGATGGAATGCCTTTGGAATGTCGAGGAGTCCTCTTCGGAGGCGAAAAAAAGACGGCGGTGACCGCAAAAATCTCGGATGGGAAAGTCCTGAATGAAGTCGATGGCAAGATCGTTGTAATCGATGAATTCCCTTTGCCTCCGCAGGCCGTTGACAATGCCGGAATGCTGGTCGCTACCTGGTCCCGAAGGGTCGTCCAAATCGCCAACAAAGGCGCCGCCGCCATTCTGGTGCGAGTCGCCGACGACAGCATCCTGCCTGAAGCAGCCGGTCGCCTGCGAGAAAAGCCGTTGACCTTTCCTGCTCAATTCCTGACACCATGTCCGGTCATCCTGATCGCTTCCAGTTCAGACATCACCGGCGAGATTCATGTTGAAGCCCCCGCACGAGAAACCGTGGCAACTCCCGTCAGAAACGTAATCGCTGTTCTGCGCGGCAATGATCCGGAACTCGCCAAAGAGGCCATCATCATCTCGGCTCACCTCGACCACATTGGACGCCTCGAAGGTGATCGCGGTGGAGATACGATCAATAACGGGGCCGACGACAACGCCACCGGAGTCACTGCCGTTGTCTCACTGGCTGATGCTTACAGCTCGCTCAAGCAGCGTCCAAAACGATCGGTCATTTTTATGACATTCTGGGGAGAGGAAAAAGGACTGCTCGGTTCCAGGTACTATGCCGAGAACCCGCTGTGGCCTCTGGAAAAAACTGTTGCCAACATCAACATTGAGATGATCGGACGCCCCGAAGAAAACGCCGAGGGCAAGTCATGGGGCACCGGCTGGACACGATCCAATCTTGGCGATCAAATGGCTGTCGGTGCCGCGCGGGCCGATGTGACGATCTTTTATCGCGAAGAAGTCAGCGAGATGTTGTACACTCGCAGCGATAATTATGCGCTTGTTCAAAAGGGAGTGATCGCTCACAGCTTTTCTGCCGGATCGCTCCACAGCGATTATCATCAGCCGACAGATGAAGTCAGCCGATTGAATATCCCGCACATGACTCGAATTATTCAGGGGCTTTTTGCAGGGTCACTGCCAATCGCGGACGGCGAATTGACGCCATCGAAAACAAATCCATAGCCCTTCTGAACCGACCGACGCGTCAGCACCAGTTCAAGTACCAACAACAGCAGAAAGAGGCCCATCAGCAGAGCCCACAACTCCCAGGTGCTCTCCTCGCCATACATTCGCCGAGCCAGCTCGCTGAACGCCGGCACAAAGTGGATCCGGTCGTTTGTAGCCAGTCGATCTTTGTCGGCTTCGGTCAGTTCCGTCAGATCATCTTCAGCATGATCATAGTTCACCACGAAAGCATCGCGTGGTGGAGTTGGCCATCCAGCAGGTCCGTCAACACGGTAAACTCCCGGGACGAACGTTTCATTGAAAACTGCCTCCGCTGCTGTGCCATCGCTGGCTCCGGGAAGTGTTGTTTTCGACCGAGATGGATTGGTGACCGTGAACGCTGCAGTCCGTTTTTTGCTTGCACTGCTGCCAGCCGGGTTGTCGGCGATCGCGTTACTCTCGGGCAGCATGAACCGCAGAACCTGAGGTTCCGCGAACCCTATGTTGCGGTGGCTCCGTGACGATGCGACGTGAAAAACAGCTTCATGCAGAAACGGCACGAAGTCAGAACGCGTCGGCAGATCCGTCCATGTTCGGTCGAGCGTCGATGTTAATAACAGAACAGTGCCAGCCGCATGCCGAGCCTGCAAAATCAACGGAGCCCCGTTACTGAGCTGAGCCAACGTGATGGGCAGATCAGATTCCAATGTCGCTGTCGATGATTCTGGAGCTGTTACGTCTGGTTCAACGCTTTTCGTTTGAACCCAAGCGGCAAAGCCTGCCTTCAGAAAACTCCGTGAAGGGTCGGAGCGAAAACGATCCAGCCAGCCCGGTTGAATCGAGAGCGGGGCGAGATGCACAGGAACATCCGTCTCCGAGATTTCCTGAGTCCCTATGACTCGCAATGGCTTCAACAACCCGGTTGCCACAAAACACTGTTCGAATGACTCCGGTGTTGTGTTCGGGCCACAGGCGATCATGACACCGTTTCCAGCCGCAGCAAACTCCGCCAACGCCTTTGCGGAGTTGTCTGGAATTCTGCCAACGTTACACAGAACGACAACGGCCGCCTTTTGAAAATGCTCCGGTGTCAAATCTTTGGCATCAACCACGTGTGTCCGAACCCACGGGACACCCTGCTCCGGAGGCGCAAACGCCAGTTCCGCAAAAAAGGTCGCTCGTTCGGCTGTTGTCGACGAGGGCACTCCGTTCACAAGCAACACGGACAAGGAATCTGAAATGTGCAACGCCGCATGACTGACGTTATCTGCAACGATCGCGTCTCCAGAAATCTCCGCGGCAACGGTCAGCACATGTGTCCCGGCCGAACGGGCCGAGTGTTCGAATTCGGCAATTCCCTCAGACCGCGCAGGTACGGTGACATCCTGAGTTTGTCCGGGCAGTGTCTGCCCTTCCCTCTGAAGTCGTACAGGGATCTGCATTTCACGATCAGAATCGTTTCGAATCGGCACCCTTAACCGTACCGGAAAATCAGGGACCGACATTTCTCGGGAGATTTCAATTCGCCCCACTGACACATTGCGAGAACCAGGGTCAACGGGAAGCCCCACATCGACAACCCAGATTTGCGGCCGCACCGCAGGAAACTTGAGCATCTCATCAACACGAGCCCAATCGGCGTCATTCGTCGGACGCCAACCCTGACTCTGTCGATCGCTGAAGACCACGATTTCTCTTGCAGCAGCACTGGAACGTCCGAGAATTCCAATGGCCTTTTCAATCGCCGCCAGAGCATCACAAGCACCACCCGGGCTGGGCAAATTCAGTAATTGCTCATCCACGGCGCGGATATCTCGCAGAGGCGATTCGATGACCGCTCGCGGCACATCGCGAGCGTCAACCAGAGCCACAGTGTCATTGGGTCCCAAAGTGCGGAGGAATTCAATCGCTCGACGAACAGCCGTCTGGTAAACAGTCTTCATTCCATCCGTCCGCGACATGGAATTGGAACCATCGATCACAAGGACGACTGTTCGCGAACCGGACGAATAAAAACCGCTGAGAAAACCACTCGGTATCACCGGTCGCGCGACAGCCAACACGATGACAGTGACAAGAGCAATCCGGAGCAGAAGCAACAGCAGCTCTTCCAGCTTTAGCCTGCGACGCGTGCGGCGCGAGGGATTGAGGAACTGCATGGCGCCCCATTCCACCACATCGAAACGTCGTCGATTCAGCAGATGAGCAATCACCGGCAACGCAATCCCGGCCAACCCAATTAGCAGCCAGGGGTTGATAAGTGATTGAAGCATGACGACGACGGCCTGTTTCGAAAATCGGCATTCCTGATTCGCCGAGTTCTTCGGCCACGCAAACTGCTACTCCAGAAACACCGCGCGTTCAGCGGGGGTGGGCAGGCGACAGGCATCGTGTTTTCCGAACATCCGGTAACGGAACCGAGACACCAGTCGATAGCCCAGATCACGCACGGGAAATGGGATCAGCCACAGCATAGCACCCAACATCTGCCATCGGCCACCCAGCGTCATCAGAATGCGGCTCACGGCGGCGGTACGGATGTAGGTTGTGCCGTTGCGGACAAAAACCATTGTATCAAGCCGGTCGCGAAGATCTGAGGAAATCATCGCCGCAGCTGTCGCCCCCTGAAGCGGAGCAAACCGCAGGCGATGTTCAGGATCGCGGGCCAATAGCCAGTTCACGCTGTGACTGCACAAACCACAAACGCCGTCAAAAAAAACGACGGGATGGTCGGAGGTCGCTGAATTTGATTGGCCTATGGCAGACATCATACGGCCTAAGGAAAGCGAAAAAAGAACGGCCCCATGAGACAGAGGCGCTAGCCGAATCCCCCTGAACGGATCGGCTAGCGCCTCAGGCTCATTCTTCGAAACCGTGGGTTGCCGCGAAAACTAACAGATCGAGAAGAAAACGGGCAACGCAATCCTCTCACCAATGGTCGACGATACGGGAAACGGCAGATTCCGGAGCAAAATTCTCTGGCTCGACGGTATACTTCCATGAATTCGTCCTGATAAATCCTTTCGAGTCAGCGCCATTGGTTTTGGATAAGTCAAACATGTCCAGCAAGATCTCCGTTCAGGAATTCGCCCCTCTCAGTCGTCAAGGCGGTTTTGACCTGATTGATGTCCGATCCATGATGGAGTTCTACGAAGTTCATGCCGTAGGGGCACTCTCCGCGCCGTTGGACACCTTGAATCCCAAAGCCATCATGGAATCTCGCGGGGCAAGAGCTTCTGAACCGCTCTACATTATCTGCCGCTCCGGTGGACGTTCGGCACAAGCTTGCCAGATGTTTGAAAGAGCGGGTTACAGCAATGTGGTCAACGTCGAAGGCGGAACCCTGGCTTGGGAGCAGGCCGGGCTGCCAATCAATCGCGGTCAAAAGAAGATGATGTCTCTGGAGCGACAGGTTCGAATTTGTGCAGGCCTGCTGACACTGATCGGCTCCTTGCTGGCATTTTGGAACATCGGATTTCTGGTCGTGCCAGCATTCATCGGTGCCGGTCTGACGTTCGCAGGTCTGAGCAACACGTGTGGGATGGGAATACTTCTGGCAAAGGCCCCGTGGAACCGTTCGCTGAACACCTGTTCGACTGGCGGAGGCTGCTGTTCACAGGGACAATGTGGTTGATTGAACGGCTTAACAGAAACAAGAGGACGGCATGATCAATCTTCCAGCCATCGACCTGCTCGAGAAACGACATTCGTTCCCGTGTCACTTTACCTTCAAAGTAATCGGGTACGCCGACGGAAATTTTACCGCTCGAGTGTTGTCGTGTGTTCGTGATGAACTAAAACTGGAGAGCGATCCGCCGTTTTCGCTTCGGAATACGGAACACGGGCGACATGTGGCGGTCACGATCGAACCTATGTGTGAATCTTCTCAACAGGTTCTGGCAGTTTACAGTCGGCTGTCGGGCATGGATGGGCTGGTCATGCTGCTTTAACAACACAGGTCCGGTGGTTACAGGAGTTTCAAAGTGACGCTTTCTCTACAAGGCAGCTTTCTGGTTGCTGCCAACCACCTGAAAGATCCCAATTTCTATCGCAGTGTCGTGCTGATGCTGGACCACAATGACCAGGGAGCCATGGGGCTGGTCATCAATCGACCGTCGGCGATGACAATTGGCAAGGCGCTTTCTCAACAGGGCGTTTCCAACGTCAATGACTCCCCTGTGTTCGTTGGTGGCCCCGTAGAGCCAACTTCGCTGTTCATCCTGCACAACTGCGTTGCTCTGGGAAAGACCGATCAGGAAGTCGCCCCCGGACTCTTTCTTGCCAGCAGTGAAGATTCGTTTGAAGAAGTCGTCCGCAACGGGAAGAAGCCCGATATCAGCGTCAAGTTTCGTCTGATCTCCGGATACGCCGGCTGGGGTGAAGGTCAGTTGGAGAGCGAACTGGCGCGCGGCGACTGGCATACTCTGCCAGCCGACGGCACGTTGGTTCTGGAAGAAGATATCTACGGAATGTGGGAGGTGTGTACTCGCCGACTGCATCGAGCCAACCGACTGCTTCCTCATAACATTCGCAATGCCGAGTGGAACTGACGGCACTGACTTGCAAAACAATGTGCACCCCGCAAGGCTCATTTTGCGGAGCAGGATGGCTACATTTTTGGGCGAACATAGATGGGATTGGACAGGATCCAGAGCATTGGCTCTCCTGCAATCTCAAGCCACGCTTCACAACGATAGACGCCATCAGTGTTCGCAGCAAACGTTGCCTCGCGACCATCAGATTCCGCCACTACAGCTCCGTTTCGAAACAGTTTCCAATGCACGGGCAGTGGAGCGATCGCCTGAAGTTGAAGCGGTTCAGCGAACTCAAATTCACTCCCCATGGTATGGCGAGTTGTCATCGTCGTTGAGTAGAAATCGAAGCCCGTGGAATCCGCCATCCAGTCGAACGCCACGAAGGCTCGACCTGCTTCCAGACACTCACGAACCGATGGTTCGGAATGTTCCTTCAGCAACAAATGAGTCGCAACGTGTCGCAGACTGTTTTCGTAGCGATCAAGATACATACTGAAGATCGGATCACCCGGCTTTTTGTCCTTGCGAAGGT
The DNA here is from genome assembly GCA_046349735.1 of Planctomycetaceae bacterium. Lineage (GTDB taxonomy): Bacteria > Planctomycetota > Planctomycetia > Planctomycetales > Planctomycetaceae > SXXK01. The sequence continues at coordinate 52,695 of JAXMBU010000008.1, forward strand.
TCTCACTGTCCGGCAGAAACCCAAGATCCATGTCAATCAGCTTTTCTCCCAACGCATCTTCCAACTGTCCTTTCTCACCTTCAGTCCATCGGATCAGAAAACCAACATTCTGATGTGCATCGTTGGCGGAAACCCCTGTGTGCGGAGCCTTAAGACACAACTCGTCCCAGCGTTTGAGATAGTCGGCCGGATAGTTTTGCAGAGCTGCAAAGCACTCCTGAGGATACTTGCGAATCAGTTCTGAAAGCTGAATCATCCGAAATGGATTCTTCAGCGCGGAGATCATGTTCTTTTCGTCTTTGAAGTCGGCATGAGTATTATAAATCTCCATACCGGTCACGCCCTGAATCTCCCAGTCCATGCGTTCTTCCGGATGAGAGACAAACGCCTGCCCGTTTCTGCCAAGGATCAGATCAGAAAGTTCCTGTGGCGACTTCGGAGTGACACCACGCAGACTGAATGTCGGATACGCGAGGAAGCCGTTCATTTCGGCACCGGGAATCAGCAGCACGCCCTCTCGAAGGCCGCGATGCCCATCGACGAAAAAGTCGTAGTGATCAGCGGGGTGCTCGGTAAACATCACAACGCTGGTGCCCGTCTGCTTTGCCGCCGCAACGATCTCTTCAATTGTGCCAACACTGTCATGTGACCAGTGTGAGTGAACATGCAGGTTGGCTCGATGCTCCTGATAACCGTCCGTTCGAGGGATCTCGACACGTTGGCTGCGAAGCGATTCAATGCTGACCCGGACCGCTTCGAGTCGATCGGCCTTGAGCTTTTCGAGTCCATCGCCGAAAGCCAAGCCAGGGATGATCGCAAGGAGACAGCAAGCCAATGTGAGATTCGATCGGAGTACCGCGTTTGACACAATCAACACCTGATCATCCTTTAGTCTGTATAAGTGTCGGCTGACAGTCATTCAATCAGATTTTCCGACAGCATGGGAAGGCCAGGAAATCAGTAAACAACCGCACAAGAATATCGATGGCTCGTCTAGAATGACACCGCGATCGTAAACACTGAATGAACAGGAAAGGCCAAAACATGGATTCGTGGAACATGCTGTTGCAGATCATTCTGCTATTACTGGCATGTTTGCTGGCAGGAAGCCTGATGTCCGCGCTGAAGCAAAGTCCGTTGGTTGGATATCTTCTGGCCGGTATGGTCATGGGTGGCCCAGGAAGTTTTGCGATCGTCAAAGCTGAACAGCAAATAGAATCGATCGCAGAACTGGGTGTGGCCCTGCTTCTCTTCAGCCTTGGCCTCGAGTTTTCGTGGAAACGCGTGATCGGGCTCGGCAAGTCCACCCTGCTCTGCGGCGTCGCACAGGTTGTGACGACATTAATTTTAGGAGCACTGGTATGTCAGTTGTGGGGGCTGCCTTTCACAACATCCATTGCGATCGGAGCTATGATCTGCCTCAGCAGCACGGCTGCGGTTCTGCGAGTGCTCGTGGACCGCGGAGAAATGGATTCGCCTTCTGGCCGCAACTCACTGGCCGTGTTGCTGGTTCAGGACATGGCCGTCGTGCCTTTGGCAATCCTGATTCCGTTACTGGCCGAGGGAGGAGAACCAGCGGCGATTGCGGCGCGAGTCTTCAGCATTCTTTTGGCCGCCTTTGTCATCATCGGCAGTCTGTATTTTCTGATGAACTACGTGGCACTGCGAGCACTCCAGTCGGCATCGTTCGGGCGGAATCGAGAACTCACTGTTCTGCTCAGCATCATTATCGGGCTCGGCGCGACCTGGGCTGCTCATGCAGCGAAACTATCGCCGGCACTGGGGGCCTTCGTTGCCGGTATGTTCCTTGGAAATTCGAAGTTCGCCGTTCAGGTTCGAGCCGATGTTTCTTCTCTGCGAATCGTGTTACTGACGTTATTCTTTGGTGCCGTAGGGATGATTGCGGATCCCATCTGGATGTTCAAAAACCTGCCGACGGTCTTGTCGCTCGCGGCCGTGATTCTGGCTGGCAAGGCCATCATCATCTGGGGCTTGTTCCGACTGTTTGGCCAGAGTTCCGGCGTCTCGCTGTCGACGGGTTTGTGCCTGTGCCAGGTCGGAGAATTCGCTTTCGTTCTTGGCAGCGAAGCGCGGACGGGCGGAATTCTTTCGGCAACACAGTATTCGGCCATTGTATCGGCTTCGATTGTGACATTGATGGTCACTCCATGGCTAATTAGCGTGGCCCCAAAGATCTCGGCGTGGCTAAATCGCCGACGCGGATCTACAGCCGCTGAGCAGGCTGATCATTCTGACGAACATTTGCCGTGTGAAGTTCTGATCATCGGTTTCGGCCCGGCCGGTCGCGGTGCGGTCAGAGGGCTGCAGGAGATTCGTGAACGTGTCCTCGTGGTCGATCTGAGTTCTACGGGAATTGCCGCCGCAGAAGCTTTGGGCTTTCGAGCCGTCATCGGCGACGCGGGCAACGCAGAGGTTCTGGAACATCTGCATCTGGAACATGTCCGAGTTGTCGTGATCACATTGCCTTCACGCGGAGATGCTCTGGCCGTACTGAATTTGATTCGGACATTGACTCCACATGCAACCAAGATTGTACGATCACGCTATCAGCTCTATATGTCCGAGTTCCTCGAAGCGGGGGCCGACATCGTGCTGGGCGACGAAGAAGAGATCAGCAACGCCATGGCCAGGACGGTTCATGAACGTCACCAAAGCTCATTGGCTGCGCCGGTGTGACGTTGCGCGTTGCCTTTTCAGCTGGATTAATCGTCTTCTGAAAACCGGACGCTGCAAAGAAGTCCACGGCGATAGCTGACGCCCTGCTTATGAACCGTTATCCTTTGAGGCATCCCACCTCGTTCCTTGAAGGATTCTCGGTCCATGCGACACTCACTCCTGACTGCCATTGCTGTTTTACTCATCTCCTTAACCACTCATGCTGCTGAAACAATCGTCGACTCCTGGCGATATTCACTCGAAGCCCCGGCCGATGGCTGGCAGAAATCTGACTTCGACGATAAGGACTGGAAGGAAGGATTCGGCGGCTTCGGAAGTCGAGGAACACCAGGCGCCAGAATTGGAACGGAATGGACGAGTCGCGAAATCTGGCTACGGAAGTCCATTGAGCTGACAAGCATCCCGGCGAAGCCCGCATTGCTGGTTCACCATGACGATGAAGCAGAAGTCTATATCAACGACCAATTGGTCAGGTCCTTCGTCCGCTGGACTTCGGAGTACATCGTCGTGCCGCTGGATGAAAAAGGGGCCGCTGTACTCAAGAAGGGACAAAACTCCATCGCTGTGCATTGTCATCAGGACGCAGGCGGTCAGTTTATCGATGTCCATGTTGTCGATGCCGACAATGTGCCGAAGTTGCCTCGCCCCAAACGTAGTTTGACACCGTACAAGTCGCCATTGACCACAAAGTGGGGCGAAATGGTGACGGCTGAGAACGTCTGGAAAGAATATCCTCGCCCACAGTGGGGTCGCGAATCCTGGCAAAACCTGAATGGGCAGTGGGACTATGCCATCACACCGATTGCCGAACAAAAGCCACCGGAAAAATGGAACGGAAAGATTCTGGTTCCATTCTGTCCGGAATCGAAATTGGGTGGGGTTCAGAGACTATTCGAGGACAGTGAAGCTCTCTGGTATCACCGCACATTCACGGCGAAACCAAACGCAGACCATCGAACACTGCTGAACTTTGAGGCGGTTGACTATCGCTGCAAGGCGTACCTGAATGGCCAATCTGTTGGAGAACATGTTGGCGGGAACAATCCGTTTTCATTCGATGTGACCAATGCGATCAAGAGCGGGGACAATGAGTTGGTTGTGCGAGTGGAGGACGAGACCGAAGGCTGGCAACTGCGAGGCAAACAGGTTCTGGAACCTGGCGGAATCTGGTACACCCAGGTCTCTGGAATCTGGCAGACCGTCTGGCTGGAGGAGGTTCCTCAACAGTACATCGAAGATCTGAATATCTCGACAGATGCTTCAAAAGGCACCATCACGGTCAAGCCAACAATTGCTGGAAAAGGTGGGACCAAAAAGGTGCGTGTCCGTGTCTCCGATGACCGTCGCCAGGTTGCAGAAGCGATCGGGGATGTGACCGGTGTGGAAGTTGTGGTTCCCGATGCAAAGCTCTGGTCGCCAGATAACCCAACTCTTTACCACCTGGACATTATGCTTCTTGGTGCCAAAGGCGAATTTGTTGATGGCGTCGTTTCTTATACAGGCATTCGATCTGTCGGAAAGATTCGTGACGAGAACGGCCATCTCCGAATGACTCTCAATGGCAAGCCAATCTTTCATTTGGGACCGCTGGATCAGGGTTGGTGGCCGGATGGACTGCTGACGCCACCATCAGACGAGGCCATGTTGTCGGACATTGAATTCCTGAAAACTGCGGGATTCAACATGATCCGCAAACATATCAAGGTCGAGCCACGTCGCTACTACTATCACTGTGATCGACTGGGCATGATGGTGTGGCAGGATCAGGTCAGCGGAGGAAGAAATCCGCCGTGGACTCGAATGGAGAAGAATCCAAAAGATGCCCAATGGCCTGCAGAAGCCCATCAGCAATACATGCTCGAGTTCGATCGCATGATTGAATCTCTGGACTTTCATCCGAGCATCGTAGTGTGGACGCCGTTCAACGAAGCGTGGGGGCAACACCAGACTATGGAGGTCGGAGAATGGGCGGTGAAACGAGATCCCTCACGACTGATCAATATCGCCAGCGGGGGAAACTTCTGGCCCGTCGGAGATATCGCGGATCATCACGAGTATCCTCATCCAAACTTTCCGTTTGATGCGGATCGATACAAGGATTTCATTCAGGTCGTTGGCGAATATGGCGGGCACGGCTTCCCAACGAAGGGCCATATGTGGCAGGAAACGGAAGCAATCTGGGGCTATGGCGGTCTGCCAAAGAGCCTTGATGAACTCAAGGATCGGTATCGCGTTTCCTGCGAGCGTCTCGCGGAATTGAAGACAAAAGGTATCGCCGCCGGTGTCTACACTCAGACGACAGACGTGGAGATCGAAGTCAACGGGTTGATGACGTATGATCGAAAGGTCATCAAGATCCCGGCGGAAGATCTCAAACGCTTCCACGAAATCGTTCTGAAGGAAAAGTAGCTTTGAATCCGCGCCACAAAGGAGGAACGTCCGGATCTGCTCCGCCAGAGGCCGGATGTTCGCGGGATATTGTTTCGAGGATCGAGTCTAACGTGGCCACACAATAGCAATATTGGGACCGACCACTGACTGAAGTCTACGGAATTTATGGAGTCCGTCATGACGATCATCGTCCGCTGCGATGAATGCGAAAAACGCTATCGTGTGCCCGATGAGCGCGCTGGCAAACGCGTCAAATGCAAAGAGTGCGGTACCATCCTGCTTGTTCCTCCTCTCGACGAACCCCCAAAGTCCAGGGACGGGACCGACCTGTTGCGCCACGAACCAAGGATTCGAGAATTCGAACTGGCTGCAGGGAATGAGCTGCACATCGAAGCGATCTCATCGCATATTGAACAACATATCGGACCGGTCCATATGGTCTTTCATGAGATCATTTCGGACCTTGTTCATATCGACATTCATTGGGTAAAGCCAACCAAAGAACGACAGTGGCACACACTCGTCACAAGTGGGATGAGTGATCGGCAGATGACTGTCCCGGACGTATGCCAGGAACTGCGATTTGCAGAGCTGATGATTCAATTGCCCGAGACATGGAAGATTTCTCAGGAAGCATTCTCTGACGAAGCCAACTACTGGCCGGTACGACTCCTGAAAGTTCTGGCCCGACTTCCGCACGAATATGACACGTGGCTGGGTTCGGGCCACACCGTACCAAACGGAGATCCAGCAGAGCCATATGCAGAGAACACAACGTTCTCCTGCGCGCTCATTCTGCCGCCACTCAACTTTGGCGACGATTTTCATAAGCTTGCAATCGACGACGAAAACTTCATTCACTTCTACTCTGTGGTACCACTATACCCTGAGGAAACAAACTACAAACTGGACTTTGGGCTCGACAAACTTCTTGCTCAGTTTTCACGTTATGGCATCCAGGAAGTCACTGATCTCAAAAGAGTCAACACGTGCCGCCGCAAGAAATGGTTTGGCTTGTTCTGAACTATTAAAACGCAACACACGTACAACGCAACTCACGCGGGTAAACCCAATCATTCCGACCGCGGTTGTGTCTAAAAATTTTCCACCACTGCCCCCAACAGAAGATCTGATCAGGCAGTCTGCGCAATCTTCACTGACGCAGTACGCTTCAACAAACGCACTCTGTTTAATTCTTCAATTGGCCAACAAAATTGGAGATGTCGCGTTCGTTGCAAGGACCGAATACAGAGGAGACTAATTTGAAGAGTCCTCGCTGAAGGAGTCGGGCAATGGATTGCCAAAAGACTAAGTCGCTGGTTGTTCGCAGCTTTGCAGCCGGGTTGTTGCTTTGCAATGCCGCAAGTCCGCTCCCTGGACAGGACTCCGATATTTCGCTGGACACTCTGCTGGAAAGAATCGAACGACTCGAAGCGGACAACCAACGTCTGCAACAGAAAGTCGGCCACATCGAAGCGGAGGAGGCGGAAATTGCCGATTCAGGCAATGCGGAGTCCGAAGTTGAGCAAACTTCATTCTCGGGCACTTCCAGCAAACATCCAAAAGGCTGGATGTACGAATCCACCACACCGGAAACGCTCTTTGCTGGCGGAACTTCAACTCCGCTGCTGAATGAAACTTATGTCCGTCATATCGTGGCAGAGGAGATCATTCAGCGTGATCAGCAAATGGTGACATCGTATTCTGGCGGTGACCAGAGCGCCGATGCTCTGCAGGATCAGCGGATCGCCAGCCTCGATAATGCGTTCAAATCTTTTCAGGAGAAGGCCAACAAGAAGACATATCCTTCTGTAACCGTGAATGGTGTGTTTCAAAGCGATGCCGGTTGGATTCATCAGGACGCCAACAGCAGAGCACAGTACGGACAGATTCAGGACGGTGCCGACTTTCGACGAGCACGTCTGTCAGCCAAAGGCAGTGTGACCGAACTCACCAACTATTTCTTCCAGATGGACTTTGGGTTCTTCGGACGTCCAACATTTACAGACGTTTGGGTCGAACAAACCAAAGTGCCGCTCTTCGGTAATGTTCGAATCGGACAATGGAAACAACCGTTTGGACTCGAAACTGTCAGCAGCTTTCGTTACACGACATTCATGGAACGATCTGTCCTGTTTCAGCCCTTCACTCCGTTTCGACATATCGGCATCGGCTTCTACGATCACTCAGATGACCTCAGCAATACCTGGGCAGCGTCTGTGTTTCGATCAGGCCAGGATCAGTTTGGCGGAACTCTGTCCTCCGACGGCGGCTATGGCACGGCAGAACGACTGACATGGGTCCCTTCATGGGATTGTGATGGAAAGAATTACCTACACCTTGGTGTCGGACACTTCTTCAATGCTCCTCCCGGAGACACGATCAACTTCCGAACAATCCCCGAGTTCTTCGTTGGAGCCAACGGACCAGGGGCCGTGGGAAGCAGCGGCCAGGCGGTCCCGGGCGGTTCCGATGGAACGCCGTTCTTTGTAGCGACGGGTCCTTTGGCTAATGTGCCTTACTACAACGTTCTGGGAAGTGAACTGTTATGGGTTGAGGGACCATTTAGTTTGCAATCTGAAGCAATGGTGAATCTGGTCCGACAGAATGGCACAAATTCCGCACTGCCAGGGGCCTACGCTCAGGCCGGATATTTTCTGACCGGCGAACATCGGCCGTACGATCGCAAGACCGGTACCATTGACCGAGTCATTCCAAAATCAAACCTGACGTTCGCAGGGACCAACTGCAACCCGGGTCTCGGTGCATGGGAAGTGGCTGGTCGCTGGTCATGGCTGGATCTCAACGACAACGCAATTCAGGGCGGCACGATCGTTGATTACACAGCTGGCCTGAACTGGTACTGGAATCCCTATACCAAAATGGTTTTCAACTACGTTCACTCGATTTCTGACAGCCCTGTCCTGCCTCAAAGCCAGACCGACATGTTTGGCGTGAGAGCACAACTGGACTTTTAAAGGCTGATCTTGAGTGGTGTTTTCACTGATGATGCGTTGCAAAACCGTAAGTTGTAGGTTGGACATTCTTGTCCGACCCGGTTTCGACGTGCGAGAATGCCCATCCTACAGGAAAATCAAGTCGTGACCTCGCACTGTGCGTTGTTGGCAAACCGGACTTATTTGTCGGCTTCAACAGTAGGTTGATACTCGCGACGGAGCTTGTCTGCTTCAGTTTGTCTGCCGGATAACTCCAAAGCTTTGATCGCGTCCTGAAGACTGGCATTTGTCGTCGGTGGATCAAGAGGCTCCAATAGAGGCATCCACAATAGACTGGTGGCTGCGTTGTCATAATCATGAGTCGCCAGCAAGGCTCGACCAATGATGAACTCCGGACCGGATCGAGTCCGACGGTCCAGTTGTCGCACGCTTTGGCTCCAGCTTGAAACCTCTGCTTCTCGCAGTTGATCCGGATGCAACAAACGCAGACGCCAAAGCTGAGCTCTCACAAGTTCCAGAAGTACACCCGTCGCGGACTTCTCCAGATCTTTGAGGACCACAACCGCAGCCGCTTCCTGGCTGGAGTCATGCAGCAGCGCGGAAGCAGCCGTCAGTCGCCGAGCCACAGAAGGAGACCTCAGATCGGCCGCACCCAATTGGATTCGATGCTCGGGCGGCAATCGTTCATCCCAGACCAGCGGCAGCTCAACAACATGTCGCGTGTCAGGATCATCCTGAACAATTTTCTCAACCGTCGCCAGACACCCTCCAAACTCCCCCAGCGCGCGATAGGCCTGAGCCAGGTGTGCATTGATTTCCCGACGAGCCCAGTTTCGGTTCTCGGTCGTCACAGCGGATTGAAGCGATGCCAATGCCTTCTTCCAATCATGCTCTCGAAGCTTCTTCAGGCCTTCGTTGAACTCTTCCGACTTTCGGAACTGAACCGAAACAACGTCCGGCAGACGAATTACATTCACGGTGCTGCCAGAGCGACGTACGACAATGTTCTGCCCGGTGATATCTTCGATAATGCAGGAGATCGTCTTTGGACGATAGCCTCCTTCCGAGCGAACAACGACACGATCATCGGTTACCAGCGGCAGTCGAGATTCCTCATCTGCGCAGATGGATTCATGGCAAAGTATCAAGGAAAGAATGAACAGCGACAGTTGTCTCAACCAACGAAACACGAAAGCCGGTTTAGATCTGGCTTTCGTCATTGATTGATCTGCCGACATTTCCTGTTGCCTCACCAGACAAGCGGGCTGTTGATTTAATCAGCCGGAACTCGCTAGCGTCCGGTTCTTGGTACAAAAACGCAGCATAAATAACGGGGGGCTAGCGCCCGGCGGCTGATAAACGGACTACAGACCATCGCGAATCAGATCACGAAACTCGAAACGCCGATACTCGCGAGTCTGATACTCCTCCAGATACTTGAGATACTCGGGCGACGACGGCGGACTTTCATCTGGCGCCAATGGATAGCGAGTCATCTCCTTGAACGGATAGGGCTCCGATGATTGGCCATAAACCGTACTCAGGTCGGCATCCTTGTCCCAACCCACGTTGTAGAGGACAAAATCTCTCTTCCATCCGGCTGGCATCTCTTTCTCGGGCACCACAAATTCCACGGTTAACTCATCACCCGGCCCCATAACAACCATTTGATCGTCCTGATGAACCAACAACGGCAACACTTCACCATACCGTGTGAATCGGCCAAGCATTTCATTCCATCGAGGTACCGTCGTGACGGAATTGTAATCGTATCCCTCCGGCGCATGACCTTCTCGGAAGAGTGCGTTGTCTGCATAGGTACGGCGTGAGAAACCTCGATAGTGCAAATCAGCCGCTGCCAAAGAACAGTCCTGTGACTGCGTTTCGGCATCCTCTTCATCCACGGTAAAGAAGACCTGATCCCAATAAAGTTCCATGCTCGATCGAACACGCAATCGATAATCGGTCGTCAGGAATGCGTCCGTCAGATCCACAACCATGGCTTTCGTCTTGCCGCTCGGGAACCCGATAAAAGGCCGAACCGTTTTCCACTCGCCATTGGAATCAATGACTTCCAGTGACGGCGGTGCCGGTGGATCCAACTCAGGGTTCTGAACAATCGCCTGGTTGATCGATGTGTTCGTTGGAAACACCCAGCCAATCATGACCAGTCGAATATTCTTCGGGCGACTTCCGTCTGAGGCAGCCAGCCGCCCCAGATCACATTCCATGGTCCACTCATCCGTCAGTCCCTGCAGAATTCGACCTTTGAACGGCTGGACATAATCCTGATCAAGAGACTTCAAACCAGGCAGGAGATCTCGACCCGTGCCATCAACAGCCGACAAAGGCAAACGTGCATTCTGCACCGTATGGATACGATGAGCCGCCATCTCAGGAGAGCCGACCTTCTCATTAGTGAAGATTGAAACATCCGCCGGATGATCGACCGCCATCAACTTCACTTCATCAAAGTAAGCCGCTTCCCAAAGTTCTTCCGTCAACTGCAACACATAACGACCATCTCGCGGCTTCAACTGTTCGCCGGGAATCATCAGGTACTCCCACTCGCGAGTCGGCGCCATGTCGCCAGTCGCCTGCACAAGTCCGATCGGAGCAGCCCACAAGCAATCACTGAAGAACTCAAACCGTTCGCCATTCCACGTGTAAATATAGGGGCAGGACCCATTCAGGATCTGCGGCGACAGAATTCCCAGGCGAGCACGCAGCAACGACGTATTCGTGATGTTCTGTGGAACACCGTCCGTCAGAATGACTCGAATCGTATCGATCTCTTTGGCCTTACCTAAACCAAGATGCAGCTTTGGAGTCGTGATCACGTGAGCCTGATACGCGGTCCCGGCACGCAGTTCGATCACAGAGCCGCGAGCATGCATGTTGACTCGATTCGAAGGAAACTGTGGATCGTCACCAACAGCGCGAACAACGACCTCGGCCCATTCGTTTTCGTTGCCGCCATTGTTGGTCAAATGCTGCAGCTTTCCGTCATCGGAAACAAGGATCAGATCCAGATCTCCATCATCATCCATGTCAGATGACGCTACACGAATGGCTTTGGTACCACTTGGCAACAACTTCGTCAGATCTTCCGCCTTGCCATCATTGGTACCTCGCAACAAGGTCAGTCCCGCAGGACCAGACGACACCAGATCGGACCGACCATCGTTATCAAGATCCGCACGATGCAGAGAGACGCCGGAAACGGTTGTAAGTGACTCGGCCTTCGAATCTGTCAGCAATTCATTATTCTTCGGGGCGATGATACTCGTGCCGGAAGCACTTGCTATCAGCAAGTCCCAGCGGCTGTCGCTGTTAAAATCATCAATCAGAACATCTTCAGCGCCTGCGGGACATGGAAGACCATCAAGCCATCGGAAGCGCGAATGAAGCAGATTCTGAAGCCATCCGGCCTTGCCATCAGCACTTACACCGATGACATCCATGGCCATGTCACGGTTCCAGTCACCGATTGAAACAGCCGCGATCGGATAACTCGGAAGACTGACACCTTCCGTGATGGGTTCAAACGTCTTGCCATCGATATTCTTCCAGAGTGTCATCCCGGCTGATGTCGCGAAGATCAAATCAAGATCTCCGTCAGATTCCAGATCCGCAGCATCAGCATCATTAACGCCCGCAACAGTTGCTGTCTGCGGAAGTACGGTCAGACTGCGATTCCCCGCTTCTGAGGATTCATTCTTCAGGATCACAACACCAGCTTCGCCCCAAGCCACAACATCCAGGTCCGTATCGAACCATCGATTCTTTCCGCTGCCGTCTTTGACGATTTTCTGATCACCATCTCTGTCGCGCAGCTTCATCGGATTCTTGATGTCCGACAAAGCACGATCAAAATCTCGGTCGATGTCGGCAAGGAGAAAATTACTGACCGCGCCGGCTTCCTGTGGAGATTCCATCAATACTGTCCAGGGCGCGGAAATATCAAGGCCGCGCGAATAGATTCGAATCCGACCGTCCTGAACAAGGATCAGGTCATCGGCTCCATCCAGATTCATGTCCTGCAATTGAACCTGCGTGACTCCCGTGATCTCCGGAAGCCCGCTTCCAGGCGTCAATTCTTTCATTACGGTTGGCTCAGCCGGAGGAAAAACGGCTGCTCGAACATCCTCTTTCAACGGCAATCGACGAGGCAGATCGACAATCAGGTACTCGAGCAGATTCAGATCGATTCGACGCTGGTCAATCTGAGTCGCGAGTTCCGGCAGCATCAGGTTCTTGGTCATCATCGCCGGCCCCAGCAGCAACGCCGGGTTATCTTTGCCCGGGCCTCCAAGTGCTTTTCGAATTGTGTCCACAAGGTCGACTCGTCGCTGTTGCTTGATGGCCGAGTTCAGAGGCTGCAATAAAGTGGCCACTTTATCGAGAGTGCTTGAAATCGTGCCGGCTAACTGCTTTGTCTCTGCGTTCTTTGAGTTAAGCCCAAGAGCTTGCTTCTCCATCAACTTCCCGATCACCGCCAGGTTCTCCGGAGCCAGTTCACTGGTTTTCTGTAAAGCCTTGATCAGTTCCGGCGAGTCCGAATAATCGCGATGACCTTCCATCGCCAGCGCGAGCGCATACCACATTTGCGGACGATCACCCGACAGAGTAATCGCGCGACGCAAATGTTCGAGAGCCACAGAGATTCGGGGATTCGTTGAGCTGTCTTCATAGGCGGCCTGTTTGCCAGCAATCAATGCGGCGACCGCTTTCTGCTCGTCGGTCTTCGCCAGGCCATCCAGCAACTTAATGGCTTCATTCGCCTTCTGGACTGCAGTGGTATAGGCCTTCGGGTCTTTCGATTGTGAATACGGCGAGCTGCGGTCGATCAACGACAGTGTTCGAGACACCGCCAGATTGTTGGCCGCATCAACGTTCTCAGGCAACAGCGTTTGCAGCTCACTGAGCGCTGCTTCGGCATCAGCCCACTCATGATTTTCAAGATGCCCCACGCCACGATTATGCAACTGCACGATTTTCTGAACCTGCTCAACTGTCATCTCGGGAGCAGAAGAACTCTCAGTAACTCCGCTGCCACCGGGATTCATTTCAGCCGGCTTTCCACCTGGCTTTGTTTCTGCTGAGCAGCCGCACAGAACGAGCATCACCGCTGACAGCACAGAACTCGGCAGAGGGATTCGATGAATTGACATGAGAAAGACTCAAACGGGGTTTGGAACTTGGTAATCAGGCGAATGCGCGGAGCTGCGCATCCGGGATGCGATTCAAGAATCTACTTATCGCTCATGAACGAAAACACTTTACCATCGCGAGACCAGTCGAGACCACTGTTGCTGCGATCTTCGGGCTGGAACGCATAGCGAACGGGCTCCTGATTTTTCTCCGCAGTCACCTCATAGATTTGGCTTAGCTGTCCCGCAATCTGTCGTGGAAACAGGAATTTTTTGCCATCAGGCTGCCAAGTGAAGTCCGGTGCGACATCAGCACCACTGCAGCAAACTGTCAGATCGGGTCCATTCGCCGCGGTCGAAATTGTGGCGACATCAATGTCCCCATTTGAGCGATGTCCGCGAAAGACGATCTTCGAGGAGTCAGGAGACCATTCGATGTTGTGTTCGATATACCGATAAGGATTGTTGCCAGCAGCAAGGACCCCGCGCTTTTCGCCCGTCGCCAGATTCTGAATGGTGAGGTCGTTCCGCTTGACGTAAGCTACGTGCAACCCATCGGCTGAAAACTGAATGGCCCAACCTGCGGGATCAATCAGTACTTCCTCATCAGAGCCTTGCTCGAAACTGCGAATGAAGACTCCCTCGCCATAGCGGCAATACGCGATCTTTTTCCCATCCGCAGACCAGTTAGGCATACAGCCGATCCCAAGATCTCGGATCTCATCTGTTTCGAGACTGGCCACCAGAACATGAGCATCGCTATTCGTTTGATTTCGCTCCCAGCCATCGGCTGCCACCCATTTGTTATCGGGCGAAATTTCCGGGGAACAAACGAAGCCGAAGCCCGGAAAAGTGATGGCCTTCCGACGTCCATCTTCATATTGAACTCGAATCTCGGCCGGCGAGCGATAATTCGTCACAAAGGAGAACTCATTGAGCGATAACGCTTTGTCGTGATCGACGTCCAGACGCTGGAAATATTCGGCGGAAAGAGCCGCCAGCGGAATTCCCGGAAGCAAACGAAACTGCAGCAACAGACCATCATCATTTGTATCTACTGCGCTCATCCATGATGCCAGAAGATTGCAGTGAGGCATCAACTGGTACTCGGAAAGCGAAATCGCACCGTCGTGATTGTCATCGAATCCGGTAAATGCAAACAGGGCCATCTTCTTCCAGTCTGCAGGCAGTGCTTCGATCTCCCCGCGAGACAATACACCATTCAGATCTGTATCCAGATTCAGAAATGTCTGAACAGGATCCGTGCGGTGGTCTCCCTGAGAGAACTCCGCAAAGTCGAATTGACCATCGAGGTTCTTGTCAATTGAACTGAACCAGCCTTCTTTATTCTCTACTCCACCGAGTGCTTTGAAATAATCCGCCTTGCTGACCATTCCATTCCCGTCAACTTTAAGACCGCGAAATGTGATCCAGTCGACAACTCGCCCTGCGTTGTTTCGAAGCAGATCACCTGCAGGTGTGCGAATGCCGTAGGCGACCTCCAGTGTTCGAGCAACATCCTCTGGGGAGACTTTTGAGTCCTTATCCTGATCCCACAGACCGAAGTCTGCATATTGAAGCCCAGGGATCTCCGCTGCAATTCGACCGGCGGTGAACTCTTCTCGATCCAATGACGTATCAGAGTTCTTGTCCCACTGGCCCCATCGCTCAAGCATTCCGGTCAGTCTCGATTCAGCAATGCGAATGACAGGGTCGTTAATAACCCCCCGATGGTTTTCACTCTGACCCATCGGAATCGTCAGAAACTCATCCAGAGACAACTGCTGGTTCCCATCAGCATCAAACACGATAAAATCACGCTTCCGCTTTGCTACTTCGGACTGCGAATCAGTGATGAATTCGGTTTCACTCAGTCCTCCACTGGCATCAACATCGCGATCGACGAAAACCGTCCTGAGCAGATTTTCATCATTCGAGACGGGCGGTTCCAAAAGGATACTGGGAGGCTGGGCATTCCCTCGAACGGAACCGAACATGAGACTCGCGATGACGATCAACAGCCCAGGGAGGAATCTCAAGTGTTTTTGAAACGATGCCATTTCATCCTCCCTCAAAAATCTTACCGTCCTGATGCTCTCCATTGTTCAGGCTATCAGAGACGTAGCGGCGAATCCAGGTGGTCAATTGTCGCCGGTGGTCTCTTCACATCGAACGTCCGTTGGCCTGAACACGGTAGTGGGACGTGAATAAATGAGGAAATTCCGAGGCAGCCATGCATCATGTACGGGTGACAACCGTCAGGACGATGAGTATTGTGAGGAATTGATAGTCTTTCTTGTTTAATTCCTTCATCCAGGGAGAGTTTCATGGCTGACGAGAAACCAAAGTCAGCGACGGGCCCTAAAGTATCGCCCGCTCGCACCGTTGCTTCGCTGATTCTATTGCTGATCGTCGGAGTCGTCTGCGCCATAGAACTCCGCGCGGGGTTCGGGCAGCGGATGTCCGGAAACTCACTGGCGGCAAATTCGAACGATGGCGAGTTCAAAGATCTCTCCTTAGAGGCTGCTCGCGGAATGATGGCGCTTTCCCCGTCCGAAACGTCTGAGAACCGCGGCCCCGATACGTATTATCACTTTGAATGGTACAGCCTGCTCAGGCCGTTGATGGGACAAGCGAATCCGAAACTAACAATCGTCGCAACTAATGAAGAGAAGCCCATGGCTCTGGCATTCTTTGCAGCCGACGAAACAGACAGCCCCGCGCGACCAGCACAGCAAACAGGAGTGCCCACCGAGTCCGGTGCTGGACCAGGAGGCCATGGCATGATGAGCGGCGGCATGGGAGGTCCGGGAATGGGAATGGGGGGCGGTCCCGGAGGCGGTGGTAAGAAGAACAAAAGACCTCCGATGGAAGACGAGCCTGCTTCCACTGATTCCCCTCCTCCCGCCGAAACCCCTGCTCCGTCTGAGAACAGCACCCCCTCTGAAACACCAGTTGGTGATATGCCTGCAACCGAGGAGCCAGCTCCAGCAAAGTAAATGAATTCGAACTCCGGCACGGTGTTCACAGGTCTAACCTGCGAACACCGATTTCCCATTCTCCGACAGCCTGGACCGAACCACACGACTTAATAATCCCCGGACCTCTAGCCAAAATAGATCGAGTGCCACATACTCGCCTGAGACCTGTCTCTCTTCCGATGCCAACAATCCTTTTATGGCACAGCACGCTTCAAACCGTCTTCCCGTTCTCGCGGCCATCCTGTCAGCAGCGGTGATCCTGCCGCTGTTTCTGAATTCACAATCCGATAAGTCCTCGACGCTTGTTGTCTACTGTGCTCATGATTCGGTCTTTGCGGATTCCGTCATTCGTAACTTTGAACAACGAACCGGGATTCGCATTGATATTCGCTATGACGAAGAAGCCAATAAGTCTCTGGGGCTCACGAACCTCCTGATCGCTGAAAAGAATCAGCCTCGATGTGACGTCTTCTGGAACAATCAGACTCTGGGAACAATTCGCCTGAAGAAAGAGGGCGTGCTGCAACCCTGCGATCCGTCCTTGTTTGATCGGATCCCACAGCAGTTCAAAGATCCCGACCATCAGTGGGCCGGGTTTGCCGCGAGGCTTCGAGTCTACATCTTCAACACGAACCTCATGTCGGCCACAGAAGATGCTGTGGAAAACTCGCTGGCGAGCAATTCTCTTTCGCAGGCCGCTATTGCGTTGCCGCTTTTTGGGACAACGCTTTCTCACTACGCAGTTCTCTGCGATGAAATGGGTTTAGAGAATCTCAAAACGTGGCACCACTCGCTGCGTGATCGAGGCATCCGGGAGGCTCGCGGAAATGGCGCGGTCAAAGATCTGGTCGCAGAGGGAGCCTGCCAGCTCGGGTTCACGGATACTGACGATGTTTTCGTGGCTATCGACCAGGGCAAACCCGTCAGTATGCTTCCCGTGCGGCTGAAATCAGGAAAAACAATCTGCCTGCCCAACAGCGTTGCAAAAATCAGAGATTGCCCACATCCGGAATTGGCAGACAAATTTATTCGCTATCTGCTCTCTGAAGAAGTCGAGATCATGCTTGCCAATTCGGCATCACGGCAAATTCCGCTGGGACCTGTCGACGAAACCCAATTGCCCGCCGATCTTCAGCCTCTGCTGACCTGGGCCGCAGAAGGCGTTTCTCTCGACGGTGCCGCAAAACATGATCAGGAAGTGCTGAATTGGTTGACTCAGGAGTATTCCGGAAAGTGAATTCTGCAGCATGACACTGACCGAATCACTGCTCTGGTCGATCATTCGCTGCGTGTTTGTGGCCAGCATTTCGCTCGCACCTGTTGCTATTCTGACTCAGCAAATTGAGTGCTCCACCACCACACGCGTTCGCCGACTTTGGATGTTCCTGGCAATCCTTCCGTTCTTTGTGCCCGAGTTACTCATCGGCTTCAACTACCGCCTGACAGCGACGCAATTAAGTCAGGGTACGACCAGCCTGATCGCCGCAGTCTCGACAGAATTTCTGTACCTGTTGCTGCTTGTAGCGAGGTCCACGGCCTTTGGAGTTGCCGTCAGACAGATGGTGACTCGCTCCTCCGTCAGCAAGGAGTCGTTGCATGCATGGAACTCGCTGAAACCCTCAAACTCTTCCCGACAATCGGGCTCTCTCACCATGAGACATTGGCGACAGGGATGGCTGATGTTACATCTGACTGGCCCGTGGAGATCCAGCCTGATTGCCTGGAGCATCATGGCTCTGACTTCGTTTCAGGAATTTGAAACTGCCGCGTTGATGCAGATCGACCGACACCCCATCACGTGGTCCGTCTGGCTGTTTGACGCACACGCCAATCGCCAACCACTGAGCGACTCCATCAGAATGATCCCTGGGCCGCTTGCTGTCGAACTATTGCTGCTCTCACCCGCGTTATGGATGCTGTTAAGGCATGCTCCAAAGGCGGCGGTCCCGTCGTTTACGCAGTATTCTGATTCTGCTCGGCTCTCCGCGCATCGACTGCTGAGCCTGCTCTGTCTGTTACCCGGGCTTGTCTTGTTTCTTGTCTGGCCGCTGTCAGTCAACTCAAGGATCGCGTTGAGTGGGTTAGGTGCGTTGTTGCAGAACGCCGACTTGCTGCAAATGGCTGCGGAGCAGATTCTGACATCGACAGGTTTTGCAGTTGCTGCGGGGATATTGGCAATCAACTTGTCGGGAATGATGCAACCGGCCAGGGAACGACCGGACATGAGTTCCCCGCCTTTACGAGTGTTCAAGCATGTCCTTTTACTGCTGCTGATCCCCGGATTGATGGGTTCAATGGTACTGAGCCTGCTTTTAGTGGCGGCTTTTCAGCACAGTCTGCTGCGACCACTTTACGACACATGGCTGCCGATGTTACTTGGACAGTCCCTTATGATACTTCCCAGGGCATTTGCACTGGTGGTCATCATGAATCAAATGACAGAGCGATCCGCATTGCAGTCGGCGTCATTATTGATGAGCTCTCCTCACCTCAACATTCGCCAGCGTGTATCGAACATCTTCTGGAGAATGACAACCTTCCGCTGGCTGCTGTGTGGGCTGGTGATTGCTCAGTGGTGTTTCTGGGATGTCACGACGACATCGATTCTCAGACCTGTCCAGCTCGAACCTGTCGTGACACGGCTGTACAACGAAATGCACTATGGTCGCACGGAATCACTGATGAGTCTCACTGTGCTCTCGCTGTTGATTCCGCTTGCCCTATGGGGATTGCTGGCCGGTGCCACATGGCTGAAAGCTGTTACGTGGCCGACGGTTTCAGATAGTCCGCTTTAGGGATTAATGCTCCACCGATTAGCGAGAATTGCCTCAGGAAGTCCAGGCAGATGACATAGGAATCGCGAGGATAAATACTTGGTGTTCTGACCGCGAATTCACGCGAATAACCGCAGTGTGCCAATGGCAGAAAAATTTGCTTTCGTCACTGGTAATGACACTATTTTTGACAGGCTGACTGTTCACCGGGCTGCAGCAGTCAATAATGTCTCACTACTTTTACTCTGCTGAACCGCTTCTTCGTCAGGAACAGGTCCTTGATGTCTCAACTGGCCAACTCCGCAACACATAATCGCCCTACGACACTGGCAGAACTTCAGGCCAGCGGCTGGCAGTCTCGATCTGTCAAAGCAGAAGTCCGTGACAACTTCCTCAGACAGCTTGCAAATGGCACGGATCTCTTTCCAGGCATTCTGGGTTACGAGAATACGGTCATCCCCGAAATCAGCCTCGCCCTGCTGGCAGGACACGACATCCTGTTTCTTGGCGAAAAAGGTCAGGGCAAGAGCCGCATGATGCGTGCCCTGCCTCGTTTTCTTGATGATGCTATCCCTTATCTGGATCTGCCCGGCTGTCCGGTTCATGAGGATCCCTACAAGCCGATCACCTCACAAGGCAAACGTTGCATCGCCGAAAAGTCTCCAGACCAGATCCCCATCGCGTGGTGGTCTCGTGAAGAGCGATACGCCGAACGGCTCGCCCCGGGAACAAAATTCGCCGACATCATCGGAGAAATCGACCCCGCCCGACTGGCCGCCGGAACCAGCATGTCGGCCGAGGAAGCTCTGCACTTTGGGCTGATTCCTCGAATGCATCGAGGGCTCTTCGCGATGAACGAACTCCCTGAACTGGATGAACTCGTGCAGGTCGGCCTGTTCAATATCCTTGAAGAACGAGACGTACAGATTCGCGGTTACCCCATCCAGTTTGATCTGGATGTGATGATTCTGTTCTCTGCAAATCCGGCGACGTACAACCGCAGCGGAAAAGTCATCCCACAGTTGAAGGACCGAATCGGAAGTCTGATTCAGACTCACTATCCGCAGGATCGTGATGCCGGAATCCAGATCATGGAGCAGGAGTGCGACGTTCCACTCGACGGCAACTTTCCTGTCGTTGTCCCTTATTTTATGAAGCAGATCATCGAAGAGATCAGCCGCAGCGCTCGAAAGAGTCGTTACATCGATCAGACATCCGGCGTAAGCGCGCGATTCAGCATTGCCAACTATCAGACGATGATCGCGAGTGCTCGTCGCAGAGGTGCAGTGCTGGGTGAAAAGCCGGCAGTGCCACGCATCAGTGACCTCGGACATCTGTACTCATCATCCCTTGGAAAGCTTGAGATCGATCTGATGAGCAGTCATCAGATGAGCGAGCGTCAGGTCCTGGACGCTGTCGTCGCTGAAGCGGTGAAGAGCGTGTTCGCGGAGTACGTTGAGCAGCATGGGCTCGAAGCAATCTCGCAGATCTTTGCCAAAGGCGTAAAGATCGAGGTCGGCGATATGCTCCCCAGCGAGCATTACGAAACACTGTTGAAGCGAGTCCCGCCGATCTGGGACAAAGCGTTCGAACTCAACGCCTCGGAGAATTCTGCGGTCCGAGCATCCTGCGTCGAGTTTGTCCTCGCGGGTCTTTATGCGACAGACCGTATCAGCCGTGCTCAGCGTCACGGAATTGTCACTTACGAGATCGGATAAGTGCGTGAACATTCCTGACACCGCACCGCTTTTTGCTGCGAATTCTGCCGTTCTCGGTTTAAGCGAGGCAACATGTGCTGCTGAAGTTCGCGAGTGAACACGGAGGACAACAGAGGCTGAGCAGTCGCTGCACAAATGGCATATCCGAACCATCAGGGGCATGGCAGACTACGGGATATCCCCGCCGCCTGAGAATCACGAGGGCCTCGTGACATCGAGACATCTTTCTTGTTTGCCGCTCCCCGATGCGAATTCTGCTTTACGAAGATCTTCAGGCTGAGAACCTGAGTCCGGTCGCTCTGCTTCGACCAGTGTTTGAACTGGTTTGCGGGCGAGACTGTCTCCGACGCCGACTTCAACGCTGGTTTCCGACGGCGGAGTTTGGCGTCTGGATTCGTTCGTGGCTCAAGGAGTCCTACACCGAGGACCAGCCAAATATCGCAGTGAATGACGGTGACTGGCTTCGTAAAGGCCCGGTGCTGCTGATCAACGGCCGCTGGCTTCCTGAACGCCGACTGAATGCGCTCGACTTTCTGAATCATCAAGCCGGCTTCATCGGCGGGCAACCTGCGTGGATTCTTGCCGAAGGAGAAGACCTTGCAGAGATCTTCGCGAACGAGCCATGCGTCTCTCTCGAGCGATATGCAGGCATGCAGCGCATTGTGCCCACGAACGGACAGTTTGTTCGCTATCCATGGGATTTGATCAACCAGAATGCTCAACAGCTGGTACGAGACTTCAGTGATGAAGGTATATCCCATTGCCCTGATTTCGACCATGTCCAGATCCTGGGAGATGCGGCTGACATCTACATCTCTTCGCAGGCCTCAATCGATCCATATGTTGTTGTCGATGCTCGACGTGGTCCGGTGTCGATCGATCGCGATGTTCAGATTCAGTCGTTTACTCGAATCGAAGGTCCCTGCCACGTGGGGCGAGGTTCTCAGATTTTCCGGGGACTCATTCGAGGCGGTACTACGATCGGAGAGAATTGCCGCGTCGGAGGTGAAGTCGAAGAATCCATCCTGCATGGCTATGTGAACAAATATCATGAAGGATTCCTTGGTCACAGCTATGTCTGCCCCTGGGTCAACATCGGAGCCATGTCGTCCACTTCGGACCTGAAGAATGATTACAGCAGTGTCAAAGTGCCTCTGCTGGGACAACTCGTCGATTCAGGCTTTACGAAGGTCGGCTCCTTCATCGGTGACCACTCCAAGATCTCACTCGACAGCATGTTCAATACGGGTACTTCAGTCGGCGTGATGACCATGGTCCTGCCGGGCGGACGTTTGCTGCCCCGACACATCCCTTCCTTCTGCAGCGTGATGTGGGGAGAGCTGACGACGGACTGGTCGCCTGAATCCGCCATCGAGACAGCTCGAATCGTGATGCATCGACGTGGACGAGAGTTATCGGCAGCTGCCGAACGTCTAGTCCGAATCGTGTACGAGCGAACCAACGGAGAGCGGCACGTAGCGATTGATCGCGTTCTACAGAGACGATCGGCAGCTCCTTCGGGCTTGCAACAGCCCGACTCTGCCAGAACAGGACCAACCATTCCACCGCGCGAATAGGGAAATTGCCCGTCAAATTTCCGCCACTGCCGGAAAAGGCCAGGTTGTTTTCCTGCGACTTTGCGACGAGGCTGGCGGGCTGCTATCGTGCCGCTTGAGGAATCTGAAATTGATTCCTGTCCGCACAACTCCCACTGCCCAAATTATCCAGTTAGACCAATCAAAAGCGCCATGACACAGATTAACAAGCACAGCAGCCGAATTACTCAACCCGCCTCTCAGGGAGCTTCTCAGGCGATGCTCTATGCGACCGGCATGGATCAGGCTGACATGAACAAGGCTCAGGTCGGCATCAGCAGCGTGTGGTACGAGGGCAATCCCTGCAACATGCACCTGATGGATCTGGCGGCCAAAGTTCGAGAAGGTGTTCAGGCGGCCGGGATGGTCGGAATGCGATTCAACACCATCGGCGTCAGCGATGGAATCTCGATGGGCACCGATGGGATGTCCTATTCTCTCCAGTCACGAGACCTGATTGCAGACTCCATCGAAACTGTCATGTCGGCTCAGTGGTACGACGCCAACATTTCTCTGCCAGGCTGCGACAAGAACATGCCAGGCTGCATTATGGCTATGGCTCGTCTGAATCGTCCCTCGTTGATGATCTATGGTGGAACGATCAAACCAGGTTGCGGTCTCAAAGGCGAAAAACTGGATATTGTTTCGGCGTTCCAGTCTTACGGAGAGTATCTCGGAAAGAAAATCTCCGAAGAAGAACGCGCGGCGATTGTCCGCAAAAGTTGCCCAGGGGCGGGAGCATGCGGCGGGATGTACACCGCCAATACGATGGCTTCAGCCATTGAAGCGATGGGCATGACACTTCCCTACAGTTCATCAATTCCTGCTGAAGACCCAGCCAAGCTGGAAGAATGTTTCCGCGCGGGTGCTGCGATCCGAAATCTCCTTGAAAAGGACATCAAGCCTCGCGACATCATGACTCGGGCTGCATTTGAAAATGCCATGGTCCTGATTATGGCAACGGGCGGATCAACAAACGCCGTTCTGCATCTGATCGCAATGGCCCGCGCGGTGAATGTTCCTTTGACAATCGATGACTTCCAGAGCGTCAGTGATCGCATTCCTTACATCTCTGACCTGAAGCCAAGCGGCAAGTTCGTCATGGAAGACCTGCACACGATCGGTGGAACTCCGGCAGTGCTGAAGTATCTGCTGGAAAAAGGACTGATTGATGGAAGATGCTTAACCGTCACCGGCAAAACTCTGGCCGAGAATCTGAAAGATCTGCCGGGGCTGAAGGAAGGCCAGAAGATTGTTCAGCCAATCGAGAAGCCGATCAAAGAGAGTGGCCACATTCGCATTATGCGTGGGAATGTTTGCCCGGATGGAGCTGTTGCAAAGATCACCGGCAAAGAAGGTCTTGTCTTTAAAGGCACAGCTCGATGTTTTGATTCTGAAGAGTTGATGTTGAAGGGTCTGGAAGACGGAAAAATTCAGAAGGGCGATGTCGTTGTCATTCGCTATGAAGGCCCCAAAGGCGGCCCTGGAATGCCGGAAATGCTGACTCCGACATCCGCCATCATGGGGGCTGGTCTTGGCTCTGACGTCGCATTACTGACGGACGGACGATTCAGCGGCGGCTCGCATGGCTTTATCGTGGGACACATCACGCCAGAGGCTCAGGTTGGCGGAACGATTGCTCTTCTAAAAGACGGTGATCAGATCACGGTTGATGCAGAAAAGAATGAGATCAATGTGGATCTCTCTGCTGCGGAACTGGCAAGCCGCAAGACGACATTCGTCCCGCTGCCGTTGAAGGCAACTCGCGGAACACTGGCCAAGTACATTCGTTGCGTTAAGTCCGCTTCTGAAGGCTGTGTGACGGATGAGGAACTCTGATCAGGAGCCGAGTCCGACAGATTCTTCCTTCATTGCGAAACCGCAACTGGAAGATCTGAGGAATCATCCGGTCTACCTGTACAACCAAATTGCTCTGAAGTTTGGCTCGCTTTCCGCTTTGCTGGCGGGGCTGGCGGTATTGATCCTTTACCCAGCCCCGCACAACATCACGATCGGAGTGATTGTTTCGCTGATTTCCGTGTTGTTCTACGTAGCGCGGAATCATTTGATTCCCAGGGCCAGAACGTTGGGGCAACTGGATCTGATTGTTTCCGGATACCTGCTCCCGGTTTTCTTCATCCAGTGGTGCTGCATTCTGCTCACTCCGAATCAGGAGACTTCGACCGGCTCGGCCTGCATGATTGTGATCTCCGGGCTTCTCTTCAGTGCAACGTCGTCACTTCTGGTAGTATCGGTCATAGGTGCTGGAGCCTGGCTGACCGTCAAGCATCTGAGTGATGGACTGACGACGCCCAATGAAATTGTCCAGTTGCTGATTGTCGCTCCGTCCATAGCGATGGTGGTTCGATTTTCTGTTGAACGAACACTTGGGGCTCTGCAGGAAACTCGCGATCGCGAAAAACAGAAAGCGGTCCAGCTGGAAGAAATGCTGCACCAGTTGCAGACAGAAACAGAGCTGCGTCGGGAATCCGAAGCCCGCCTGTTGCAGGCACAGAAAAAGGCCAGCCTTGGAGTAATGGCAGCAGGCGTAGCCCATGACTTTAACAACACCCTCCGAGCCATCACCGGTGTGTCGGAGTTGATCTCGGTTAAGTCACGTGAGCAGGAAACGAAAACACACGCAGAAGAAATCTGCAGAGCCGTGCAGCAGGCATCAGACATCTGCCGACAGATGCTGGCTTACACCGGGCGATCCACTGCAGAAAAGTCTGTTATTGATATCTGTGGACTGATTCGCGATATGACACCCCTGATTAAGGCAGCACTGCCTGATAGGGTTACCATTACCTTCGAAGCGAGTCTGGACCCTGCCCTTGTCTACGGCAACACCACACAGCTTCAGCAAGTGCTGATGAATCTGGTGACAAATGCTGCAGACGCTATCACCGGAAAAGGCGATATTCAGGTGCGTGTGGACAACCAGCTTGTCAGTGGACGCATCAGTAGTTCAGAATACTTCTGGATCTCATCTCCGACTCCCGGAGAATATATTGCGCTGAGTGTGACCGACACAGGCCACGGCATGGATCCGGACGTCGTGGCTCAGATTTTCGACCCCTACTTTACGACAAAGAAATCCGGACACGGGCTGGGATTGTCCAGCGTTCAGGGCATCGCATCTTCCCATAATGCGGCTCTTGGAGTCTGGAGCAAATCCGGTTCAGGGACTCGGTTTACAATCCTGTTTCCCAGGAAGATGTCGGCAGAATCAGGTATGGCTCAAACCAGGTTAACCCGAGTAACTCCAGAGAGAGTTGCCCCTTCGAACACCATCCTTGTGGTTGATGACGATGATCTTGTCCGCACTCCACTGGTAAAGATGCTGGAGCTACTGGGCTGGACAGTGGTCGAGGCGTCCAGCGGAGAAGCCGCCGTCGCTCTGACCAAGCTTCGATCAGATTTTGCCACTATCCTCGTCGACTACACGATGGCCGGGATGAATGGACGTGAGACATTAACGGCCATCCGAGCGACGGGCTGCAAGAGTCCGGCGATTCTGTGCAGCGGCTACATCTCCAGCACAGAGGATGGTGTCTACGAAGACTCCTTTGATGGATTTCTACAGAAGCCTTTCCGTCGTCAGGAACTTGAGAAAGTTCTGGCACAGGTCACACACCTAAAGAGCCCGCGAGCGCATTGAGACCCGCTCAGTGAATCCGGAAACGTTTTCTGCAGCAGGGAATTTTTTTCCCGCACGTCCTGTTGAACTGAGCCGCTCGCCCCTTCTGTCACAGCTGCTCCACGATTCCAGCCCTGTAAAATTCCGGTTCTGCGGGCTATGAGTAGAAATGCCCACGGGCTAAAACGGCTTCTCGGTATGCAAACTGCGGAAAGCATTTGAGTGATCTTCGTTTGCTTCGTCGCAGACGGAAGCACCGTGATCAGGAACAAAAAAGCACCAGATGTTGTCAGCTCATTTCCAGCCCCGAAACCAGGGCGTGTTTGGAAAATCCTTTCTGCCAGAATCATCTGACCGAAGTCACAAAGCGATAGTGCCTATTCTCGGGAAGTTTGAAAACCATGGTAATGCTCGTACCTTTTACGACAGCCCTGCCACCGCAGAATGACTACTCAGACTATGCGCCAAGAGATCCCGATACGAACCACGAATGCAGCACCGATGAGACAGAGAGACTGGCAGCTGAGAATCAGAAAGACATCACTCGAAAACCAGACGAGGAACCAGACGAGGAAGATTTCTCCAAAGTCCTCGGAATGCTTCTGAATGCTGCGGTGACACCAGAGAAAATCCCGTCGACCAAAGCCGAAGTGGCAACGAACATGACAACAGTTCCGGCCACTCCTTCTGCTCCCCAGTCCACGACAGCTTCAGATGTCCTGCAAAAAAATGTTTCTGCCGGACGCAACTCTGCAGTCCAAACTCAGAGTATCCCGAGAAATGCAATACCCGATCCGATATCGAATCCTGTTCCCGCTAAAACTACTGCCTCCGATGCCGTTGCTGGCTCCAAGGCTGCGAAACCCGAGAAACTCGACACGACCGAAGTCCGCATTCCGGAGATTCCAATAGTCGGAGGCAACCCTGAGAGCCAGCCGGAACAAACTTTCGGCGAACGGGTGATTCCGATCAACAATACGAAGTCCGAAGGTATCGATTCCTCCTATTCCAGTGTGATCATCGCGAACCTGCAAACGAACACGGATTCGCTGCCAAACGGACAGGTTGAGTTTCAGCAATTCGGCATCGACACCACCTTCTTGTCCGGCACACGTCCTTACGAGTCGGCTAACGATACGGATGCAGTTACGCAGGAAATCATGAACGCCCTGAGCCGTGCTGTGGCGGCCTCAGCACCCACCAAAGGTCCGTCCGGGGTTGTCGGGCCACAGCCGGGCTTTTCCGTTACTGAAGTATCAGCGATGACCAATATCGCTGCACTCGGTGTCGAGAGCATCGGCCCGGTCACTTCGTTCGGAGCCTCGCTCAGTGATTCCTCCGAGGAACTGAGGCAAGCAGGCCATCAACAGTCGACGGCAATTGGAAATTCACAGGACACGATTGCTGACCCGTTCTGGATACAAGTATCGGGCCCGGACTCGGATCATAGTTCAAATCAAGCGTCTTCTCGTGACAGCGATCGGACTATGGGTAGTCTTGCCCCCGCAAAATCGTCCGGAGCAGATGGCACAAGACTGTCGTCATCCGGAGCAGCCACTCTCACTCTGCCGGATCTGACAACATCTGTGACATCGGAAATGCGGCAGCCGCTGAGTTCTCAGGTTTCACGAGCTGTCATGGAACACATTGAACGACGAACGACTGCTGAATCTGACACCATCACCGTACAGCTGGATCCACCTGATCTCGGTGAAATGGTGATTGAACTTTCCAAATCGAAAGACGGCCTCTCGGTTCGAGTCACCGCACGAGAAGCCGTCACGATGGACATGCTGCTGGCCCGAGGCAGCGAAATTGAAAGCCATCTGCGTGGCGAAAAAATGGATCTCCGTTCTCTTGAGTTCCTGTCTCCTGACATGATGAGCGGCGGAGCGTTTCACGGACAAACGTCTCAGGACACAAATTCAGGATTCGATCAGCCCGTCGGAGTTCAGCGACGAAACTCCCGTAACGGTGACGCGACGCAAATCGCGACAGGGACAACATCACGCACAGGAGATTCACAACACGCTTTGAATTTCCGAGCCTGAACATCTTCAGTCAATACAGTGACAACAATTTAAAACACGACAGGAAACTTATCAGCCATGGCCACAGCACTCAGCGCAGCTTCCACTGCGGGAATCGCGAGCAAAGATCAGTTTTTGACTCTGTTTGCGAAGCAGCTCCAGTATCAGGATCCCACTTCGCCAACAGATACTGATGCCTTCCTCGCACAGTTGGCCCAGTTCACAACGGTCGAGGGTATTCAGAATATGAATAGTGGCATCACAGGCCTTGGGACCAAACTTGATACTCTGATCGAGGCTTCGTCCAGCAAAGACGATCTCCAAACACTGGAAGCGATTAATGCCGGAGCCAACTTGCTTGGACTCAGCGTTCGTTACGGTGAAGGAGCGAGCGACACCGGGATCGTGTCCGAGATTAAACCCGATGATGGTCAGATCCTCGTCAGAATTGGAAACAACCTCTACCCGATCAGTGATGTCACGGGGGTTGCGTATGGCAATCAGAATCTCACTCCATAATTCAATCCATCAGATCAATTCAGTTCTTCGAGACTGATTCAAGGCTCATTCTGTCCGGGTTCGGTAGTCTTCTGTTTCGCTGAACATAATCAACGGATCTACTCGCAATGGCTAACTCGCTTCTGACAGGTATTTCAGGTCTTCGTGGTCACCAGAAGATGCTTGAGGTCGTCGGTAACAATCTCGCAAACCTCAATACGACCGCCTACAAAACATCGCGCACTTTGTTCTCCGACTTAATGTACGAAGTTCAGCGCGGTACTTCGTCTTCCTCATCAGGATTGCTGGGCAGCGTCAACTCGGTGCAGATCGGTACCGGCAGCCGTTTATCTCAGGTCGACCTGAACTTTGCCCAGGGCAATCTGGAATCCACGGGTAATGACCTGGACCTTGCCATGGACGGAGGCGGGTTCTTTGTCGCTTCGTCCGGCGAACGGTCCTATTTCACTCGCGCTGGAGCTTTCTCACTGGATGAAAGCGGTTATCTGTCCGACCCTTCCACTGGCTATCTCGTAAAACGCTTCGGACCAACAGGTGAACCCAATGGAGACCTGCCGGCATTTCAGACGGCCGGTGATGATCGAGTCTATGTCCCGAAAGGGGTTAGCATCCCGGGTCAGGTTTCGACGCAAATGGAGATCAAAGGAAATCTCTCTTCGACATCAACCGGCCCTGTCGCTCAGGAAGTCATGACTTCCACACCCCTGTTGTCCGGGGGCCTGCCTGCGACACTGGCAACTCAGCTTTCCGACCTTGACACAAACACCGTCAACTACATTGCAGGAGACAAAATCCTGATCAGTGGACGTCGCACGGATGGCTCGAATCCTACGGTTACTGAACTGGTGCTGACGCCCACTTCCACCGTCGGTGACCTTGTCGCCGCGTTGAATTCATCCTTTGGGGGCTCAACCGTTACCGTGGATGGTTTAGGAAACATCGTCGGCACAGCCGACGCCACAGGTCCGTCCTTCCTTTCGATGTCATTCAGCGATGGCCCCACGAATACTGGTCGATCAGACTTCGAAGACCATGAGATGATCCTGACTCGAACCGGAAAAGATGCGGACACTGTTTTTCAGTCTGTTGAAGTCTTCGATGAAAGCGGAGCTGGCCATACGATCGGTTTGACGATGACCAAGCAGGCCGATCAATCATGGACTCTCGTCGCATCCGTTTCACCCACCGAAGGAACAATCCTCGACTCGCTGGTTGAAGGAATCTCGTTTCAACCGGATGGATCGTTTGCTCAAGTCACCGGGTCCGGTGTAGGCGATTCGAATATCACTGTCCAGTTTCGGGGTCAACCCGCCTCGCAAACCATTAGTCTTCACTTCGGCACGCCAGCTCAATTCGATGGCCTGACGGCACTTGGACAGGCTTCTCGACTTCAGTTGACGCCAGATGGATTTCCGCCCGGCGAACTGGCTGAAGTGCAGATTGACACTGATGGCAAGGTCTTCGGGCTGGCATCAAACGGCCTGAAAATTCCGCTCGCACAACTGGCCATTGCCTCTTTCAGAAACCCCGACGGACTCGTCGCCATTGGCAACAATTACTACACCTCGTCACTGGCGAGCGGCAATCCCGACATCGGTACTGCCTTGTCCGGCAGTCGAGGTGCCCTTCGTGCAGGTCAGCTGGAAGGGTCAAACGTCGACCTTGCCCTTGAATTCACTCGTCTGATTATTGCCCAGCGTGGATTCTCGGCAAATGCGAGAACAATTACAGTCACGGATGAGATTCTGCAGGAGCTGACCAGCATTATCAGATAATGCTGGCCCGTCTTCTATAATCTACTTTGAAGACAGCTCGAGGTTTATGCTGTCACTTCCGTTCTCCGGGATGGTCAGCTTTAGCCCGGAGGTTGATGGATCCGTATACTTCTTCGGCACAAAGTATTCAGTCTCTGGTACTTCGGCACTGTTGGTACCGGAAGTGGGAACTATGGTCGAAAGTGCGTTTGGATCTGACTGAGGTGGCGCTGCAGTCGCCAGCGCGGAAGCACCTGGTCCTCCAATCTTGATGACCGCCACTGTGTAATCTCCGGGCACAGCACCGTCATTCGGTTCTCCATAGCTGCTCAGTGAATAAGCTCCGTTCGCGTCTGTCATTGCTGTTCCCGGGCGTCCCGGTCCTTCAGGACGAAACATGACAGAAGCACCTTCCACAGGAACACCATCAAGCGTGACTTTGCCCGACACTGGGACCGTATCGGGTTTGTCGCTTCCTCCACAACCCCCAATGGTGAAGATCACTGATAACGTCACAACAAAAGAAATGGATTGAGAAACTCTGGTCATAGCTCAGCTCTCTGGCTTTAGAAGATCTGCAAAACGTTTTGAAGAGGGCTTGAAAGCAACCAGCCCTCGCCGATTGCCGGAACGAGGGCTGTTGCATACGGGATTCATACTAATCCGCCTGGTGACTAGTCACCAGGAACCGTTACCGTCAAGCCATCAGCTTTTCCGCCAAGCCGGTTGTACGTCTCGTGGTCAATATTCTGAGAAATGAAGCGTACGGCACCATCGCCCAGAAGGAACTGAGCACCGCCGACATGACGGGACCGGAATCCAAATTCGTTTGTCCAGCTATTGGACCAGTTGCAACCTGAAGCCGGACTATCATTGCAGGTGTCAAGATTGATTGGATAGAGTGTTGAAGCCATGCCTTGGCCATTGTTCGCCTCCAGCCAGCCCTGACGCATGTGGTTACTGCACTCCGGACGAACTTCACCTACGTAAATGGTATTTGAAAGTCCATCATGACAGTCTGCCATACTGTCACACCGTCCGTTGCGATGAAACGGTCCAGAGACCCCACTGCCACCACTACCAACTTTCGCGAAGCTAAGATAGAGGTCTGGGCACAATGGCCCTGTCGCGTTGGGATTTCCGCCCGTAGGACTACCCGAGTTTGATGCACCTTTACTGCCAGCATAGTTCTGCACCGTGCTCAAACCGTTGAAGTTACTTCCCGCCGTATCTGATGGACAGATGTAGGCGGGCACTCGGAATACGGTCCGCATCAACTGCCCACCTGGCAATAATGCTTCATTGACGTTCCAGTTCGGAGCAGGTGGGTTATTAAATGGTATCTGATTGAAAATTACTGACTGCTCAATGTAGGGTAGCAAGTGAGCAAGCAAGCTTGCCTGCTGGTAAGTCCGCGCTCCGTTAACATTGTTCCAGAATGACCCGGGAGGAAATCTCGAGTAAGTATCATGATAGTTGTGCAGTGCTAATCCGATTTGCTTAAGGTTGTTCTTGCACTGCGTTCTGCGAGCTGATTCACGAGCCTGCTGCACAGCGGGCAACAATAGTGCAATCAGGATCGCAATGATGGCAATCACCACCAGGAGCTCAATCAATGTAAAAGCACGAGGTAGCGTAGGACATTTTTTTTTCATTCGAAGCCAACTCCACTGAACAAAAACACGTAACAACAGCACAAAATAACACCCCTAATAAACGGTTTGTCAGCGTACAATGGCGCATGCGCTGATGTCAATGGAATCGCAGGAGGTTGTCATTTATCCTGGGTCAAAGATCCCGCAGAAATCACATGAGAATCAGACGTAAAGCACTGATAGCACTTACTTTAACAGCCGCCGCAACGGTAGGTGGATATCTCTGGGGGCAGACAGACCCAAATGTCGTTTATCTCAAAGGACTTAGAGCTGTCGAACTTGGGCAATGGGCTGCAGTCCTCGAGAATTCAGACGAGCTTGACAGATTTCCGGACTTTGCCAGTCACAGGGCTTTGCTACGTGCCTTCGAGCTCAAATCAAAAGGTCAACTGGTAAATGCGCTTGTTGAGTTCAGTAAAGCACAGTCCCACCCAGCAACTCGTGAGGAATCTTACTTTCAGGGCGGCAGCATCTGCTATCAACTAAAGCAATACGGAGACTGCATTCGACTCTTTCGACAAGTGCTGGTCTGGAACCCGGAACATCTTGAAGCCCACAAGCTCCTCGCCGCGTCCTACTACGATATCGGCGCAATGGGAATGGCCGTTGACAGTCTGACGAATGTAAGTCGACTCAAGCCGGAGGATTTCAGGCCTCATTACATGCAGGGAACAATCTATTTTGAAGCCGAGAGATTTGCCGACGCACACGAAGCCTTCGAGATAGCTGCCAGTCTGGCTCCTCTCAATTCGACCGTCGCGGATGAAGTCCGTGCAAAGTGGGGAGAATGTCTGATCAGGCTCAGGCGTTACGAAGATGCCTTACACGCCATGGAACCGGCTCGCCCCTGGCCCGCTATTCTGACGCATCGTGCACAAGCCTGCTTCAGTCTCAGACAGTTCGCGGAGGCGAAAGGGTTTGCAGAGGAAGCATTGACCCGGAACCCTCTCAATCCTGAAGCTGCCATTGTTGTCGCCCAGATTCACGAACGCGAAGGCCACCCGGAATCAGGAGTCTCACTTTTACAGAAGTGTCTCGCCGTTCATCCGATGAACCTCACACTGCATCAAAAACTTGGAGAACTGCTGGCGGGTATCGGGCGAATCAATGAATCACTGGCTCATCGAACCCGCGCTGGCGAGATCGCTGATCTTCGTCAACAGTTCTCACTCGCGCACCAGAATGCTGCCACAGACGCATCAAACCCTGATTTAAGATTGAAGTTGGCCGACCTCGCGGAGAAACTTGGAGAAACCGAACTCGCTCATGGCTGGTACCTTGCCGCGATCGGAATGTCTCCTAACGATGAGCAGATTCAGGAACAATGGAAACAGTTTCAGGCTCGGAATCCACAAACGGCCTCTCAAACGATACCGCCCCCAAAAGCGAAGCAAACAAATCTGCCAAAGTCATCATCACCTCCGCAGAAATCACCTTCCGTCGAATTCTGAGAGTGCCTTTGAGGTGGATGCTCTGCATCGCATTGCTGCTCGGTGGCTGCTCTCCCGATCCTCAAACGCCGCCGAAAGGAGAAGTACAACCGGAAGGCCCGCGCCCTGCACAAGAAGTCCGCCACTCATCGACACGACAAAAACCGACCCAAAAACTTCCTCTGAAATCAAATGTGCAGAAGCATTCAACACTCATCCGGTTTGAACCGCTTCTGCACAGCTCTTTTCCGGAGATTAGCCCCCGCAATGGCGCACACCATGAGTATGCAACTATCCTGGAATCCCTCGGAAGTGGTGGAGCCGCTGTCGACATCGATTTAGATGGCCACCAGGACATACTGATCGCTGGAGGCGGAGATTTTCAGGAGCGATCGTTTATCGGACTGCCGATCTACTGTCTGCGAAATTCCGGTTCGGCGTTTGCCGATGAAACGCTCAACACGGGGCTCTCTACGACAGAGTGGTATCACCATGGTATCTCAGCCGCCGACTTTGATAGCGACGGCTTTTCGGACCTTATCATCACCGGTTACGGAGGCCTCCAGTTATTCCGCAATCTTGGTGACGGCACCTTCGAAGAGGTCTCCAGAAGCAGCCATTTGGTCTGTTCAGACTGGAGCACATCGGCTGGCTGGGGTGACTTCAACAGGGATGGCCATCTGGATCTCTATGTGGCTACCTATGTCAACTGGTCCTTCGAAAATGATCCTCCCTGCTACGCAGCAGATGGAGTCCGTCGAGACAATTGTTCCCCAAAACTCTTTGAGGCATTACCGGATCGATTGTTCCTGTCTTCCGGAGATGGAGCCTTCACCGATGCGTCCGCTGCCTTCGGCGTGCGGCCCGATGGTAAAGCTCTGGGCGTCGTTACTGCAGACATTGACCTGGACGGCTATCTCGACGTGTATGTCGGCAACGATGTGATGATCAATACCCTCTATCACAATGAATCCGGTCAACGCTTCAGCGACCATTCCATCTCCAGCGGCGCCGGAGTCAGCAGCCGAGGATCACCCGATGCCAGCATGGGCGTCGATGTCGTTGACTACAATCTGGACGGACTTCCGGACATCTGGGCGGCTAACTTTGAAATGGAGAGTTTCGCGATCTATCAGAACCAGGGAAACATGTTATTTCGCCACATGAGTGAAGCGACCGGCATCTCGGCCATCGGCGAACAGTATGTGGGCTGGGGATCGGTCTTTGCCGACTTCGAACTTGATGGCGACGAAGATCTTTGTGTCTGCAACGGAAATGTGGTCCGGTATCCTCAACACTCGCCTGCTCTGCAAAGAATGTTGGTGATGGAGAATGTGGAAGGCTCTTCATTTGAGGAAGTTACCGACCAAGCTGGAGAATCACTGATGGTTCCACGAAATGGCCGTGGCCTCGCGACGTTGGACTGGAACAGCGACGGACTTCCAGACCTGCTGGCAACACCGACAAATTCCCCCGCGATCCTCTACACAAATTGCTCGGCACGATCCGGCCATTCGATCACGCTCACTCTCATCGGTCGCCAATCCCCAAGACATCCGATCGGGACCACAGTACGATTTCGGACTTCTAAAGGAGACCGCATTCGTCAGCTGAAGGGAGGATCAAGCTATGCCTCCACGTCCATGCCAACTCTTCACTTCGGTTATCCCTACAACGACAGTATTTCGGAGGTTCACATCGTATGGCCATCGGGAGTTAAGCAGGTTCTTCCGGCGCCTCCGCTCGACTCACACCTGATCATTCTTGAACCAGTCTCAGGTGGCAAAGATATTCAAAATCGTGTGACCCAGGCAACTCACTGACGTGCGTCAGTGGCACAGAAAATCAGCCGGAATCGCCTACTTCTTCACTTCCACCACACTCAACCTCATTGGTCGTTCGATGATCAAAGGCTGGCCGTTGAAATTCATCTGCAGCCGTACATTCACCAGATGCTCTCCCACGGTCGCATTCGGCTGAGCGGTGATTTCATATTTCACCTCGGTTTGATTCTCCGGAATATTCGCGCCGGGAATGCTGATACCGCCAACTCCGCCCGGTAACTGTGACTGAACACTGATGGCCCCGGTGAACTCATATTGCCGGGAAACCTTGATGACCACCTCGCCTTTTTCGCCCTGCTTGATGGCGAGCGTCTCTGGCATTGATTCGACCCTGGCAGGAAACTCAACCACTTTGATCGTGAGCGTGTTCGAAGGAACAAAAACGTTGATTGCCCGAGGGTTGGCTTCGTTCTGTTTCTGATTTGCAAACTGGTCCGCTCGCTGTTTCTCCTGTTGCGTTCTCTGCTGAAACTGTTGCGCCGTCTGAAGATCAGCCTGTGCTTTTGTGCGAGCGTCCTCGGCAGCTTTCTGCTTGGCGGTCGCCTCAACTTGTTTGGTCGCAGCATCGGTCGCGGCGACGGCTGCCTCGTCAGCCGCCTTCTTTGCTGCGTCAAAAGCCGTCTGAGCGACCACTAGTTGTTGCTTCAGCGTTTCGTTCGCCGGATCCGCAGCCAACTGCTCGGTCTTCTGCTTGAGCACCGTTTCGGCCTGCTTCAGCGCCGCAGTTGCCGTTGTCGTTTTTTGATCGGCCTGCTGTTTTGCTGTGTTCGCCTGAGTCAGAGCCGTATTGGCCTGATTAAACTCCGTTACCTTCTGCTGGCTGTCCTGTTGAGCTTTCTGGGCCTGCTGCTGAGCATCCATCAGAATCTTTGCGATACGCTCCTGCCGCAGTTTGGCTTTCTCTGCCAGCTCAGGATTCCGTTTGTATTGCAATCCCTGGTTGAATCCTGCCAGATAAAACGAATAAGTCCCTGGAATTGTGTTGGCCTGAAACCGGAGTTCAAACTCTCCCTTCTCATTGCCACCGATATTCACCTGCTGAGCATTCGTGTTTGGCGGAAAGTCGTTGGGGAATCCTGTCAGGTTACCAGCTGAACCCTCAACTCGCTTTACGGTAAAAGGAATCTTCAATATGCCGCCGCGAGACGTCTCCAGTAGCTTGCCATCTCCGATCGTCAGCACTTGCGGAGCAACTTCTTTCTCTGAAACACATATCTGCAAGCGTTCGACCAGTCGCGATGGCACACTGGGAACATTGGCATTCGGCTGATTGAACTGAAATGGTACCAACGCCGCTCCATACCGCGATGGACGGACAACTTCCGCTCCGTTGACGATAGCTTTTGCTGTGATCTGCAGCGTTCCAATTCCCATCGGTGCCGCATCACCGGCGGACAAAACCAGAGTCCCATGATTATTCCCGGGACCGATTGTGATCTCCTCGGTTGTGACTCCCTCCGGCAATCCCGTCGCTGACACTCGGATCTCGCCATTAAAGCCGTCCTGGCGATAAGCAGTCACTCTCACAACATCGCGTCCGCCCTTGCGGAGTATCAGACTCTCTGTCGATCCTCCCGGGATCGCCACAACATGGAAGTCGGGCTGAGGCTTTCGAATAGACAGCCGATAAATCAGCCTCGGATCACTTCGCACAGCACTGACGCTGTCCTTCAGGAGGACTCGATAAATCCCGTCAGCCGGAGCCTTAAACTGATACGAGGGATCCGCCGTCCGCTCATCGAACTCATGCCGACCCGATCGATTGTTGACGTTCATTTCCGGTACATCATCCAGAAAACTTACATCCGTATAGACTGGTTCACCCTTGTCATTTTTGCTGACTTGCTGAATCAACAGCGCTGGATCGATCGCTCGACCAAGCCGATGAGCATAGACATCGAAGGACCAGACATCATCCTTCTTCGCTTCAAAAGAATACCAATCGACATCACGTTGAGGATAAAACGAACCCGCTACTTCACATGGCAGAGTCAAGAGCTGGGGAGCATTCGGATTGTTGTTGTCCGCTGCCTCGCGCACGACCGAGGCCGTTGCCGGTGTGATCAGTACAGGATTGGATTGCAGACCGTTCGCTGTGACTCGGTATTCAATTCCATCCATTCCTGCCTGATGAGGCCCAATCAGGGAAGAATATGTGAGCTTCCCGACAACATCACCCGGCATCGGAATTCTCAACGCCAGTTGCTCCAGCGGGCGACCATCCAGTTGATACGGTGACGGCTGACCTCCAGGCAGATTGCGACCATAGATTGTGAACTCTTCGTTCGAACCCGGCAGACTTGCCGGAGGAAACACAAAGTCCAGATACGGCAGGGAGCCGACCGTCAAGCGATAAACATATCCCGAGCCCTGAGCAAACAAGGCGTCGTGAACTTTGATGAAATAGAGTCCGTCCGCAGGCAGCGTCACATCCGTGATAGAATCATTCGCCTGCCCGGTCCGCGACTCACCGATGATGACACCGGACTCGGTAAAGATCGTTGCGGCCAGATCCATCCGCGAATCAATCCGGCGACACTGCCCATCCAGCAATACGCGCTGCCCTGCCTTTCCGGCAAACCGATACCAGTCCACATCTGGTCCACCAGTCGACTGGCCGTTAACCGTGACGGGCAACGTGATTTCCTGAGCAGGGTTCTCTCGCATTCCGTCCTTCTCAATCCAGGCCGGAACGTCATTGCCGCCATTCGGTTCTGTTTCCACGAACTCTGGAATTGCACTGACTACAAAAGTGCGACGATTCGACAGCCCGTATTTCCCCTGACATCTCACATCGTAGTTACCCGGAGGAACTCCCGGAGCGATCGTCACGAGGAACACGTTCTCGATCGGCTGAGGTCCTTCATCAAAAGGTGTCACCTCCGCCATCTTGCGTGTCATCGAGATTCCGTCGTGGCTGAAGACCAGCCTATCGACATCATCAAGATCATTCCCGGCAATCGTTACTTCCACAGTCGCGCCGGGTGCTGCGCCGGCAGGAAAGATGGCATCGAGCCCTGCTGTTGGCAGTTGAGCCTGCACGGGTTGCAGGAAAGAACACGCGGCGAGAAACCCAAGGAAGCAAAATCGTCGGCTCATCGTTGTCAACCTGGCGGGGATCAGGACAAATCGAAAGAGTCAGAGGCAGGATCGTCGCCCAACAGGATAGCTATTCCGAGCAGAAAGGTCACAAGGAAACAGCCAACCGAACCAAAACTTTTGCCGCCGACAGTAGCCGAATTCGTGAGAATTCGGATGCCTTCCAAAGAGACGCACCGAATTCTCTCGAATCCGGCCACAACGAAAAAACTCCAACTACCCGGCGCGAGGCTCAACAGGCTGATTGGCTCTTCTGGACTACGCTTTCAATGCCCAGGGCGAATTCGATGGTCTGTTTCTCTCAGGCCTTTTCCAGCCAGCGGAACAAGAACTCGGGAACATCAACGCCACTGGCTCGCTCCAGCCCCCGCCATCCCGGCACGGCATTGACCTCAATGACATAGGGCCGCTGATCATGGTCGTACATGAGATCAACGCCGGCAAAAGAACAGCCCGTTGCCTTCGCCGCCGAGATCGCCAGTTCAATCTCTCGGTCTGAAGGACGATGAGGAATCCCGGTTCCCTGCTGAGAAATATTCGCGCGAAAATCACCCTCTTTCGGAATGCGTCTCATCGAACCCACAAGTTGGTCGTCGAGCAGGAGCACTCGAATATCGAATCCCGGTCCATCAAGAAACCTCTGAAGATAGAGGACCGAACCCAATCGCTCCAAAGTTCGAAAGGCGCGCATCGCCAGCTCGGGATCTGAGACCCGAATAATGCCGCGACCTTCGGCACCGAACAGCGGCTTCACGACAACATCTCGCCCCAGTCTCTCAAAAGCTTCCAATGCAGCTTCCGCGTTCTCGCAGACGATGGTCTCCGGCACCGGCAATCCCGCCAGAGCAAGACGTTGAGTTGTCAGGTACTTGTCGACGGCACATTCCAGAGCACGCGGTGAGTTGATAACACGTGTCCCGCAGGCCTCAAGTCCGGCCAGCAGATCCATCCGAGCAACAACCTGCTCTAATGTTCCGGGAGGCATCGTTCGCACGAGAACAGCATCACACTCACGGACGTTGTGTTCTCCGCATCGCAGCTCAATCCCCTGCCCCGAGACTCTGCTTTGGAACTCTTCAAACTGCAGCGGCCACATCACATGCCCGCGCTCGGAGCCGCGACGACACAGCTCATTGACGTACCAACTGCCCTGATTTCCAAAGACACCGATGTGCATTGACGATCTCAGCCAGTCGAGGAGTGTGCGGTTCTAACTCTTGCCCACAAATCGGCCCATCAAGTCCCATCCATTGGGGAACGCGACGGACGAAGCGGCGGCGCTGACTTCGCTGTATGTGGTGGCGGCGTCAGGCGTGATTCCGGAGCCGCACATCGCAAACGGGCAGTAGCCGTGACTGTGCGTGCGAGTTCTCAGGAACGTTGGATGATCGGGACAGACCAACAGTCGATAGTCGCCCTGCTGTTTCAGCCATGCATGCAGTGGTCCGACGATATGGCGATCGATGTTCTCAACCGCTTTGATCTTTTCGTGAACATGACCTTCATGAGAAGCCTCATCGGTCGCTTCCACATGCACTACTACGAAGTCTTTATCAGGGCGTGACAATGTCTCGATCGCCGCTCGACCTTTGGCGGCATAGTCCGTATCCAGATAGCCTGTCGCTCCTTCGACTTCCACAACATCCCAGCCGATCAATCGCCCGATCCCGCGCAACAGATCGACAGCCGTGATCACAGCACCTCGAACCCCATAACGATCCACAAACGATCGAAACGCCGGACGCTGACCCAGTCCCCACAACCAAATCTGAGTAGCCGCCAGTTCTCCGGCCGCAATACGTCGACGGTTCGGTTCCGCATCCGCCAACAACTGCCGACTGTGATCCATCAACCGCAGGAGTTCGTCGGCTCCTGGTCCCTTCGGCAAGTGCTCAGAAACAAGCTGGTCCGTGATATCGTGCGGCGGAGTACTCTCCGTCTGCTTCGAAAACGGCGCGGCAACTCCGCGGGAACGGTACAGCAGCAGATTGCGATAGCTGACACCCGGCTGAAATTTCCAGTGACTGTCTCCGCATTGATCTTTCTGCAACAGCGTGATCAGCTCACGAGCCATCTCATTGGGATACTGACCGGCCGTAAAACTTGTCATCCGCCCATCAGTGATATTCACCAGATTGCAGCGAATCGCCCAGTCGCCGTCATGCAGTTCAATCCCCTGAGCGGCCGCCTCCAAAGGTGCGCGGCCCGTATGAAACTCCAGCGGACTGTAACCGAACAGGCTCATGGTCCCGACGTCACTGCCGGACGGCATCGACGCAGGAACATTGTCCGTCTGCCCTACCATGCCCAGCCGAGCCACCTCATCCATGTGAGGAATCTGAGCAGCCTGCAACGGCGTCAAACCGGACAACTCCGGCTGACCTTCATCGGCAACACCATCAGGAATAACAAGAGCAAATTTCATAGCTGTGGTCAGATCCAAATCACAAAACAGGGAAGCAGTCGCTTCTATTCGATCAGTCAACCGCCGAAGTCTAATATGGCGAGACACGCTACGCACGCCCCGCATCGGAGACTGCGATTGTTGAAAATCAAAGTCAGGCTATCACCGAAAAACCGCAAGCATCACTTTTTCAGGTGCTTATCGGCAAACGCAATATACTGCTCCCAGTCGAAGTCCTTCACGTCATGCTCGCCGGTGCGTACGTGGTAAGCCACGTCGGTCATGACAGGCTCATTAACGGCCGGCATCTTGTCGGAGGGCAAAGGTTTCTTGCCAAGTAGTTGATACACAGGACCCGCATGGTAAACGCCAAGGAATTCTCCATAAGGATCTGCCCATTTGTCTTCCTCAGCACTGGCCACATAAACCGGGCGTGGCGCCGACAGAGCGATCAACATGTGGTGGTCGATTGGCATGGCCTGTTCATTATTGTTGTACTTGCGATGGTTCAGGCAGAACCAGTGAGGGAACGACGTGTTGATGCGAGCCACCGTTTCGCCGTACCAGCGTTTGCTTAACGCCGCACCACCGCAACCAGACTCGTTGGCGATAATCATCGCGAAACGAGGATCCGTGGCTCCGGCCCACAATGAGGTCTTGCCCAATCGAGAATGCCCAAACACGGCCACGGACTCCGCATCGATTTTGGAATCTGATTCCAGAACATCAAGGACACGGCTTAATCCCCACGCCCACGCACTGATGGAACCGCCAGCATCGCCAGCACGCGGTGTATCGCCCTTCTCAAAAAGCGAATGAATTCCATTCTTGAAGCCATCGTCAAAATCCGGATCAACATCGCCGTAGTAGATTGTGACCAGGCCGTAACCACTTTTCACAATCTTCTCGACGGCCCAACGGCTGGCTTCTGATCCTCGAGCGGCATCGGTCGACTTGTTGTTGTCAATCCCGTAGTCCTTGTTGTTGCGAACCCACGATTCCGTAATATGCAACGCGGGATCTTTCTCGACGGAATGATTTCCGTTGAAGTTGTAACCGAGGAATGCTGGCACAGGACCTTTGGCATTTGTTGGGGTGTAGATCAGCAAATCCATCTGTGGACCGTTGTCATCTGCCGAAAAATAAACCGTCATCTCACGCCGCAGCGCTGCGCCATTGATGGCGTTTGGACTTTCTGAACGAACCTTTGTTCGCAGCTTCACTTCTCCCTGCGGTAGTTTTCCGAAGACGTGCTCCTCAAACATTCGCAGCAGCTCTGGACGACGCTTGCTGGTCCATAGTTCAGGAGTATCAATCTTCGTACCATCTTCAGCCTTCAGAACATCGGGCAAGGTATAGGCTGGAACCCTCGATTCGTCGTAGTTGTACTCTTCAGCGGCTGACTCGGCTGTGTTCATCGATAGAAGTCCGACAAGGAATAGCAGAGCCGCGATCAGACGCGGCACAAGTGACAGTTGCCGCGATTCAGAGTGCGACTGGAAATAATGCAACATGATCTGGAACTCCGAATGGTGGAAGCGGAATACTGTTCAACCTGTCGGCCGTGCTCCAACATGGCGCCGCTCGATATTAGAATGAAACAAGCCGTAGGGTGTGACAAGCAACGCGCCGGCACACCATTTTTTAACTTGGTGTACCAGCGCTCCGTTTGTCACACCTACAAATTACTCAATTGAATGTCCGTGACGAAATATGAGGCGTCGACTCAATTGTCGGAACGTTACTTCTGGACCGCCGCATGCTTTTCGCGAATCAGCGGCGCCAGGAATTTCGCCGTTTCATCGCCGATCACATGATAGCCGGCAAGATTAGGATGTCGATCTCCGAACCACCCCGGCAGATTCCCGAAGTGAGCATCCAGCCGATTGTCCATCACCTCAACTGTTGGCCTGGCTCCGGGCACAATGAATGACTTCACGAACTCCCGCCTGTTCTCAGGAATCTTCTCAAGCGGGAAGCGGCGATAGTTCAACATATCGGGGCCTCGCTTCAGTTCCTCGGCATAACGAGGGTAGATATCGAACAGTGTTAGCCCCTCGGCCTTTGCAACTTGCTCATTCAGTTTGTTCAGCCGCAAACACATCTCTTCGCTGCCGTACGGAATGACTGTCATGACGATGATCATGGCCTGTGGGTGGTCGACCTTGATTCGCTCAATCAGTTCGTGATAGTCCTTCG
The DNA here is from genome assembly GCA_046349735.1 of Planctomycetaceae bacterium. Lineage (GTDB taxonomy): Bacteria > Planctomycetota > Planctomycetia > Planctomycetales > Planctomycetaceae > SXXK01. Next base: position 95,535 of record JAXMBU010000008.1, read on the forward strand.
GAAAGTTTTCTTCAAGATTCTCGCGGTAAGCGTTGTCGTTCAGTCCGTATCGAATCAGGACATAATCAACGCCGGGTAACTTCGAGGCCTCTTTTTCGTAGCGACCAGAATCAAGCAGCCTCCGAATGTACTCGCCACTCAATCCCAGATTGATCACGTTCGTTGGAGGCAGATCTTTCTCTTCGGCCAGCAGAAGGCGAATGACATCTTCCAGGTGCGGACCTTCGGGCACATGGCGTCGAGGAACACTTCCCTCTGTCGTGCTGTCCCCAAGCAACAAAATCTGAACCTTGCCCTCGTGCTCTGCCTTGAGCCGCGAGCCGTTCATTAGCCAAGCGAGCGCTGTGATAAGGAGGATCCGCAAAACGGGCAATCGCATAGAAACAGCTCCGAACGCGAGGGCAGGAAATTGACCAAGTCCGAAAGAGACCGACTCAGGAGGACCCTAACTCTAACATCCTCAACGCCAACCTTGCAGTGTGCTGGCGAATGCGATCGAGGGTTCAGTGAGAATCAAGTGCTTCCGGGTAATCTCTGAGGACTACCCCGCTGAGCATGTGTGCCATGGACAATTCAAGTAAAGCCCGCAGAAGCGGCCGGTTCCTGTCGAGAAGGTGTCAACACAGCGACCAGTTCAGCCTGCTTTCTTCTCATGTTGAAAATCCCAGTCAGCTGAAGGAGGAGAACGAAGGCTGCGTCTGTTAGAGTGCTGCTGTGGTTCATCAGCCAGTGTTTCGCCGGAGTGGATTCGGCCGCAGAAGGCTGGTCTCCCACGCAACATTACTGGAAACGTGTGATGACAACTCCAGACGAAAAACCATCGTCCGCCGTATACGTCGGCAGCTTCGATCCGATGACTCTGGGCCATCTGGATATCATCCGGCGCGCCGCCAGAATCTTTGAACACGTCACCGTGGGGATTGGGATTAACCCGGACAAAAATACCCTGTTCTCACCAGCTGATCGGCTGGAAATGTGCCAGGCTTCTGTACGGGATCTTGGCAACGTTGATGTGCGCACCTTCGATGGCCTCGCCGTGGAGTTTGTTAAACATTGCGGCAGCCGGATTCTGCTCCGCGGTGTTCGCACACTGACAGATATCGAAGCGGAGTTTACGATGACTCTGACCAATCGAGTGCTCGACCAGGAGATCGAATCTGTTTTCCTGATGTCGGCCGAACGTTATGCTCACATCTCCAGCTCACTGATCAAGCAGATCGCCCAAATGGCAAAGGCGGATGTTCGATCTCGGCTGAAGGACTTTGTTCCGATGGCTGTTATTGAACCCCTGATCGCTCGAGTCCATAAACACCGTTCGTGAATACGCGAAACTGATAACATTTGCAGATCGCATCACCTTTGAATCGTCAACCTCTGGCTTAAGAAAAGAACTTCCGAACATGGTCAAGACGGCTTCCACAATGCTGAGCCTCGGAACTCAGGCTCCTGACTTTTCACTTCCCAACGTCGACGGAACTCAGGTTTCCCTATCACAATTTGCAGGCAAGCCACTGCTTGTGATCTTTATGTGTAACCACTGCCCGTTTGTCGTTCATATTCGCTCAGCGCTGCAGAAGTTTGCTGTCGAGTATCAGGCCAAAGGGCTGGCGATTGTTGGCATCAGCAGCAACGATGTCGCAGCGTATCCTCAGGATGGGCCGGACAAGATGAAAGAAGAAGCCCGCAACGCCGGTTACACCTTCCCCTATCTGTTCGATGCGACGCAGGAAGTTGCCATCGCCTACAAGGCAGCGTGTACTCCGGATCTGTTCCTCTTCGATGCCGATCATTCGCTTGTCTATCGAGGACAATTTGACTCCAGCAGGCCCAGCAACGGTCTCCCCGTCACCGGCGCTGACCTGAAGAGCGCCTGTGATGCTGTTTTGAGTGGCCAGCCAGTGACCTCAGAGCAGCGCCCAAGTATCGGCTGTAACATCAAGTGGCGTGTGGGGCATGAACCGGAGTACTTCACGGGGATTTCCGCCACCTGAGATCGGGTTGCGCTCTTTGCATCAGAGTTGGGTGAGTTGTTTCGTTTGAGTCAGTCTGAAAGTGAGTTACCAAATGGCATCTGAGATGTCTGTCGCTCTGAGCAATCTCCATCGTCTGTTGCAGCAGCTGGCCGAAGCTGAGGCGGCTCTGGCGGATGGTCCGCGTGCCGTGGCTCTGGCAGAAAAACAGGTGACTCAGGCCGAACAAGCAATTGAGGAGCAGAAACAAACGATTAAGGCCAATCGGAAAGCGGCCGATGACCTCAATCTGAAACTCAAGACCAAAGAAGCTGAACTCGCCAAACTCACCGGCCAGCTTAACACCGCCTCATCCAACAAAGAGTACGACATCTTCAAGGGTCAGATTGAAGCGGCAAAGAAAGACCGGGGAGAGATCGAAGAGACCGCTCTCGGTGCCATGGAGGAGATCGATGCGGCTCAGGCCAGATTGAAACAACTTGAAGCAGACCTGCTATCCCGAAAGAAGATCGCTCAGACAGCAAAAGCCAACTTCGAAGCGTCAAAGCCTGATGTCGATGCAAGGATCGCGGCTATACAGACTCAAATTGCAGAAGCGGAAAAGGTCATTCCCGGCGAGGGCAAGGCCACCTGGGATCGATTGCGAAAAGCTCACGGAGCCGGCGCACTGGCAGTAATGGAGGACGGCTTCTGCGAAGCCTGTAGCACCAAGGTCACGAATCAGGACATGGTACGAATCCGCATGAGCGATTTCATGGGATGCCGAGGCTGCGGACGAATTCTGTATTTCACAGAGTAATGCAGTTGGCAGCGGACGCGTGGAGAATCTGACGCCGCAACGCCATCACTTTGCTGATGAGGCATCGACCGCTGTTACCCGGTCTACGAACTTCAACAGCAATGGAAACGCGGGACTGACCATCTCTCCGTGATCGTACCCCCCGAGCTCATGAAGCGTAACATCCGGATGCTTCAACTGCTTCAGCATTCGCCACGTGTACGCGTTTTCCTCATAGCGTCCGAGTAGTTCTTCTTCTCGATCGCCAGTGACCAGCAACACTGGAGGGCTATTGTTCCGAATGTGGTTCAATGGTGCAAAGCCATCAATGACTGGTCGAGTATCCTCAATGCCATTCTCTTTTCGAATCGTGAAATGAGTGATCATCTGGCCGCTGATCGGAGCAACTCCGGCCAGGGTATCCGCATCAACGCCAAAGGCTTGCAGATACTTCTTGTCAAAGGCAGTCATCGCGGCCAGATAACCTCCAGCCGAGTGGCCGCTGACGACTATGCGGTCGGCAGAGCCACCATACTCTTCTATGTGTTTGACGGTCCATGCAATCGCGGCGGCGGCGTCTTCGATGTAAGCCGGAGCATGGACGTCCGGGTGAAGTCGATAGCCGGCTGCAACAACGGCAACACCACTGCGTTCCAGTTCCGGTGGAATTGACCGTTGTCCGCCAGTCAGTCCGCCACCATGAAACCAGATGATCGTGGAAAACTGTCTCTCGCCAGCCGGGTAGCTGATATCGAGTCGGCACTTGCGCTGCATGCCTGGTGCCGGAGTCTCCACGTCCGTGCGATAAAAGATCTCCTGAACACGAACTCGGCCATCGTCCGCTGAAAGCAGAGCAACATGAGAGATGAGGGCAAGAGTGAAGAGTACGCCAGTAATGAGCGGTCGAAGCATCGCAAAACTCCGGACATATTGATCGGCGGGGCACACCGACCCGGCAGGCATGTTCCATGCGTCTCGACGAAAAAAGATCAGACGACCGGAACACTTCCATGTGCGAGAACCGCCTCCTCAACCTGCGTCTCTCGGTTGGAAACAGTAACCCATTGCAGGCAGGCATGACCAGCCGACATGTGGTCGCTGATCTCCTCCATACAGATTCCTGCTGCCAGAAGAATGATGTGGTCGCCTTCACGAGGTGGCTGAAGCCCATTGGCTTCAAGCACCTGAGGCAAACGAGAAAGAATCGTCGGAACAGACGACGAAATCGTATTCCCGTAGGTCTTCAGGTTATTCAGGTATTCGAAATCCGGAAACTCAACCCGCGCTGCAGCAACCAGCGCCTTGAGCAGTTTACCGCTGGGCTGATGCGGCACAACGATGACTCTCTGGCCCGGAAGAACTTCGACCAAAGACGCCGCCGTCCGCAGTCCAGCCAACATCAGTTCGATGCCGTTGAGAAATACAGGCTCGGCATTCATCCGCATGACAGTCCTGTGAATGGGCTGCCCACGAAAACAGAAGCCATCTGTTGTGTCACGGCGAAACAAAGGGTCAGGGTTGGGACGCAATTGATCGGGGATTGGAAAGTCCTCCGACCGCACAGTCGAAACGGGGAGACCTCGCCCCCGCTCCAGAACCATGGCCGTTGCCCCCGCTGCAACGATCCCACAGAACAGCCGATCTGAGGAATCATGCCATGTTTCCGGCGTTTCAATGTTCAGCAACACGATGCGAGAGAGATTGTCATCCCCGACCAGATGTATCATGGCCTCATGAAGCAGCTTCAGAAAACCACTGCAACCAAAGTTAAATGCCAACAACCGACCAGCAGGAATTCCAAATCTCTCTGACAAATCGACCGCCAGCCGCTCACACGCTGACGGGTCAGTGTTTGAGTGGCACAACATGATAAGCGGAAATTCATGCAGCAGTTGTCCGGACTCCTGCTCAAGGCGTCTTCCCAGGGCAACGCCAACATCAACGGCCGTCACTCCGGGGCGGAGAATCCGACGAACGGAAATCCCTGTGGACCGACTGACATTTTCCGGACTTGCGAAACCCGCTGCACCACCCAGGCGAGAAAGTTCTACAATTCGTGCGTTGTCGAGGAAATCATAAAGATCATCCCGGTCATACACGTCCACAATGCTGGCCAAGCCAAACATTGATTCTGTTTCTGGAAAGCATTGTTCCACAAAATGCTCCGAAGAGACTATCGGCCCGATCAATACATACGCACCGCAGGGACTACCACGAAACCCTCAATGCACAAAGCTCGCTGATCACACCTGAATCTCGTAACCCTTACGCTGCTCTCGTGCCTGCCAGAGAGCGGCCTGCTCGTCACCGACGATCTGCTCTTTGTCAGGATCCCAATTTAATGTTCGATTCAGCCGAATCGCAATGTTCGCAAGGTGGCAAACGGTCATCGCACGATGATGACTGTGTACGTCACTGATTGGCTGAGTCCTGTCGACAATACACTCGAAGAAATTCTTCATGTGATTGCCGGGCTGTTTGCCCTTGTACAGAGTCTTCAGAGTCTCTTCTTTCAGCGGGTTCTCCTTCATGCCGTCCACTGCAGCACCTGTCAACTTGCCTCGGTTCACGAAGATGCGACCATCTGTTCCTTCGAGCATGAGACCATTATCAAATCCAAGGTCGTCAGCGCGGTCACGAATGTGCAGAACGGCATTGTTGGCAAATGTCGCAGTCACATGGAAATTGGTTGCCGTGTTGTACTGCGTCGGATCCGTTGGCATACCATTTTCAAATGGCACCGGATGTTTCGCCATCACAGGCTCTACTTTCACAGGGCCAGTATTCTCAAGATTAAACGCCCACGCTGCGATATCGACATGGTGCGCACCCCAATCAGTCATCTTTCCACCGGAGTATTCGTACCACCAGCGGAATTCATAATGGCACCGGGAGTTTCCGTAACGCCCGTCGGTCTTTTTGAACCGGTACTCTGTCATTGGAGCCTGCCCCAACCACATGTCCCAGTTCAGACCTTTAGGAATCTCTGCGACATCAATTGGACCACTGCCGGGAGCTCCACCGATTGCAACCGTCACAGTCTTGAGTTCACCGATGCGTCCCTCACGAATCAATGCTACGGCGTGCAGGAATCTCAAATCCATCTCACTGCGCTGCTGTGTCCCCACCTGAAAGACTCGTCCTGTTTCCTCCAGAACTTTGCGAATCTGTTTCCCTTCTTCAATTGTCAGAGTCAGCGGCTTTTCGCAATAGACATCTTTGCCTGCCTTCATGGCTTCGATCGCAATCTTCGTATGCCAATGATCCGGAGTGACGATCGTAACAACGTCTACGTCCTTACGATCCAGGACTCGTCGATAGTCTTCATACATGTCAACCGTTCGCTCAGCACCAGGCTTGCTCTGAAGTTCCAATGCCTTCGCTTTTCCTTTCTCAACATGAGAAACATCAACATCGCAGACCGCTGCACAGTCAGAAAACTTCATCGCATTCGGGCCGACCGAATTCCAGCGGTCACCCGTTCCGATACAGCCCAGAACCGGCCGTTCATTGGGACTGCGAAAAGCAGACGCCATCGACTGTGACGAAAACCAGTACGGCAGCGAAGCGGAAGCAATACCGGCAAGACTGGCAGACTTTAGAAACTGGCGACGATTGGTGGATGACATGAAAAAACGCTCCGGTCATCGTGGGAAAACTAGAAGGGAATACACTCCGCGTGTTTTGTGGTCACATGAACCCTGCAAACCACCTTTCAGCCCGCAGCTGCCCCTGTGACGGAAATTCTCTCCTCGAGCATACCCGGACACCGGTCCATACTCTGTAAGGGAAAATCCCGGAAAAAACACGTTTTGTGGGGCGACAGTCTACGCTTGGATCAGGGTGACTTCCAAACGTTTAGACCTATTCACGCAAATGAATGCTTAAAGTACCACCAACGCAACGATCAGGAAGAATGAGATTCCTGCCGCAGAAGAATTCGAATCCTCAATGAGTTAGCAACTCAAAAAAACTGCGCAGAAATAAAAACAGCATTGCCAGCTTACGCAGACAATGCTGTTTTCAAGGATTCGCTCGCAAAAGAAAGGATTCAGGAGAACAGACTGATCATCTCCATATGAAAATCGCGAGCATTGTCCGGACCCCCCGGACATAGGATGGAAACCGCCTGAATTGGCCAAACAGGCAATACAGACGAATGAACCCAGACAGGAACATGACGAAAGAAGATAGGAACCGTGTCACTTAGACCTTTTAGGGCAGGTTACCAAAGTCTAGGCAAGCGGTGAACAGCAATCACCATTCCATAACCAGCGTTTTCAGGAAAAAACAGGGTAAACACTGGTCATCTGACCAAAAACTGAGGTCATTCGCTGTTTTTTTGACGACGACAAGAGCAGTTTCCCAACTCCGAAACAAAAAAGCTATTAATGAGTTGTGCATGAGTCCGCGCCGAGGATGTCGCAATTTGCCCCATGCAAGAATAGACATCAGAACTGGCCTCAACATGACTCCTCCAAGTTCGTAGACTCCGGCCGGTTTTCGGTAAGTCGCCATCCAACGCTTTTGGCAGCCTGAAAGTCGATGTCGAACCGGCTTAAGGCCGGGCTCAGAAACAGGATCTTTTCCCCCAACTCCGGAAGAAACGTCTTCCGTATGGCTTTGCATTTCCGAGGCAGGGAAGCCCATGAAGATTCGCTCTCGATGGTTAAATCTGGTCTTATCATGGACTGCTACATGTGGACTTCGATTACTATTTCTCTTTGTGAAAGTCGAGCACTATTGCGTAGCATCCGAGGGGACTCCATACGTCAAACCACGGGGAAAACAACGATTCACTTTCAGCATGTGGCATGACCATATCGCACTTGCTGCATTTTCATTGAAAACGTATAGCCTCGCTGGCCTCATCAGCCAACATCGTGACGGCGGCTACCTGGCAGATTCCGTCATGATGGCCGGCATTCGCCCGGTTCGCGGCAGTACAAGCCGAGGAGGGCTTGAAGCGGTTCGAGAGATCCTGAGCCTTCCTGAACTCCATCTGGCAATTACACCGGATGGGCCAAGAGGCCCGCGGCACCAGATGAAAGAAGGTGTGATCTATATTTCATCGCGATCAGGCCGGCCAGTCGTCCCTTGCGCGTTACAGGCTGATCGGTTCTGGTCAATAGGCGGTGGCTGGACGGATATGATTATTCCCAAGCCTTTCTCCCGCGTCGTGCTTATCGCCGGAACGCCGCTTGTTGTTCCCGAAGAAACACCACGTGAAGACTTGGGGGCCTGGGCCGAGTTGTTGCAGTCTGAAATGTCGCGACTCGAGTCAATCGGTCAACAAATCCTCGCTGGGGATCGCTCAGCGGTAAACGCGATCGACCGAACCAATGACCCAGCTTATACACCACACCCTTCACAATCAGACAGAATAAAAGCCGCCTGATTCGAGCCACGTCTGCAGAAATCACTTCAACGATTCACTCGCAACTCGCATGACGTTGCCTCCGATAATCCTGCGAATCTCGTCATCAGAGTATCCTCGCTGAACTAGTCCCACAGTAAACAGCGGCCAGTTTGTCCATGCAAGACTCGTGGTCATTTCCGGAGTCTCCGCAAAATCATCTTTCGGCCACAGCGATCGAAAAGGCTCACGTGCGCGAGTGCGTTTCGGCAGCTTACGACTCTCCAAGGATGAATTCTGGGACGAATAAGCGACGTCTGTTCCGATCGCTACATGATCAACGCCAAACTTCTTCGTTACGTATTGAATATGATCCAATAGCGCAGAAATATCACCAGCGCCTCGCAGGAATTTCGAGATGCAACAAATCCCGATATATCCGCCGGAATCAACGATCGCCTGAATCACTTCGTCAGGCTTGCTCCTTATATGAGGATGGATCGCCGCACATGTGGAATGGCTGGCTACGACTGGTCGAGTTGAGACTTTGGCTGCTTCAAGACTCGTTTGCCAACCCGAATGGGCACAGTCCGGAATGACACCGATGCGATTCATTTCTGCAATCGCGTATCTTCCAAAGTCACTGAGACCTGCATTAGAAGTCTCGCCACACCCATCACCAATCATGTTTCTTCGCTGATAGGTCAGATGCATCATCCTGATACCAAGTTGGAAGAAGATCCTCACATAAGCTAACTCGTCTTCTTTCGATATCCATTCCTGAGTCAAGGGGATGCCATTCCCGGTCATATAAAGTGCGTGCCTTCCGGCGGCCTTCGCCGCCTCAATATCACCTGGGATGGCCGCCTTGCATACAAACTCACGCATGAGATCCGTGGCAAAACTGAATCGAGCCAGCCGCTTTACCAACCTCAGTGGATCCTGGCACTCCTGGCCCGCGTTCTGAAAGATGCAAGTGACTCCGGAAGCCCGCCACGCGTCCCTGTATTCCTGTTGTTCGGCCGCGTCTGTTACATAACGAGTCATCGTCATGTCTTCCTGCAGGTCCTCCACTTCCTGGTCCGAAGCTCCCGCTTCAATCTCAGCGGCCAGCACTTCTCCATTGATCGCGGCCCGAGGTGAGAATCCATAGGAATCGAACACGATCGACTCGGAATGCAGTCGCAGTCCTCGCTCCAGCTCTAACGCAGTTGGCTTCAATATCGCAAGAGCCACATCCCGTGCATGTTGAATCTGCGGGTTCAAGTGACTTGTGAGACGATCGATCGGATCTCCCTCTACTTTCTCCGTCGCTGGCCCAGCCTTCGCGACGTCCGCCAATGCAAGGGAAGCCAGAGAAGCAACTGTCGATGTTTGAAGAAATGACCGCCGTTGCATTTTTCCACCCTTATAAAGTTCTGGACACTGTTGGACGAAGTCACAGACAGGCAGGAATTGTTACAAGAGTTTCTGTGGATCAACAGGAGACTGACTATATCGCCGAGTGAATTTTGCTCGTCAATCTCTGAGGTGCATCCCAAAAGACAACAGGCTTTCTTCCGACAACAGGAATCCGGCGGCGACAGCATTCATCGCACGTAAGAAGCCCAAAAGCTTGGAGGCATTCCGGTTTACCTGACCGCGTGGTTTCTTTCGATGCACTGTTCGATGCGCAATAAGAATCGCTGCAGAACATTCATGGGAATCGTGTGGGGGCCATTGAACTCGACGAACTCGACATTGAAGCCAGAGCCCGCCAGCATATTTTGTAGTTCAACTGCGGGAGCAAACGGCAAAACAAAGTCCTGGCGGCCATGGGACTGAAGCACATCGCAGCCTGAATGTGCTGCTGCAAGTGTCTGCCATTGCTCGCGATTCAATAAAGTCCCTGAGAACAGCGTCAACAAAGCTGGTTTCAAATTTCGCGTCAGCACAAGGTTCGTGCTGACCATGGCCCCCTGAGAAAACCCGCCCAGAACCACACGAGTTTCATCCAGTCCGGAAAAGGACATGGCAGCCTTTACGGTCTCAAATAGTTTTTCTTCTGCTTCTCTCATACCCGGCGGCTCAAGGAGCATCAGTTGGTCATAGTCTCGAGTTTGGTTAATCTCGGCCAGCTTTGCCATATTGATTGGCCACCATGCGCGGCCTCCCGCCATTCCCAGAGGAGAAAGATCGATTGGAGCTTCCGGGAACACAAAGCGACAACTCGACTGAATCAGCCGACTCGAATCGATCAGCATCGGACCAAAATCAGCCAAATCATCTCCGGACGCTCCAAAACCATGATTGAGAATTACCAACAGCTCTGGTGCGCTACCATCACCAAGCGAATCGATCGTTCGGCATTTCAATGAACCCAGTTGCTGTATTGAAGAATTGATCTGCATGAAGTCATTCTCATTCCGCTGAATATTGATCGATTATTGCCGCGGAAACATGATTCCGTGCGAGGCCACAGTTCAGGCGATCCCCAAAAAGAATCTCCGGCGAACACCAGGCTTGATGAACTTGTGCGGAAAATCACCTCGATTCACTTCCGCTGCTTCTCCACGGCCCGAATCAGGTTCAGAATGCTTCCCGCCAGATTCTGTTTCTTCTCCTGGTCGTCGGAACCGGGCTTTACCACATCCTGGATTAAGTCCGAAATGGCCGTTGGCACCCCTGACGGCTCTGTTGTGTACTGCGCCGGAGTCACTCTTCGCGAGATCTCGCCCAGCAAATCAACACCTTCCGGAAAGCCAACGACTGGTGATGACACAGTTCCCTTCACTGCCAATAAGATTGGTGATGAAGACATTGTCCGTAGAAACTGCAAAACGGGGCGATCGTCGTCAGATGGAACCGGCAATTCCACGGCCAATTCAAGGTCCAGCCTTTCATCAAGAAAAACGGTCCCGGAAGAAACCACTTTGAACTCCGGGGACACTTCCGGCAACAAAAAGGCTGTTCCTTTGTGTTGAACACCTTTCTCAGTCACCACGAAGTCGATGGTACTCTTTTCAACCATCGAAATCCGATCCGGAATATCCATTCCTGAAAATGCCCCGCCCATGGCAGAAACCTGGCGAGCCCAGCCATTCCTGAGTTTTGCTTCCAACGAATGGAACTCAGCCCGCCCCTTAATCGGGAATGGGGAACTTTCCCGGCCGTCTAAAGGAATCTGAATTCTGTCCAACCAGACAGAGGCGAACCCCGAAACCTCCGTAGACTGAGCCAAAACAGGGGCTATCAAAGCCAAATTCTGCTCGCACTGAGAATCAGAGATGGGTTCGTGGTCGAAAACCTGAATGGGTTCAACCACCAACCGTATCGTGCCCAAATCGTCCGGCCCGATGCTGCCAGCCAGATCGCAACCACTGATATCCACGATGGGAATCTTCCGCCTTGGTGATGTCACCTTTAGAGCTGCGTCTTCAACAACAAAGTCCGTTGGTTTCCCCGCATCCCCCGACGAACAGCTCGGCCATTCCCCATCCTCGGAAATTCGTATCTCTACCGATGGACGAATAAGAGTAAGCTGCCTTCGATCCGGACCACCACAGAACATATCCATCAGCGTACAATTGGTCCGCAGTTCCGGAAACCACCCTTCAAGTCTGCCGTCCGAATCCGACACCCGCACATCAAAAAAAGTCACAGGCTGAAACCAGCCCCAGTCTTCAAGCGGACTGGATCAACAAACCAGATTTCCCGGCTGCATCCCAAGCGCACCATCGCGAAAGTGAGCCGAGAACAAAAACGGAAGAAAAAACCGCCCAAAGCAAGCAAACAGCCAAGCACCGGACCGCCCACCACCGCCCGTCTCAAGTTCTTCTTCCGCCGAACAGACTTCTCATCGCTGGAACAAATCGAAGATATCCCCATCAGCCTCACTCCGTTGCAACGGGTTCAAAGGAATCATAGGAGCAGCTTTATACAAAACGCACCCCAAACTGCAGAGCACAATCGCGACTCAGTAGGCATTGCCAACAGCGCGCCAAAAAAAGCCGGACTCGTAAGAGTCACGGCACAATATCCCGGCACGACCTACTTTCGCGCGTGTGAGCACTATCATTGGCCTTACAAGCTTAACGTTCGTGTTCGGAATGGGTACGCGTGTTTCCTTGCAAGTGATTCACCGGGAATCCACAGGGAGGACAGCGGAGCCGCCCTTCCCTGCGTTTATGTTTTAATGAAGTCAAGTTTTATACTGACCGTTAATCAAAGTGGCCAAACATTTCTCCGTTAGTACTGGTCAGCTCAAACGCTCTCGCGCCTTACACCGCCAGCCTATCAACCTCGTAGTCTTCAAGGGAGTTCAGAACCGAAGTTCAACGAAACCTTATCTTGGGGATGGCTTCACGCTTATATGCTTTCAGCGTTTATCACAACCGTACATAGCTACCCTGCGATGCCACTGGCGTGACAACAGGAACACCAGAGGTACGTCCCTCCAAATCCTCTCGTACTAAAGAGAATACCCCTCAAGTTTCGTACGCCCACAGCGAATGCAAGATTCAGCCTGTCTCACGACGGTTTAAACCCAGGCTCACGTACCACTTTAATCGGCGAACAGCCGAACCTTGGGAAGCTTCTTCACCCCCAGGATGTGATGAGCCGACATCGAGGTGCCAAACCCCGCCGCCGCTATGGACGCTCGGGCGGGATCAGCCTGTTATCCCCAGAGTACCTTTTATCTGTTGAGCGACGGCCCTTCCATTCGGAACCGCCGGATCACTAAGTCCAACTTTCGTTTCTGCTCGACTCATTTGTCTCGCAGTCAAGCACCCTTCTACCTTTACGCTCTTCGCCTGATTGCCAACCAGGCTGAGGGTACCTTTGAGCTCCTCCGTTACACTTTGGGAGACCGCCCCAGTCAAACTGCCCAACTGACATTGTCCGCCGCCCGGGTTCACGGGACAGCGTTAGACACCTAACAGGTTCAGGGTGGTATTTCAAGGATGGCTCCATCGATACTGGCGTACCGACTTCTAAGCCTCCCACCTATCCTACACAAAACATGCCAAGTGACAGTATCAGCCTGCAGTAAAGGTTCATGGGGTCTTTCCGTCACGCTGCGGGTACGTGGCATCTTCACCAGCTACAATTTCACCGGGTCGCTGGTTGAGACAGTGCACCAGTCGTTACGCCATTCATGCGGGTCGGAACTTGCCGACAAGGAATTTCCGCTACCTTAGGACCGTCATGAACTACGGCCGCCGTTTTACCGGAGCTTCAGTGCTGGCTTCGCCCGGCTAACCTCTTTATTAACCCGGTACCGGGCAGGCGTCCAGTCTCTATGCATCCTCTTACGAGTTCGCAGAGACCTGTGTTTTAGTAAACAGTCGCTAGTGCCGCTGTACTTGAGACCATCTTGCGATGGCACCCCTGTATCCGAAGTTACGGGGCCAATTTGCAGAGTTCCCTTAACCAGCGTTTTCCCGAGCGCTGAGGCTACGCGCCCTCACCTACCTGTGTCAGTTTTAGTACAGTCGCTGTTATACAGGCTTTTCTTGATTGTTCTTCATGGGCTTCGCAACCAGGGGCTCGACCTTTGCCACGGCACAGGGATGACCAGCACCCCGACTCCAATTCAACAACGTCCTCCGTATGCAGCGTAGGAATATTAACCTGCTTTCCATCGTCTACGCCTTTCGGCCTCGACTAAAGGGACCGGCTAACCCTGGGCGGATTTACCTTCCCCAGGAAACCTTAGGTTTACGGCGAGCAGGATTCTCACCTGCTTTATCGTTACTCATTCCGGCATAATCACTCCTGAACGCTCCACGGATCCTTACGGTACCGCTTCGATGCAATCAGGACGCTCTCCTACCGCTCTTTCGAGCCCGCTGCTTCGGTAATTTGCTTACTCCCGTTCATTATTGGTGCCAGAATACTCGACCGGTAAGCTATTACGCACTTTTTAAATGGTGGCTGCTTCTAAGCCAACATCCCGGCTGTCACAGTATTCAGACATCCTTTGTGACTCAGCAAATTTTAGGGACCTTAGCAGGCGATCTGGGTTGTTTCCCTCTCGACCACGCAGCTTCTCCCACGTGGACTAACTCCCGAGATAGTCAAAATGGTATTCGGAGTTTGGATAGGCAGGGTACCCTGGGAAGGGCCCCAAACCAAGTCAGTAGCTCTACCCCCATTTTGTAGTTGCTCGAGGCTAACCCTAAAGTTATTTCGGAGAGAACGAGCTATCTCCCGGTTTGATTAGACTTTTACTCCTCCCCACAGGTCATCCCCAAATTTTTCAATATTTGTGAGTTCGGTCCTCCACGCAGTCCTCGCAGCAGCTTCAACCTGCCCATGGGTAGATCACCGGGTTTCGCGTCTACCGCCGCCGACAAAACGCCCACAATTCAGACTCGGTTTCCCTGAGGCTTCAGCCCTGAAGGCTTTAACGGTCTTCGTCGACGGTAACTCGCCGGATCATTATGCAAAAGGCACGCCGTTACACAACAATGTGCTACGACAGCTTGTAAGCGTGTGGTTTCAGGTCCTTTTAACTCCCCTTCCGGGAGTCGCGCTGTCGTTCGCTCATAACACTTTTCACTATCGGTCGCCAGAGAGTGGCAGCCTTAGGAGATGGGCCTCCTGGATTCAAGCCGGGTTTCACGTGACCGGCCCTGCTCGGGAGGTATCTCACGGAGTCTGATCAATTTTTGACTACAGGACTTTCACCTTCTATGGTTCCGCATTCCAGCAGATTCCTCTAACCGTCAGATTTGTAACTCCGCATCTTGAGCCCGCAAGCCCGCAGGACGAGCCGACGGTTTGGGCTATATTCCTTTTCGCTCGCCGCTACTAGGGAAGTCGCTATTGCTTTCTCTTCCTATGGGTACTGAGATGTTTCAGTTCCCCACGTTCGCTCACGTATACCTATGTATTCATGCAGTCATTCAGGGATCCCGGGATCAACGCTCGTTTGACAACTTCCCCGGGCTTATCGCAGCCCTTCCGCAGCACGCTTCATCGCCTTCTGGCGCTACAAGACATCCCCACACGCCCTTATGTATTTGGCCACATTGATCAACAGCCCCAGAAAATCTTCCGACCGACGATCCACCTTAACACATTACGATGAACATCAGTCAGCCTTTCGACCAACTGCTCTTCTCGTGAAAACGTTTACAGCAGATGCCACGCCCAGACTTCATTAAATTGTCAAGATCAGTTTCGCAGCTTTGGGCCGTTTGTCAAAATTGCGAGCAGGGCAGTGTATCGAGGAGTCAACCTCCCTGTCAACACTCGGCTCAAGAAAGTTTTAAACTTTCTGAACCAACCACACTTGGTCTTTTCAGACCACTGGAGACGATCGGGATCGAACCGACAACCTCTGCCTTGCAAGGGCAGCGCTCTCCCAATTGAGCTACGTCCCCTCAAATTCACCGGCGCTTTCGCCACAGTGGGCGTACGTGGATTCGAACCACGGACCTCAGCTTTATCAGAGCTGCGCTCTAACCAACTGAGCTATACGCCCCGAATGTGAGGTCATTTCGGGGGGGCACACATTTTGGCAGCAGTTGGACCGTATGTCCAGCCACTCTGCCGCTGCTTCGCAATTTCCTGGGCTTTTCACCGTTTCTCTTGCGAATTCAGCTGTGTCCAGACTTCAGTTTTCCGCTGAGGTTATGGTCCTTTCAGCCGGTTCGGTTGAAGGACACCTGATTATCGTACGATCGAAACTCCAAATTGAGGCCGTTTTCATTTTTTGCCTGGTATTGCCAGAATCACGATCCCCCGATTGAGTTTCTTCTTGTTGGAGTCTTCCTTGTGAGGCGTGTTCTTCTCCGTACCTGCATAGCCCAGGCCAGTCTTTTCGCAGCTGTCTTGATCGTAGCGCTTTCGCCGATCTCTGCAGACGAACGATCGAATCCCGCCAAGCCCAATATTCTGATGATCGCAGTCGATGACCAGAACGATTGGATCGGATGTCTTTCCGGCCATCCTCAGTCGCGAACTCCCAACATCGATCGGCTGGCAAAGCGAGGCGCGGTATTCCTGAATGCTCACTGCCAGTCGCCTCTTTGTAATCCATCACGCGTGAGCCTTCTCACCGGGCGCCGTCCCTCTTCAACAGGCGTCTACGGGCTATCGCCAGCTCTTCGCGATGCTGACGGCCTTCAGGAGGTTGTGACACTTCCACAGCATCTTCGCCAAAGTGGCTATAAAAATATGATGGCGGGAAAGATTTACCATGGCGGTTACGGCCGTCGTCCTGCAGACAATGAGTTTGACGTCGTTGGCCCCCCTGCGGTCTTCAGGCGGTCAAAGTCCTCTGGTCGTAACGCCAAGCGGTCATCCCCTGGTCGATTGGGGCACCTTTCCGCACAGCGATGAAGAGAAAGGCGATTACAAGCTCGCTTCATGGGCTGTGAACCAACTTCAGTTGACTCATGATCGCCCATTTTTCATGAGTGTTGGATTCTTCCTGCCACATGTTCCCTGTTACGTGACACAGAACTGGTACGACATGTTTCCCGCAGAGTCCCTGCAGCTGCCGGCCGTCCTGGATGATGATCGAGCTGACGCCGCACGGTTATTCTGGCCCTCTTCGAGCTTTGACCTCGCCTCAAGTTCCTTAAGCAATCAGATCAATGGACCAATCTTGTCCGTTCTTATCTTGCGAGTACTGCGTTCGTCGATGCACAAATAGGGAGAATCATGGACACACTTGATGCCAGCCCTTATGCCAACAATACGGTCATCGTCCTCTGGTCAGATCATGGGTGGCATCTTGGAGAAAAGGGTATCACAGGAAAAAATTCCCTCTGGGATCGCGGGACTCGTGTGCCGCTTATTTTTGCTGGTCCCGGAGTGACTCCTGATTCTCGCTGTGCGGAGCCTGCAGAACTTCTGGATGTCTATCCGACACTTTCGGAACTCTGCCATCTGGATCAACCAGCAGGACTTGAAGGGCACAGCTTGGTGCCACAGCTGAAGGACTCCTCCGTCGCAAGAGAATGGCCGGCGATCACGACTCACAACCATGACAATCATGGCATTCGATCTCGCGACTGGCGATATATTCGTTATGCCGACGGTTCTGAGGAGCTGTACAACATGGTTGAGGATCCAAACGAATGGACAAATCTGGCGTCTCGCCCGGAACACTCTCAAATTATTGCAGAGCATCGTCAGTGGATCCCGAGAGTGAACCGAAAGCCTGTACCGGGAAGTCGTGATCGCATTCTGCTGTACGATGCGGCAACCGGCCAGATAAATTGGGAGGGCAAAGACATTCTTCCGAACAGCCCCATTCCGGAGATCGAAGACTGATCTCCTTTGCCGAATTCAGACGCACTCGCCTCCGCAACAGATGGCAAACAACATGTGGACAAAAATTTGCGGTGTAACAACGCTTGAAAGTGCTCATGCCGTTATCGATGCCGGGGTAAGCGCGGTCGGCTTGAATTTCTTCACCGGGTCAAAGCGATTTGTATCGGTCTCCGCCGCAGCGGAGATTGCAGAAGTCATCCGCGGTAAAGGCACAGAGAACAGCATCCCGGATATGGTCGGTGTCTTTGTTAATTCGCAAGTCGCGGACATCACGAGAACCGCCGACGAAGTTGGTCTGACGGCCATACAATTTCACGGGGATGAAACGCCGGAACGGTTGTCGACTACACGAAGCACGGCCTGAACTGTCAGGGTATCACTCTGCACGAGTTTCCTGGAGCAACTGGATGAGCACCTGCGAAACATGCTGATGATCTACAACAACGCGTGCCACTTTCGGCCTGCCTGCTGGATGCTTTGTAGCCCGGAGAGTTTGGCGGCGGCAGGAACGACCGTCGATCTACGAATACCGAGTATTTACCTGCAACAAGCGACCTCGCCT
Source organism: Planctomycetaceae bacterium (assembly GCA_046349735.1). Classification (GTDB taxonomy): domain Bacteria; phylum Planctomycetota; class Planctomycetia; order Planctomycetales; family Planctomycetaceae; genus SXXK01. Next base: position 113,471 of record JAXMBU010000008.1, read on the forward strand.
GATCGGCTGGCGACGGCCTGAAAGATGTTGCCGACATTGTTAAACAGGCCAATCCTGGGGAGTCGATACCGCCAGCGGCGTGAGTCAACGCCGGGCATCGAAGATCCTGACCGTTGTGCCATGTTTGTCCGCGAGCGAGCAAACTCCGTGGACCTTCAAGCCAGCATCTGGCTTCTCCCTGAGACAACTATTGGAGGCGGCGACCCGTGCCCAAACGAAAGACCCAAATGCACCGAATGAAGTGCCAGTGACTGAAAAGTCCAGCTCTGCATCCGATGCAGATATTTGCTGTTCAGGTTTATTCTGACGTACCTGCAATCGATGTGGCTGCGTCACGATGATCTCTCCATCAGTGTGGCACAGGATCGCATTGTGAAGTTTCAGCCGGATTGCTCCGTCGCGGATCCATGGTTTGTGATCACTTCGCACTGCCCTGCCCTCGTCGCCAGCAGACATTAATGGCCGATGCTGCGGATCTGGAAGAAGGCTCTGGATGAAGCAGCCCGGTTGATTCGTAAGGCGCGGGCTCCGTTATTCTTCGGATTGTCTCGCAGCAGTACAGACGGCCAGCGAGCGGTCTGTGAACTGGCGGATCGTATTGGTGCCACGATTGACGCTTACCACGGCATCTATCGGTCATGGACCATCGATCGTAGCGTTTCAGAACGCCGGAGAAGTCCACGTCGACATTGGGAGAAGTTCGGCATCGCTCCGACGTAGTGATTTATTGGGCCTGCGACCCGCTGACCGGCCATCCTCGACACATGGAGAGATTCGTTGATTGTCGGCGGGCCTGTCGATGCCATACGGTGGACGAATAGATCGTCACGTGATTGTCGTGGATTCAGAACCGACGGCAACGTCTGCCAAAGCAGACACGTTTCTACGCATTCAGAAGGGGTTCCGACTTCGAGGTCCTCTGGACACTCGAGCACTTCTCAAAGGGCATGAAGTCCCGGAGTCGGTCGTGGGTGGTGTTGCGGTGAATCCCTGCGGCAAATTGTTGAGCAAATGAAAGGCGGTACTGGGGCTTGATCTTCTTTGGCGTTAGTCTCACAGAATCGTCAACCGGAAACACTAATGTCGAAGCCCTGCTGCGATTAGTCACAAGATCTGAATACGTTCACTCGTTTTGTTGCTCGACGTATGCGTGTGCTGGCATTGACGTGACTGGTGCTGACGGCGTCGATGTACTGCGCCCAGACAGGCTTCAGTGTTAATCTCAGCCGAGGATTTCCGCGCTCAATCCGGTTGAGTATTCCGCCGGGCCGATATTGGAGAGAGCGAAACCGACTGCGTCATTCTGGTCGGCGGCGAAGAAGTCGATCGGTTCCCAGAGCGGCTCCAGTAATCTCCGCAACATTCCGGTCATCCTGCTGGACCCGCCAAACGCCAACTGGAACGTTCGCGTGGATGTTCGCTTCAATACGGCAATCTATGGGATTCATCGTAGGGCCACAGCCTACCGGATGGATGAAGTGCCGGTACCACTTCGGCAAATCATCAACAGCCCTCTGCCATCTGATGACGAAGTGCTGCGAGCAATTCTGAAACGCCTGTAACCAGTGCATTCGGATCATGATTTGGAGCATCAGCAACGTCTCAGGATCCTGATACCCAACTATGACGTGCGCAACGAGAAAGAGGTGCCCATCTTTGCAACGGGCACCTCCTGCTCAAATCAGTCGTTCGGAACAACTCGGATCAATAACCAGTTTCCAGAGCTTCTTCGAACGGCATAAACGGATCTCCGCCTTCGCGTCCAACGGCAGGCAGAACGATGTTGTCGTCCAAAGCAACGCCATTTTCGACACCCGTATGGCCATTGGGGAGAACGATCTCCGGATGATCAAACGGTGCTTTGCGGAACTTGACGCGTTCATCGGTCAGATGTTTCAGGAACTCAACCAGAGCCAGCTGGTCAGCCTCATTGCCCTGAAGTTCAGAAATCCCGCCTACATCCGGATCAAGATCCTGAATGTTCGTCTTCTTGAAGTCCGCTCCACGAGTATAGAACTCGACGACTTCCAGCAGGTTCTTGGCTCCACCGTTGTGGAAGTATGGTCCGGTCAGTTCGATATTTCGCAGCGTTGGAGTCTTGAAGGCCCCATTCACAGCAATACGTGCACCATTCGGCACATCAGCCCCATCAACACTCCGACCGTTCTGCTTCTGCTTTGAATAAGAGAGCGGGCCGAACTGAGGATGAGCGGCACCAACACCGATATCTTCTTCTGTTTGACGAACACCAATGTTGTAGAAACCGCCATCATAGAACGCGGAACCACGAGCCATGGCCATGAACTCAATCGGGCCATCATTGCTGATCACGCCACGAAGCTGACTGACCGTTGCACCTGCGAATTCAGGGCCACCGTGACAGTTGATGCACTTGCCTTCCTTCAGGAAGATCTGCAATCCGCGTTTCGCATTCTCACTCAGTGCGCCATCGTCACCCTTTCGATAACGGTCGAATGGCGTGTCGTCAGATACGAGAGTTGCTTCATACATCATGATGGCCAGTCCCCAATACAAGGAGAAGTTGGCTTCCATGTGAGTGTAGCCATCGTCGGTCAGAGTCGTTCCGGACCACCATTCGGGCTTGAAAGCAGCCTTAACCAAAGCCGAATAGCTGTGTTCACTCTTCAAACCGCGACCACTGGAATCTGTCATACTCCCCAGCACGCTGTCATTCTCATGCACAGCCTGCTGAGCCAATGGACGCAGTGAGAACATCTTTCGGCCAAGTTCCTTGAAGGTGCGGCCATCCCACGACATTTCGACACTGTTGTTCGGCGGACCAACAGCCTGAGAAGCCAGGGCTCCGTTATCAATCAGGATGCTGACAGGTTCCAGGGAAGCCGTGTTCTCATAGGTGGTTGTCGTCTGAGGCTCATAAGCCCAGTAGCACCACCAGCCAATTCGCTTCAGTACCCACTTATAGCCGGTGACTTTTGTAGTGGCCTTCTGACTGGCCGACGCCTTCAGAACTCGTGCATCGGGATCCAGATTTCCGAACGGGTTCACTCCGTTGAAATAACGATTGGCTCGACCGTCCCAGAAACTGCGATCAAAGAAAATCGCGTTAATCGTCGTCGGAGCGTTGCGCCCTGTCACCTGTCGAACATTCGTGCCATCAAGGTTAAAGACCGGGTGAACTGTGGTGATTCCATCGTCAACCGGATTGCCCTCAACGATTCCCTGAAATTGTTTGCTTACGACACCCTGCGACCCGACAACCTTCTTCGAATCGAAGATAACCGGATTGTCGCTGCTCTCCGGAAAGTCCATATTCTGGAGGCGATGGAATGGAAAGTCGCCTGGCTCAAGTTTCAGATTTACGCCCGGGAAATTGGCCATAGCATCAGCGGCTAACGATGGCCCCAGATCGGTCTGGTGTCCGAACGCGCTGCCCGGAGCACCGGGATTAAGCGTGTTCTTCGTGCGAGCATCAGCTCCTGCATGCCAGTGACATGTGGCACAGGCCGTCTTTCCATCGCTGCCGGTCTGCATATCCCAGAAGAGGGCTTTGCCAAGTGCAATCGCCGCGTTCTTGTCGGCCACGTAGTTGGCAAGATCCGGCGGTGTTGGAACCGGAATCGTTTCGAGAGCGTTCGGCGGATCAACAGATGTTTCTGCTTCAACGGCCGCAATGACAGTCCCGCCCTTGCCAGGTGTTGTGGATTTGAACGACAGTTTTGTCGAGGTGCTGACGGCGACAAATTCGTAAGCAACTTCCTTCCACTTCATGTTGCCCTTCGACCAGCCAGCCGGCTTGTCAATACTCAACCGCTTTCCCAGCGGCCCGGCCTTCAGCTCCAGTCCCAACTTACCTTTGCCGTCAGCCCAGTTACCTGACAACATGAATCTCAGGGTATATGTCTTTCCGGGCACGGTCTTCAGAACCTGACTGATCGTGCCTGATGTCGAACCGTTAAGGTCAACAGAGTAGGAGGTGTTCTCAGGGAAAGTAAACTCGGTGGAGCTGACGTCCACATTTCCAGCGTCAACTTTCCACGCTCCGAACGATTGTCCAGAGGAATACTTTTTCATCGGAACAGTCTGGACTTCGAAGAGAAAAAGTCCGTCACGAACGGCATTTCCAGGATCAGTCGCCATTGCTGGTTGACTGACAAATAAGGCTATTGTTGCAGCCAGCACTTTCGACGTTCCAGCGAGCCTCATTCGCTGGATTATGTCGGCGTTCAGGAGATTCAACATCGAACCATTCACTCCTTGTTGAGACGGACTGCTGCCGACGCAATACACCTGCATCGCAAGAGAAGATTTGTTGCCAGGGGGAACCCGGTAATGCAGCACTTCGTCGATCCCGCAAGACTAATTCTCGGTGGCTTCGATGACAGTTTCCGTTGACCAACGAACTCAAGTTGGCGTGTGCCAAATTGCAACAAATGTGAATCACCCGAAACCAGAGTCTGAGCATCCTCATTCGAACCGCTACAGAAACAGATTTGTAGGGCAGCAAGTGTTGAGGAAATGCATCGAATCGCTCTGTGCTGAAGAAATGCAACAGCGCTGCAGGTTACCGGCTGAAGTCGCCCGTCGAAGCGTTCGAGACGACAGCATGCCGTTCCGCTATCAGAGGGTCGAAAGACGCGAGGATCGGCTTCTTCCGCAAAGAAAAAAGCATCCTTGCCTTTTCAACTTCGTCGCATAAATCAGCAGAAACCGCCGATCAGAGGGATTCAAAAACCACTTCCAAAATACTTGAGCCCAAATCGTGAAGCTCATCCAGTTTGGCTGACGAAAGCGCCGATGGTAACGATCAGTCAAACCAGGCAATCTCTCAACAAGTCTCGACCCGCGGGACGATCGCTCTCTTGAACTGGAAAACAGAATTGTCTCCGTGCCTGAATACTGTGCGAGTGCCCGCGACTGTGCTGCTTCTGCTGGCACATCTCATGGTCGCGCCCGTAACAGCTCAGGATGCACGGAACAGTTCTCCTACACGGCGGGCCACGGAATATCCCGGTATCGGCGGACATAGTTTCCCTGGCCGATATGGTGTTTCCAGCAAAGGAATGCCGGCCCCAATTGAAAATCGGCTCCCTCAACCGCCAGCCAACCAACTGCGACCACTAATCCAGGCCCGACCTGTTTCGCAGACACAGTTTGGTGGGTCGATGCCGGGGGACTCATCGTCCGAGCCCATTCAGATGATTCCTGAAATGATGCCCGCACTCCCGGGGATCAACGACCCGCGATTTAATAACTACAACTCTCAGATCGAAGTGGCTCCTGTTCAGGATGCTGTCGTCAGCAATCAGAACTTGCCAACGGAACGTCGATGGTCGTTTAATTTTCATGGAGCACCGTGGGGCACGGTGCTGCGAACGTTTGCAAAAGAAGCGGGACTTACATTGCAGGCGATCTCTGAGCCGGCAGGTGACTTCACCTACTACGACGAGAATCTCTACACCGCGACAGAAACGATCGACATCTTCAATGACTACTTGCTCGCCAGCGGACAGATCCTGGTCCGCGATGGCAATCGTCTGACGCTGTCGGATGCCAGCGGGCAGATACCTGACAGCATGATTCCCTTTGTCCCCATTCATATGATCGACTCTCTGGGGCGAAACGAATTGGCCAGCGTCGCGATTCCACTGCGAAATACTGACCCAGTTCAGGCAGTCGAAGAGATCAAACAACTGCAAAGCCCCCTCGGACAGGTCAAAGCCTTGACGAACTCCGGTCGAGTGATTGTCACAGACACTGGCAGTTACCTCCGTCGAATGCGTGACCTGTTGCTGGGTTCAGGAGTCGCTGCCAGTGATGGTCAAGCTTTGGTTTATCAGCTCCGACATGCACAGGCCGAAGACGTCGCAAAAGCGATCTCAGATTTTCTGAACCAGAACTCCGGATCAGGTGCTGCCGGAGCCGAAGGAAGCATGGTCAGCATGAGTTCCGGTGATGCCAGCCAGCGAGTGGTGGCTGAAAAGACCACCAATAGTCTGCTGGTTCGAGGTTCTGCTGAGGAGATGGGAACGCTTCAGAGAATCATCGAAGATCTCGACCGTGCGCCTCGTGAAGTTCTGGTGCAGGCTCTGTTGGTTGAAGTGGAATTGGGAAACACTAACGAGCTGGGTGTCGAACTGGGCTTTCAGGACTCTGTACTGTTTGATCGCAGCGTTGTCGACAAAGTCGTCTCCATTTCGCAGACAACAACCGCACCGAACGGTGTTCAGACGACGAATCAAAGCATTCTGTCTCAGACAGCGGCACCAGGATTCAATTTCAATAATCAGCCATTGGGTAACAACATCGCTGCGAGTCCGAGTCGTGTTGCACCACAGGGTCTGTCGAATTTCGGCGTGGGACGCGTCAATGGAGATCTTGGTTTCGGTGGACTTGTGCTCTCGGCAGGGTCCGAGTCTGTCAATCTGCTGCTTCGTGCACTGGATGCTCACTTCAATATTGATGTGTTGAGCCGTCCGCAGGTGAGAGCCGTGGAGAACCACGAAGCATTCATTCAGATCGGCCAGCAGGTTCCCGTCGTTGACGGGGTGGCTGTCACTCCGGTTGGAAGTGCAAACCCTGTGATTCGTCAGGATCAGGCAGGAATCATCCTGAAGGTCACGCCGCGTATCAGTCCGGATGGTCGAGTACAGTTAGACGTGAACGCAGAAAAGAGTGCGTTCAACCTTGCACCGGGAACCGGCGTGCCGATCTTCACAGATGCGACCAATGGAAACGTGATAGAAGCTCCAATCAAGGATATCACGACCGCCGACACAACGGTCAGCATTCAGTCGGGACAAACCATCGTCCTTGGTGGAATGATCACAAACGATCAGACTGTGGTTGTGCGCAAAGTGCCGTGGCTGGGTGATATTCCCGTCATTGGTCGACTGTTCCGATACGATCTGAATCGACACAAGCGAAAGGAGCTTCTAGTCTTCCTGACTCCTACGGTTCTCGAGCACGACGGACACGCGGAGTTGCTGAAGGCACGTGAAGTCGGCCTGATCAACATGCCGGCAGAAGCATTCAGCTTTGGTGACAACCTCAGCGGAACCTACGGTGCTCCGGTCGAATCACAGTTTACGTTGCCTGCCCATCAAGGCCAGATGGAGCATCCGGTCGATATGCCTTCTGGAGCTGAGTTCCAACCGATGCCTTCCGGGCCTGTGCCTTCCGGGCAGCCGATTGAATTCAATCCCGCGAGTCGCAGCAGTGTGCCTGCCGCTGGTCACTCAAGCAGTGTTCGTCAGGCATCACATCAGACCGTCTCGCGCCAAACCGTCGCGGGGCAGCCCTATGTGCCTGTGAAGAATACTGGCGGACAAACCGGAACTGTGACCGGTCAGGTTTACAACGCGGCTCAGGAGCAACGGAAAGAAAAGAGCTCTGCAAAGCCGGGATTCTGGAGCAAATCACCAAACTTCCGCGGTCTGGGGTTCAATAAGAACCCATCCGCGAAGGGCGGACCCTGAATCTCCGTAGCATCCACCAGGAGCCGCGGGTAACAGCCTCAGTCATTCTCAACCGGACAGACTCGAACAAGTTCCTCAAGTGATGTTTCCCCGGCGAGCACTCGTTGCCAGCCCATTTGGCGGAGCGTCTGCATGCCCTGCTCCACCGCAGCGTCACGAATAACACTGGCCGGTGCCTGATCGATGCAGAGTCGCCGAATGCGACTATTGGTCGTCAGCAATTCGAAGATGGCGATCCGCCCCGAATAACCAGTCTGATTACAGGCCCGACATCCAACAGCTCGACGCAGCGGATTCCCTGCGGGAAGGCACAGATCAGGTGGAAGCTCATCGGCATCCGGAACATGCTCCACACAACACGTCGTGCACAAACGCCGCACGAGTCGCTGAGCGAGCACACCCTCAACCGTACTGGAAACAAGATACGGCTCGATGCCCATATCCACGAGTCTCGTAAAAGCACTCGGCGCATCGTTCGTGTGAATCGTGCTCAGCACAAGATGTCCGGTCAGTGACGCCTGAATCGCACTGGTGGCTGTTTCGGCATCGCGAATTTCCCCGATCAGGACAACATCCGGGTCATGTCGCAGAACACTGCGAAGCCCGGCCGCGAACGTCAGTCCAATCTGGCTTTGGACCTGAATCTGACTGATCTGCTTCAGGTTGTATTCGACGGGATCTTCAACGGTAATGATCTTCAGATCTGGCTTGCGAATCTCACACAATGAGCTGTACAGCGTCGTCGTCTTTCCACTTCCGGTTGGTCCGGTGACCAGCAACAGGCCGTGAGGTCGCCGAATCAGCTGCTCCCAGGTCGCACGAATTGGTCTGGGAAACTGGACTGCATCAAGACTGAGCACCGATCTTGATTTATCCAGAAGACGCATGACGACGCCTTCACCATGCAGCATCGGGATGATCGAAACACGGACATCTATGTCACGGCCACGCACAGACAAACGGATTCGACCGTCCTGTGGCAAACGTCTCTCCGCAATATTCAACTTGGCCATGATCTTCAGACGGCTGACAATCGCAGCCCGGAATCGCTGAATCTCCGGCGGCATCGGTTGAATTCGCAGCATACCGTCAACACGGTAACGAACACACAGATCCTCTTCATCGGGTTCTATATGGACGTCACTGGCTCGCTGTTCAACGGCTTCCAGAATCAATTCATTCACGAGCTTCACAACAGACGATGCCTGAGATGCGTTGTCGATCTCGTCACCAGCCGCTGCCTGCAACGCCTCTACGTCGTCCACGGACATGGCGACGAGTTCCTGGACGGTACCTCCACCAACACCAAGACACTTTTTCAGTTGCCGCTGAATCTGCTCTCCGCAGGCCAGCACACTGTCCAGATAAATTCCGGTTCTTGAGGTCAGCTCATCAATCGCCTGAAGATTCAGCGGATCCGCGATCGCAACCTGAACTCTGTTCCCTTTTTGTTTCAGCGGAAGAATGGACTCACGAAACAGATCCTGGCTGGGGAACAGTGCCAGCAACTCACGATCGACCTCGAAGTTCTCAAGGTCCACGAGTTCCATTTGATATCGAGCCGCCATTTCCTGAATGGAAGCGGCTGTCGAACCGACGGAGTCATTCCGAATTGTCAGGTTGCCTGGCTGTCTCATGACATCATTGTGCATGACGTTCTGCCAACTGACTGGCACCACTTGCCGTCCGCTGCCCAATTCAGCAGCCCTCATCGCAATTCTGATCAGACGCTGCGTCAGAGCAACACGACACTCCGACCGATGATGACTTTCGGCATCATCACGGAAGCTTCGATATCATCGGGATTTCCGGTATTCCCGCCTCGCGACAGGACATCATTGGCAGATCCTGGAGACACAGAATTCGGCGGCTAAGGCCGGAACAATCGATGCGGAATCGAATCGCCGAAATGGCGACATCCCCCTGCATTTGCCCCAGACAAATACCGCTGCGAACATCTCCACCGGTTGTGATATACGGCGCCATTTCACGCAGTTCAGGCAGCGACAAAATGCCTCGCCCGACAAGCCAGGCAACCGATCGGAACTCGCCGGATGTGTTCATCGACTGGATCTCCGGCTGAATTCGAGCGATCGTGCGGGCTGCAGACTCGCTCATTCCCGGAATCGACCGCAAAACCGATTCTGGTGCTTCATTGATGCTGATTCGCCCCGACAGAACCATCTCATCGGTTGTCGTCAGACTTTCTTCGAACACAGGCAGCATCCGGCGCGCTGTCGCGGGATCTGCCGACCAGGGGGATTCCAACAGTGTGTCCATGCCATCGATTGCAACCTGAACCTGACCTCCGAACAGATCAACGAGTGACTTAAACTCGGCTGCGGAATCGGTAAGCGTCAAACCACCGCGTCGTGTCTGCTCTGAAGTCAGCTTTTCCGAATCGGCTTCGGCATCGCCTAACTGGGACTTCAATCGACTCATCGCCGACTCCAGCCGCTCCAGACGTCGGCGTTCGAGGTCATCACCCTCGTCTGGCCGTGGAGCATCCAGATAAGTCGCACCACGCATACGCCATGCAACGACGTATGTCGCCGCTTCACTGCCAAACTCTGCTTCCAGCTCGTCATACAGACGAGCCAGTACCGATTGGTTCAGGTTGATCTTCGGTCGTCCGTCGGAGCGAAGAGTGCTCTCGCAGCCTTGAGTCGTTACCAGTTCCGCCCAACCTCGCTCGAGGACCCCGTCTCGATTATCGCGTGGGTTTTGTGCATCCCCGTCATTCTCTTCCGGATCCAGTAAACCATTCTGGTTCTGATCTTCTCCGTACAACATATCGGCCGTAACACCTCGTACAAACAGCAGCTCGTTCAAGTCCTCGAACGGTCCCTGCCTCGGAAGTCGTGCCGAAGACTGAGCCGCATAGTAATACGTCTCCGCACCAAACTCAGAGACTTCTTCATCCGGGTCTCTCCAGTCCAGAATGGCGTCCGCGATTTGTAAAGTCATCCCGGGCAGAACAAGCAGACGTTGCCTTGCTTCTGCACGTCGAGACTTCTCGAGAGGCAGCGTGTTGAGATTGAGTTTTGCAGACTCGTCACTCATCCCAAAATCTGGCTGAGCATTCTTTGTTGGCATTCTTCGCAGGACCGAAATCCGGGCCTGTTCGTTTCCCGGAAGCTTTATTTCAAAGGGGCGGCCAACAAACGCTTCTCGCTGCCGGATGGCCAAGGCCGCCAGCTCGATTCCGGATGTTGCCAGCTCACGCCGCTGAAGTTGACGGAGTCCGTTCTTCGTCGCCGCGTATTCAGTGACCATCAATTCCGAGAAGGAATAAACGGCGAAACTGAGCATCAGCACAACGACAAGGACAAGAATCAACACCATACCAGACCGTTGACGAACCTTTGCCGAAACCCGACCGCGGTTTGGCTTCTCTGTTCGCAATTGTGGTCTGACAAGTTTCATAAGCTGAGGAGCTAAGGATCAGGAATTGAATCGACACATGACACAAAAACTCACCAAAGAATAGCCAACACACGCACGAGACGATCTCAGTCCGATGCCTGCGGGAGCCAGATAACGACCGGTGTTCCCTGCTCAGGTCCACCCTCGATCGTAATGACAACTTCGATGGCCAGAGGCAACGCCTGTTGCTGGAAACTGTTCCACTGCGTCCGCCAGTTCTCACCATCAAAATATCTTAGCTGCAAACTTGTCACGTCAGCAGAGACTAACAATTCGTCTTCGTCTGCGGAGACAGCCGCTCCACCACTATCTCTCCGGGCTTTTCGAACCAGTCCTCGTCGATCTTTTGAGGCATTCACTGTCACTGGGATCAATTGAGGACCAGAATGAAACAGTGGCAAACGAACCGAATCTTCGGTGTTAACCCACCAAACGATGTGGCTGAAACCTGCCGATTGATAGCCGGATCTGGCCTGATCAAAACGAGGATTCGATTGATCATGAAGAAGGGCCAGCGACTGGCTGGTTCCAACGAAATGGACGGGCTGGTTACGCAGATCTGTTGGAAGCTCAAGAACCTGCTCAGTGACATTCAGAAATCGTTCACTGCCAGCACTCTCTGTGGCCGATGCGGAACGTGCAGCCGTGACCATGGCGGCGGCTTGAAGCGCAACAGGATCCTGAAGTGTCATTCTGAGATCACTGGTCAGATCGTCAACAATCCCGCGCTGAAGCTGAGCGATCGTAATCTGTGAACGACTGACACTTCTATACTTCCAGTAAAGATGCAGCGATGCACTGAGTGACGAGACAACCAGCCCGAGAATCGCCAATGCCGCCAGTGTCTCCATCAGAGTAAACGCGCGGCGATGATGGAATTGACACTGCCAATCAACACCCGCAACGTTTTCCACCGGAGCCGTGGATCTCAGCAGTGGCCGCTTCATCGGCTTTTACTCCCAGCAATTCTCTGCGGGGAATCTTCGGCGGCTGATGGCACAAGTCGCGACAATTTCACCGTGGAAATCTCCTGATGAATGCCCTCAGCAAACACGGTCACCGTGACCAATCTCAGGTCGGGCACTGAGGATGGCTCCACCTGCACTGACCACATCCAGCGATGAGACTGTGAATTGGCATCCGTCAGCGGCCGCTCGGGGATCGTTTCCATCAACGCTTTCTCTGCCAGCAATCGATTGAGTTGTGACTGGCAGAGCATCGCGGCTTCCTGTCTCAAGCTGAGACCGCAGCGCTGCTCGAACTCCCACGCCGTTCTGACGCGCGAGGACAGCGAGCGACATCGCGAGGATTGATGCCGCCAACAGCATCTCCAGCAATGTGAGTCCGCGCCTCGACCGACACGATCGATAACGGTTTGCGGAGCAGTGGAGAGTACGTTTCATCGATCAAGCCGCTTATGGATATCCTAAAATTGTCGGGCAAAGAATCTGCGAACCATAGAGCGCCCCAACCGGACCCAACGATCGCATGACAAACACCATCAGAACGGGCACTGGCTACTGCACGGATTTCGAGATCAAGAGGCAAAGCTGCCGACAAGGCTAACTATCCCGGCTTTCTTTGGACCCCAGATCCACATTCTGCCAATCATCAGAGCTTACCCCACTGAATGCTGTGCGTCCGGAGCTATGTCGCACATGGCGAACGACACGCCGACACGGGAAAGCAACAAGCCCGCATAATCTGGGCGAACCAAATCCGGCTGATGGTGCAGAATGGCATCAAAACCGCAAAGCGCGAACGACTTCTGACAATCGCCAGAAACTGTGCTTTCGGACTGTCCACAAATCAGATTCAGCGCATTTCTGGGTTTAGCGTACCGTAGTCGAACGTGAAAGAGTTCGGCTCATGCATCAATGTGTCTGAAAAAAGCAACGTCATGATGATTCGCTGAACCGATCCCAACTTATGTCTCAGTTCACCTACAGCGCGATTGATGGATCAGGACATCGAGTCCTCGGTCAGCTCAACGCCGCCACTCGTGGCGAAGCGCTGCAGACGCTCGCGCAGCAGGTGCTGACGCCGTTGACACTGAACGAGATCAGCTCCACGCCACTACGAAGTCAAAGGGTAAAGCCCGCGGCGATCGCGGCGGCCTGCAGTCTACTCGCAGACCAGCTGGATACCGGAGTTCCTCTGCTCAAAGCCCTGCGAGTGATGGAACAGCAGACGTCCAGCCCGGGCTTAAAAACCGCGCTGGCTCGCATCGCAGAAAGAGTGTCCGACGGGACATCTCTGGCCACCGCGATGTCCGAACACAGCAGTCTCTTCGGTGATCTTGAAGTCAGCATGGTACGAGCTGGCGAAGAAGGCGGTTTTCTGGATGAGTCTTTGCGACGTCTGGCGGCTGTCAGAGAACGTCAGGAGGAAATCCGCGGCCGACTGCTCAGCGCTCTGGCCTATCCGACTCTGCTGACCGTGGTCGGATCTTTGGTTGTGGTCGGCATGCTGACGTTCTTTGTTCCGAAATTTGAACCCTTGTTTGAATCGCTGCGGCAGAGCAATCGCATGCCTCTGCCGACCACGATCTTGTTAGCACTCAGTTCGGGCCTGAAAACGTTCGGCCTTCCCGTGTTGCTGGTGACCGTCGGTGTGTTCTATGCCGTTCGCTCGCTTATTCCCGTGACAAAGCTGAGAGAGTTCCGAGATCGGACATCGCTGCGTCTTCATGGCGTCGGCCCGGTTGTCCGGTCCCTCGCAATCGCACGATTCTGCCGAGTCCTCGGAACGCTGCTGCAAAATGGCGTGCCCATGTTGAAATCTCTGGAGATTGCTCGCAGTGCAACCGGAAATCAGGTGCTCAGCGAAACAATCGCCTCCGCAGCAGAGAATATCGCCGCAGGAAAGAGTCTGGCCGGACCACTCGCTGCCAGCGGTCAGTTTCCACCAGATGTGATTGAAATGATGTCTGTGGCCGAACAAGCCAACAAGCTGGAACCTGTCCTGCTGAAACTTGCCGACAAGCTGGAGGATCGTTCGCGAGCCCGGCTTGAGGTTCTCATGAAACTTCTTGAACCGCTGATGATGGTCGTCATGGCGATCGTCGTCGGTTTTCTCGTCATTGCCCTGTTGATGCCTGTCTTTGAAGGAAATGGACTCTCATGAAACTCACAACTCGAAAATCCTCTTCACAGCGTTCCTTTCTGCCGGACTCAAAGTCCGCTCGGCCAGCAGGCTTCACATTGATGGAAGTCCTGCTCGTGCTGGGAATTCTCGGTGTTATCATGGCGATGGTGGTTCCGAAGGTTCTGGGTCGACAGAAGCATGCCAGCATTGACGCCACACGAGTCAGCATCGGTGGCCTGTCACAGGCTCTGAAACTTTACTCGCTCGATCACGGTGGAGACTTTCCGTCAGCAACAGCAGGTCTGGAAGTGCTCTTGAAAAAGCCAGCATCTCAGGACCCGGCCTGGAAGGGCCCTTATCTTGAACAGGCTCCGAAGGATGCGTGGGGACAGCCGCTGGTCTACGAGTTTCCAGGCAAGCACAGCACCGATAGCTTCGATATCAGCTCGATTGGACCAGACCACGTTCCGGGTACACCAGACGACATTGGCAACTGGGAATAATCACCGTGCAACGTTCCGCGTACCAATCGACTTCAACATCCTCTCAAGCCGAGCATTTGCTCCGCCAGGGATTCTCGTTGGTTGAGCTTCTCCTGGTCCTTTCGTTGATGGTGGTACTCACCTCATTGACGTTGCCGGGAGTTCTCCGCTGGCAGAACGGAATCGGAATGGAACGCGCTGTGTCGCTGTTGCAGGTGCAGCTCCAGGAAACTCGATTGTGCGCGATCAAGTCAGGGGAGCCATGGAAGCTGGTATTGCCTCAGAATGGTCGTCCGGGGCAACGACAACCGAGTGCGGTGCCCGTGATAGTCGACAAACGAAATGAGTTCAATTGGCCGGCCGGAATTTCCTGCCTGAACACGGAATCGCGAACGTCAGAGATCGCCATCACGTGTCATCCCGACGGAACGGTGACAGCTTGCACTTTGCAGTTCAAAGATGCCCACGGACAACAAACCATGCTGCAGATTGATCGACTGACAGGAGCAGCAAGCATCGTCAGTTCTTGTAGGTCCTGCCTGCCGGGCAGGACTTCGCAGCTGGCTGCGACACGCTTGCACGGTGAATTTCATTGTCGGCCGACAATAATCGACAACAGGCACTCAGGGCTCGCCTTTCGGCGAGAGTCCTCTCCGGCAGAAAGGACCTACCGGAACGAGTCCTCCGCAACTGAAAGAGTCACATCATGTTGAGCACTTCTGCATCAACGACATATCGTCGCTTCGGCAATCGACCATTCCTGGTTGTCGACTGGATGACGACCGGTGTTGTACTGTCTGAGGTATCGACAAACGGCGGTGAGTTCAGGATTCTGCGGTCCTGTTATGAACCATGGCCAGCGGGATTGGAGCCTTTTACCGCTCCTGAAGCCGCCGGACAATTCTTGAAGTCTGTCTGCAATGCTGGGCATTTTCCAACGTCTGCCGTGGCCGTTTCGGTACCGCGTCGGGACGTCAGTTTCAAACTGCTGGAACTTCCGAACGTCTCCAATGACGAACTCGGTCCGATGTTGTCGCTGCAAATCGAATCTCGAGCACAGGCGAATAGTCAGCCAGTTGCCTGGGATATTCTGCCTCATCAAACACCGCAGGCCGCCACGAACCGCTACGTGACGCTGATCACTGTCTCCACAACTGTGATTCTGGCGATTCAAAAGGCTTCAGCAACGGCTGGCTGGAACCATCTGGTGATCACGTCCGGAGATCTTTTGATTCCATGCGTGAATTCCGAAAAGAGTCAGGAATGGACACTCTACATTCAGGCGAATCGAGCGAAACTGGAACTGTTGCTTTGCCATAATGGTCTTCCTGTGGCTGGCCAGGCGATGGCGATGCCTACTCAGTCGCAGGATGGCCATGTGCTCTCATCCCTCAATGCCACGGCCTTGCAGTCCACGGCAGCTCGCCTGATGGCATCCTGTCCGCCGGAGTGGAAGGCCGCTGATTCCTCGGTCTCTGTCATCGCATGCGGAACATTCGCCGAAGAAATCGTAAAGATCCTCGGTGACGCGGGCATTAACGTATCGCTCCTGGCATCCGACGAACGCAGCCTTCGAGTTCTGGGCGTTGCTCGATCCCTGCTGAAACAACCTGCGGAGTCAAAGAGTAAATCAGCATGCCGCATCGACTTTCTTCGGCCTCGGTCGGCCGATCCTCGCACCGCCGCCAGAAAACGCCGTGGCATCCGCTTGACGCTGGTCGCTTCCGCAATCGTCGGATGCGGTCTCCTGGCCGTCTGGTCCGAATACACCTCACTGCAAAAGCAACTGGCGGACGTTGAAACACAGCGACAGCAAATGCAGCAGTATGTTGATCGCGGAAAGGATGTTGTCGGTCAATGGGAATACGTAAGTCGCTGGCAACGCGAGTCCCTCGCCGCCAATCAGGAAATCGCCGCTCTGGCCGAGGTTCTTCCTTCGCGAGAACGACTGATCCTGACTCGACTTCAGCTTGAGAATCTTGTTGACGCCGAAAACGGCATGTTGCGAGTCGACGGCCTTTGCGAGGATGTTGAAGACGTGCTCACAATGAATTCCGCGATCCTCGAAAAATCAGACCATTACGATCTGCGACCTCAGGGCATTGAACCGGCTTCCGCCGACAGTGATTTCCCTTCCCGCTTTCGCATTGAGGCAGAGTTGAAACGTCGCAGCAAAACGGCCATCACAGAGGAGTCTCGCTGATGCTTTCCACACCTCGCGAAAAAAATCTTGCGATCATCCTTGGCGGCAGCATGGTTTTGCTGCTTCTATGGGAAACCGTCGGACAGATTATCCTGCAGCCCCTCAGCGATGTCCAAACTTCCGTCAGCGCGGGGCTCGCGGCAAATGATCAGCTTCGACAACAGTCAGCCGCCGTAGAGCACGCGCTGCGCAATCTGAAACAGTCCTCCGGAGGAAGCCTTCCTGCAGATCCGGGCAAGGCTTCCGTTTTGTATCAGGGCCGGCTGATCCGGCATCTGGAATCCAACGGCATTGAATCCGCCGTTGTCACTCCTGCACCGCCGATCGTGGTAAACGGAGTTGGCCACCGCATCCCGATCATGATTCAATGCTCAGGATCAATGACTGCTATCGCCGGTTTCCTCGATCAGTTCCACGCCACGCCGCTCTTGCACCGAATGACGAATCTGAGCATTACTTCTCTGAATGATAACGCCGACGAACATCGCGTCACGATCTCTGTCGAAGCATTGTCCCTGACCTCTGCCAGCAGTACAGACAGCTTGCCGGAACCGGGCCCGACCGATGATTCCACAGGATTAATGGCCGTCGCGAAATCCGACGACTTCTTTCGCCGACAGTTTGCGACCGCCGTCGAAGTGGAAACCGTCGTCAATGAACCTGAACCATCAGAGCGTTCTGAAGAGCCCGTGCAGAGTTCGCCAACTCCGAAAGTCGATCCGGAAAAGTCCATTCGCTTTGTAGCGTCCGTCTGGAACGGCACTCAACGAGAAGCCTGGTTCATCGACCAGCGTTCGAAAACGGAACAATCCGTCGTGGCCGATTCAGAATTGTCGTTTCCTGATATTCAGGCCAAAGTGCTGTCGATTACAGAGGATTCCCTGCTCCTCGACATGGCCGGAACACAAACCAGAATCACCCTGGGACAAACGCTGGTGGGAACCGTCGGCAAATAATGCGCACCGTGTGAGGCGTCAGGCTGAAACCGAACACTCGCGAGGAAAAGGCTCAGTTCGCGGCTGTTAATGGAGCCTTAACCGATTCGCCACGCAGGCGAAAAAGATCCCTGCCCGGCGGGCTCGTCAGCAGAATCCACGCCGACAGACCGGCCGGAAACGTGATGAGAGCCAGCGGCATTATCAGAATTGAAACAATAGCTGTTAGCTGTCCGATTCGATGGGCTTCACGCTGCGAAGAATCGGCCGAGCCAGCAAAGAACACACGGCAATGCTGAAGCTGACCCAAAGCAGTAGATACATGACTGCCAACCACCTGTGCTGTTCAACAAAACTTCCGCCTGATCGACCTGCATTCATCCAGCTCAAAAGAACGAAGGCAGAGATCATTGCTGCCGATCCCAGCAGGCCATTCATCAGTATTGCAACGCTGCACCATTTCCATTCGCGATCTGCTACGGCCTGATTGGTCGCTGCATCGGAAATCGGAAAAAGAACAGGTCGCCACAATTGTCGATAGAGAACTCGAAGCACACGAAGAAGCCCGACGACAAAAACAGCGATCGCTCCACTGACAAACAACTGGATTGCGAAATCCTTCGGCGAGATCTTCTCTCTGACCTCAATATTGGAATTTGACACGCTGAACAGTTCGGGATCCAGGAGTCGACCAACAGGAATCAGACCGGACCTGGATTGCGGATCGCGAAGCAGTCTCTCCAGTTGTCGTTGGAGAGTTGGATAAGAGTTCTCATCAAGCTTGATTCTGTCAACGAGGCCGCGGGTCTTCATCATCAGATTCACTGTGTCATAGACGTTATCAACACCTTTCTGGTATTGTGGAAGATTGACATTCTCCACAAGCAACGACATCCAATTCTGAACATCATCCCGATTGATCGAGGATCTTTCGAATTCAGAGCCCAGCGGCCTTCGAGCCTGATTGGTCTCAAAATCGAACTCGATGAACGTGCTGCCATTCCTGGACTCACCTCGAAGTTCAAGCGTGTGTCGCTCAGGCACCAGGCCTTCCATGGACATCCCCTGCCACTCTGTCGTCTCCGATGACACAATGCTGATCTTGACAGGTTCTTCCGACATCAAGCGAACGTCTTGTGCTGAATGATCGGCGACAACGTAAAGAGAAGGCACTAGTTGGCGGTACCAGAACATCGACAGTCCGCCGATCGACAATCCCGAGATAATGCACCATCCACCAACACCCGCAATCGTCAACAACAACAATCGACGAGTCATGACCGACTGAACGCGTTCAAGTCCTTTCGCAAATTTGTCGGCGACGGAGACATCCTTCGCATCGTCAGAGGTATTCGAAAACTTCTCATGCAGCGATGCGATCAGTCCCATTGCCATGAACAGGATGCGGCAAAAATCGGGCAGGACTAAATCGGTTATGACCGGCAGAAGACACAACAAACCGGCCCATCGCAGTGGCTTCGACACGGCGTTGCGGCGAAGCTGGCGTCCAAACCAAAACGCAATACACGCGGCAACGAACACCGGGACTTCCATGCCCGCCGAAAAGGGGCGATGCACGCTGTCCATTTGTCCCAATGAAACAAGGGCGTTAATGGCACCAACCCACATCAGGATGGTACCGATCCCATGGCTTCGAGCTCCCAACAAGTTGACGGCGTTTCGAAAGAGTCCATCTCCACTGGTCGCTTGATTCTGCAAGGCGTTGATTCGCTCTCCCGCAGCCGTCGCTGTTGCGGTCGCCCATTGTCTGACGTTCTGAATGATATGAGTCGACTCACCTGGCCGGGCAGCTGATGCGGCATCAACAGCCGTCGCGACATCCGTCACTCGCTGATAACGTCGGTCCGGCTCTTTATCCAAAGCTCGAAGCACGACTTCGTCCAGCCGCACGTCGACGTGCACTTTCTCTGATGGTAGCCGAAAGCGACCAATCGGTAGTTCGCCAGTGAGCAGTTCGTAAATGACAACGCCCAGCGAATAAATGTCGGCTCGGTGATCGACGGTGTTTGGCTTCTCAAACTGTTCAGGAGCCATATAGTGCGGTGTGCCCATCACCTGCCATGTGCCAGTCAGCGGTGCGTGATCATCCATGCCAGCCAGCTTGGCGAGCCCGAAGTCCGCAATTCTCACGTCGCCGGATTTCGTCAGCAGAATATTCTCCGGCTTAATGTCACGATGGACCACACCGTTATCGTGTGCGTACTGCAATGCTGAACAGATCTGAGGGACGATGTTCAACGCCGCCGCCGGACTGAGCTGACCGACTCGTTCCACATGTCGCAGGTTCGTCCCGTCAACAAATTCCATGATGAAGAAAAACAGTGCATCCTTTCGACCGAAGTCGTACACCGTAATGATGTTGGGATGGTTCAGCTTTGCCAGAGCCCTCGCTTCTCGCAGAAATCGTTCTGCAAAACCCGCATCCTGACTGATATTGGGCCGCAGGATTTTCAACGCGACGACACGATCCAGTTCAATCTGGCGAGCCTTGTAGACCACGCCCATGCCGCCATGTCCCAGGACCTCCAGAATCTCCAGTTGCGGAAAATGAGGAGACAGTTCTTCAACAGTCGGCGGGATGAACGTGGGACGGTACGCCGAAGAACTGGATTCTCCGGATCGCACTGCTGGCTGCGTCTCAAAACCAATTTGCAACAAACACTGAGGACACAGTGATGACGCTCCGTCGGCTGGCAATTCGGCGTTACACTGAGCACACTTTTTGGACGATTCTGACATGGGGGACTCCACCGTGAAGGATGATGCTATCCTTTACTAAGCAATCCCGGTTCGAAGGTGACAGAGTTTTTCAGAAATTGCTGTAACCCAGCGTTTTCAGGAGATTTTTGCATTTATCACCTCGGCTCGCGACAACCTCCTGCCACATCGCGTTCAATTCAGACCATGACAGAACTTCGCCGCAATCGCTTCGCAACGACTCAATGGAGCATCGTCCGCGCGGCCGGTCATCACAGCAGCAGTACCGCTCGGGCGGCGATGGAGGATCTGTGTCAGATCTACTGGTTGCCCGTCTATGCCTTCATTCGACGGAAGGGGACATTCGCCAGCAAACGCCGAGGATCTGACGCAGGCGTTCTTCCTGCATCTTCTGGAATCCGAGTTCGTGAAATCGGCGGATCAGGAACGAGGTCGTTTCCGTTCGTTCCTGCTCAAGTCCGTCTCAAACTTTTCTGGCGGCCGATCATCGAAGCAAGATGGCTGAGAAGCGTGGCGGAGATAGGATTCTGTTGCCGCTCGACTTTGAATCCGGTGAGCACCAGTACCATCAACAGGAATCTGATTCGATCTCCGCCGATCAACTCTTCGAACGTCGCTGGGCCATGACTTTGTTGCAAAACGTCGCAGCGATGCTTCGCAGCGAGTATGAACAACGCAACCACGGAACCATGTTTGAACTGCTTGAGCCGCATATCAACCAGGACGCAGCCAGAATCCCCTACGCCGATCTTTGCCCAAGACTCAGCATGTCTGAAGATGCGATCAAGCAAGCCGTGCGTCGCATGAAGCTGCGTTATCGAGAACTCTTGCGATCCGAAATCGCCAGCACGGTGGATTCTGTTGACGAAGTTGATGATGAACTGCGACAACTGATGAGGATCCTGTCAAACTGCAATTAGCCAGCCGCTAAATCAGAATATCCCGATGTTGCGCAGTACCGATATTGCGCGCTAACTTGTACATTCTGTACACATAATTTTGTCTTCAGTTCATCACAAACACTTCAAATCGAAGCCGAAACTCGCGCCGTATGATTCGGCCTGTAAAACACGATTTTCTTCTTCGTGGTTGAAAGAATCCGCACGATGAAACTCTATCGCTCAATTACTCTCGCTTTGGTTCTGCTTGTCTCGTCAATTGCCCATGCGAAACAATTCAAGGCGGGCTTTGCCAGCCAGGAAATAACCCCTCTAAAAGCCACTCCAATGTGGGGTTACGGGGCCCGACATGCTGCGTTGTCGACCGGAGTGCGAGACCCTTTGTTTGTCAAAGTCGTCGTCATTGATGTCGAGTCGGAGAAACTGGCCATCGTGGGCCTTGACCTTGGTCGATCACCTACGGACGCGATGATGGCCCGCATCAGAATCTCCATCAAAGACACATCCAACGTCGGACTGGTGCTAATCTCCGGCTCACATACACATCACGGACCCGTCATTGAACTGCTCGACGAACCCGGCAAAGGCAAAGATGCTTTTGATGACGCGGTCGCCTATTCGAAAGAGCTGGAATCCAAAATCATTCAGACGATTAATGCAGCGGCCGCCAATGCCAGACCAGCCAAAATTGGTTGGGGGACAAAGTCGGTCGCAATGAACCGCAATCGGCACTCGAAGATCGAACCCAAACCAGTCGACACAGAATTAGGCGTGATTCGGCTCGACGCTTCCGATGGAAAACCGATTGCAATGATCGTGAACTATGCCGCTCATCCGACCATGATGGATGCCTCCGACCTGCGTTTCTCGGCCGAATGGCCCGGAGCCATGATGAAGGCGGTGGAACAGCAACTCGACACGCCGTGCGTCTTTATGCAGGGCGCGTCGGGAGATTTGTCGACCTCGACGACCGAAGAGACTCGCGGGGTCGATGCATTTGGAAAAGCCATGGCATCTAACGTCATAGAGACCGCAGCAGCCATCACCACAAAGGTTCCCGATCGCCCACGACTCAAGGGTACGGAAGACATCTTCGAGTTTCCAACTCGCATGGCATTTTCCAATCCATTGACGCAAGCTGTTTTCAGCGCGGCGTTTTTCCCGGAACTCGCGTCCGCCTCGATGTCCGATGATCTGCTCAAGAACACCATTCGTCCCCGTATCACCGCCGTACTGATCAACCAGGAGCTTGCGTTAGTTGGCGGCTCTGGTGAATTCTTCTGCGATCATGCCATTCGTCTCAAACAACGATCACGTGCTGCCGAAACATTTTTCTTTGGCTACTGCAACGGCCATCACATGTATTTTCCAACCATCGAAGCTGCTGCCGAAGGCGGCTATGGGGCAGATTCCTCGGTCAGTTGGGTCAGCCTTGGGGCTGGAGAAGAAATGATGGACCAGGCCCTTTTGCAAATCTACACGATGCTGGGCAAATTCACTTTCGAACGAAATCTACAGCCCTGAATAGTATCGCGGCGCATGGAACCTGAATCCTTATTGTGAATCTCCTTTATTGCGATTCCACTCTTTGCATCTCATGAAACACTCTTTGCCAATCCACATTGGCGCAGCTACAGGATTCGCCACAATGTGCGGATATGCGGGTGCCAGGATGGTCTGCCCTGCGACTGGAGCAATCAATGCGGGTGTTACAAATTTTCCTGATCTTCGTGTGTTTGATCAGCCAATCGGTTCTTTCTGCTCAGGACAGCCTTGAGCAGAACTGGCCTCAGTTTCGCGGCGCCGATTCGACCGGTGTCTCGCTGAATACCGGTCTGCCGGATCGATGGTCGGCAACAGAAAACGTCGAATGGAAAGCGGAGATCCCCGGACGCGGCTGGGGAGCTCCTGTGGTCTGGGGCGACAATGTCTTTCTGACAACCGTCGTGAATTCCGGGGAAACAGAGCCCATCAAAAAAGGTCTCTACTTCGGCGGTGACCGGCCAACGCCGCCGGAATCAGAACACGAATGGAGAGTTATGTGCCTTGAATTGGCCAGTGGCAAAATTCGCTGGGAAAAGACAGTCCACAAAGGTGCCCCGCCGACGCCAATTCACCTGAAGAACAGCTACGCGTCTGAAACGCCGGTGACAGATGGTACTCATGTGTACGCGTGTTTTGGAAATCTCGGAATCTTCTGCTTCGATTTCTCCGGTGAACTCATCTGGAAGCATTCCCTTGAGCCGCACCCAACTCGATTCGGTTGGGGAACGGCTTCATCGCCAGTCCTGCATCACGACCGGCTCTATTACCAATTCGACAATGATGAGCAGTCCTATCTGATCGCTCTCAACAAGACGTCTGGTGACACGGTCTGGAAAGTTGATCGCGACGAGAAAAGCAACTGGTCCACTCCGTATATCTGGAACAACGCTGCTCGCACGGAAATCGTCACGGCCGGAACCGGAGCAGTCCGCAGCTATGATCTGGAAGGTAAGCTCCTGTGGTCCCTGAAAGGCATGTCCAGCATCACAATCGCTGTTCCGTACGAAGCTGACGGCCTTTTGTATATCAGTTCCGGTTACATTCTGGATCGCATCAAAGCTATGTACGCGATTAAACCTGGAGCATCCGGGGACATCTCACTTCCCGAGGGTGAAACCAGCAACGAATTCATTGCATGGTCGAACATGTTTATTGCTCCCTACAACCCCAGCACTCTGGTATCGAACGGTCGGCTTTACATTCTCTATGATCGTGGCCTGTTGAGCTGCTTCGATGCCACGACCGGCGAGCAACATTATGATCGGCAGAAACTGGAACGCGGCGTGGCCGTAACATCTTCTCCATGGAGTTACGAAGGCAAGATCTTCTGCCTGAACGAAGACGGTGTCTGCTGCGTTATTCAAGCTGGCGATAAATTTGAGCTGTTGCAGACAAATTCGCTGGCAGAGGATGATATTTGTCTGTCGACTCCTGCCATTTCGGGAGATCGTCTGCTGATTCGGTCAGACAAGCGGCTTTACTGCATTCGAAACCTGTCAAAACAATGACGGCGATTTACTCGATTGATGACGAACGCATGATTCGCCTGCAGGAAGGCGATCCGTACGCCTTTGGCGAACTGGTGCATGAGTGGCAGGGCCCGCTGTTTGGCTTCTTCCTCAAGAACACTCGCGACGAACATCTTTCCGAGGATCTTGTTCAGGAAACGCTGCTGAAGCTGTACCGCAACTGCTGGGACTATCTGCCGAAGGGCCTGTTCAAGGGCTTCCTGTTTCGAATCGGAAGAAATCTGCTCATTGACCATTCCCGCCGCGCGGTGAATGATGTGCTTATTCGAAGCATTCGCCGCCGTACATCCGAGGACTGTGATGACAACGACTTGATGCAGCAGGTCCCTGAAGAGATCACTTCCGCAGAAAATCGGGCCATCGAGCGAGAAGTCGCTGATGCCGTTCAGGAGCTGCTGTTACAGCTTCCGGAAGAACAACGGCAGACTTTTCTGCTGCATCACTATAATTCACTGACGCTTTCAGAAGTTGCTGACGCCATGGAAACGTCATTGCCAACGGCCAAGAGTCGCCTGCGTCTTGCTCGGGAAAAGCTACGTTACCTGCTGACCTGCCGTGGATTCTCAGAAGAATCATTTTTTGAAATGTGTTCATCAGATACCTAAAACCCAACGTTCAGAGTCCCCGATCAATCTGTTTCGATAAGGCAGTGTTCACTCACTCACGTACAAGAATTCATGCCATGCCTCACTTCAGCCGACTGACAGACATCATTACCTGCAGCATCACCGAGATTCTTTCGGCATCGCCCGATCCGGCAAAGGCCCTGAAGGAGATCCTTGAAGAGATGAACGAAGGGCTGGCCGCCTGCCGACGAAATGTCCGCACGTCGGCCAATAACGGCGAGCGTCTTAAACGCGAGATTTCTGAATATGAGGTTCAGCTAAAAGAGTGGAAAGATCGAGCTCGACAGTTTCTGGCCGAAGGTGATGAAGACGGTGCTCGAGATTCCTTAAGACGCAAAGTAGAGGTCGAAGACCTGATTGCTGGTCTGCGTCCGGAATTGGATGCCGCGAATTCCACCTGGCAGCATATGCTGCGTATTCAAAAAGCTCTGGAAGCACGACAGGCCGAGGCCGTGCGAAGAATGCAGGAGATGACGGGCTTCGTGCCCGTTGACGAGACTCTGTCCGCAACGGCTGCCATGTCCGCGTCTGCTGATGTCATTGAGCGATCCAACGAAGTCGAGGCGGAACTGGAGGCCCTGAAGCGTGAAATGAACTCATGACGTCTTCAGAGCATGTGTTGTGTTGCGTAGTTAACGATGTTATGCAACACCTTATGACGTTGGGCTCTGTGACTCCAGAGCCTTCTCCTTACCGCAGGGAGGCGGAAAATAACGCCGAATTATCAGGAGTGATTGTACGAGTTGCGGGCATCACCTCCGCCGCAATTGGATTCCACCACGACCCCGACAGTACACAGTCACTGGTCCTTTCCGAGCCAGTCTTTGTGTCTGATGCGGCCCCGGAAACCTCCAGGGCCTGGCTCCGTCAAATGTTGTCGGCTGTGATCGCTCACGCCCAGCAGACTGAAATGGCTCAGATTCGCTTCCTTGAGTGGGAATCGCATTGTGATCCAGAGCTAATGATCGCCAGCGAACTCAAACTTGCGCAATTCTCTGCTCTGGCGTCGGTTGTTGGCTGGAAGGCGACTGCGGAAGAATGCTTGCTGAAGGCCAGCCGTGTTGCCACTGTCCGGCTGTCGATCGCTGATCTGCACGCGTTGTCCGATAGCCCACAATCCGAATCGTCCCCACAATTCAGACCGGCAATGAATACCTCCACTGCCCAACAACGTCACAGAGAGATTGCAGTGGCCCTCGATCGGATCCTTGAAAACACTGATGATTTAGCGAGCCTTGATGCGCCAACCGGAAATGATCTGTTACGGAAGTGGAGTTCTCAGGAATGCACGCTGCTTGTTGCAGAAACAGAAACGGGAGTGGCAGGACTCTGTGCCTTCGCATTCAAGCCATGCAGTGACGGCGATTCTGCAGCTGCCGGACAAATCGAGTATCTTGGCGTGCGAAAGGAGATGCAACGACAGGGTATCGCCACGCAAATGCTGTCGTATCTTTGTCGCGGAGTCAGCAGAGGCTCTACCCAAATGATAAACATCACTGCCTTTGCTGACGAAACCAATGCTCCGGCAAACGCCTTTTACCGGCAGTCTGGCTTCAAACTACTTTGCCGCGGCAGACTCTGGTATCGCGATGCCAGCCTTCACCTGAAACAAAAAGAGCCTTCGTGAAACACGAAGGCTCAAGACCTATGGCAATCTAATTCTGAACTACTTAGCTTCTGCTGGAGCAGCACCTTCAGCGGCTGGCGCTGCGGCTTCTGCTGGAGCAGCACCTTCAGCGGCTGGCGCTGCGGCTTCTGCTGGAGCGGCACCTTCAGCGGCTGGCGCTGCGGCTTCTGCTGGAGCAGCACCTTCAGCGGCTGGCGCGGCAGCTTCTGCTGGGGCGGCAGCTTCTGCTGGAGCCATTGCTTCCATTGCTGCGGCAGGATCTGGTGATGGTGCTGGTGCTGCTGGCTCGCCACAACCAACCTGAACGAATGTCAAAGCCAAAAACAGAGCTGAGTAGCCAAACTTCTTCATGATTCTCTCCAGAGTTTTCTTCGTATCCAGGATTTACAGCTCCGCCCTAAACACCGGCCGAAGCTAAATCTACTGAGATCCACTCTATCAGTCCCAAGCAGAAAAACACCATCAGGTGTCAAGAGCAGAGAACTTTTCTTGCCGTCCGGAACCAGGGGGACCTTTAGAGACGACTGGGGAGACGGGTTCTGATAGGCCGGTCCTCCTAAAAATCACGGTTTTTCCTGCGAAATGCTCTTAGACTCGCGGACAGATCACTCTTTTTTGATTCCCCTCCTTGCCTTCGCGTCAAATGGCCGAAGCGGAAAGAGGATGGAAGACGTTCGATGCTCATTCATCTGCAGCTCCAATGCCTCGACAATTGAAGGGTTTTGCCCCGCAACATTCTGAGCTTCTGAAACATCTCCATCAATGTCATACAACTCTGTCTTCACCTGACCCTTTTCCAGGTTCTGTCGAACAGCTTTCCAACGTCCAACTCGCAGTGACTGCTGACCGCCATAACCGGGAAACTCGCGGTACAAGTATTCACGCTCTGACTGACTTCCGGTGGTTAACAGTGCGTGAAGACTGATGCCATTTACGACTTCTGGTATCATGTCTTTCCCGCCCGTAATCTCCAACAACGTCGGCAACCAGTCCTCAAAACCACTCACAAAATCACTGCTCGTGCCAGCAGCCACATGCCCCGGCCACCTGATAATCGTCGGAACTCTTACACCACCCTCATACAGCGAACCTTTCAAACCACGAAGATTTCCGACACTGCCGAAGAACTTATGGTCGACTTCCTGATCCAGATGAGTCGTGCCGTTATCTGAACTAAAGACGACAAGCGTGTTCTCTTCAAGGTCCAGCTCCTTCAGATGTTTTAACAGCGCTCCGACATCACGATCCATGTGACTGATCATCGCAGCATAGGCCGCGCGAGGAGTGAAGTGCGGTGTGTATCCACCTCCTGCAGCCGCAAACGGTGGATCATTCCAGCCCTGCTCAAGATACGGCTTTAATTCTTCATCGGGCACATGCAGGGCCACATGAGGAAGTGTGGTTGGATAGTAGAGGAAGAAGGGTCGTTCCTTGTGCTCCGTTATGAACTCCATCGCGGCCTCCCGAATTCGATCGGGAGCATACTCCTGTCCTTTGAATTCGTCGTAGCTGCGAGGATCAGTCGGATCAGCTCCTGCTTTCAGCTTCGCGTGGCCCGGAACTGGCGGATTATTCTTCAGAGCAATACGTTCCGTATTACTCCACAAATAGTCGGGATAGAAACTATGAGCATGCCGCTGGCAATTATACCCAAAAAAACGATCAAATCCCTGATTCAAAGGATCGCCTTCTGATCCCGGACCTCCGAGTCCCCATTTTCCGAACGCACCAGTCACATACCCCCGAGCTTTCAGCAATTCCGCGATCGTAACTTCCGAGGCTGGAATCGGCTTTTGACCTTCCGGTTGCATCTCGCTGTTATTCCGAATCCACGCATGTCCCGGATCACGTCCCGTCATCAGAACACAACGAGACGGCGCACAGACGGCATTGCCGGAATAATGCTGAGTCAGCCGGAGACCTTCGGCTGCCAACTGATCCAGATGAGGCGTCCTGATCTTCGTCTGGCCATAACAGCCCAGTTCCCGATAACCCAGATCGTCCGCCAGAATGAAGACGATATTTGGACAATCAGCACGTGGCGGTGCCTGCTCCGACGCTCGTAACAATCCGTCGCCAAACGAGACCAACAGGAAGCCCAAACAACATAGAGGAAACGCACACAATCTCGACATCAGAGGTCTCTCGGGCAGAATCGAACCATGGGCACCAGACTAAACACGAAAAAGTCGTATCGCTGTCCGACAGCATAGTGGCTGCTCGAGGCTCTGCAAACAGAGTCGTGACCTCGCTACACCACTTGGTCATGCAATGATGCAATGATGCAATGATTCGCTACGACTCCACGGAAAGCCAGCCCGCTAGAACTCGTCCACTGTTGATCTCGATTCAAAAGACGGACAAGACTCAAAAACCCAGAAATCACCGTCCCGCACGCCACGTAGAATTCGCTGATGAGTCCCCGCAAACTCGATGTCGGTGCATGTATAACTGGCCGAAAACTTAAGCTCGTAACAAATCTCGATGGCGTTTTCGCTGGTCTGCACCGAAATCACTTCACACGAATCAATCTTAGCCTTCGAATCAAAATCCGAAACATCCAGATCAATCACCGGCTCCAGTTCAGCAAGCCGTCGACGAACACAGGCCACAACGTCGTGAGAATCATTCAGAAAGTCTGCCGGAAGTCGAACTATTGCCATGCGGGAACTTCCAGCAACTTCTCCACCACCTTGCGGCGACTTCCCGTGGCTTCGTAGATCTCCGTTTGCCGCCGCGCGCCGCTGCCCATGGGCAGCATCGCTACGGATTGAAGTTCAGCCAGACAGTTGAGTTCGATGGCCGTCGGCGTCAGCCGCTGAATCATCTCGTCCACGATCTGTGGCACCGAACGCTGCTGGAAGTCCTTGGAACTCACCAATGACGCGTCCGCACCGTAGCGAGTCGCCCGCCACTTATTTTGCTCCACCATCATCGGATGATACTCTGGCAAAAACGTCCCTTCGTCGATGTCGTGCGAAATCGTATGCACAAGACACTGAATTAACGACGTCAAAGCCAGAACGTGATCCAGGCTCGGAGGCATATCGCACACGCGAACTTCGACCGTTCCAAAATGATGATGCGGGCGAATGTCCCACCAGATCTCCCGGATCGAGTTAATGAATCCCGTCGACATCAGGTGCTTCACCAGCCAGACATACTCGCTCCAGTTTCGCATCTGATACGGCAAGCCAGCTGTCGGCAGACCTTCCATAATCTTGGACCGATTTGACTGCAGTCCTGTACTGCGAGCTTCCCAAAAAGGCGAGTTCGCTGACAATGCCAGCAGCAACGGCAGATGATGCAACATGCGATCGCAAATCATCACGGCTTTGTCACCCGAGTCGACACCGATGTGAACATGCAGCCCAAAGGTCACCAGGCGACGAACCACGTCTTCCATTAACGTGACCAGACGATGGTAACGCTCATGAACCGTAATCTTCTGGTTTCGCCACGAAGAAAATGGATGCGTCGCGGCCCACAGCAGACGAATCCCCATGGGGTGAATAATCGCTTCCAGATCCGCCAGCTTCTGACGCAGGTCATCGCCCGCTTCTTTGACCGTTCTGCAGATCCGCGTATTGATCTCCACATAACACTGCATCAGCTCCGGCTTCACCGACTCACGCATGTGAGGAGGCAGCGCGGTCATCAACTGGTCGATGCAGCTGGTCAAACCCAGTTCACGAGAATCGATTAATTGTAGCTCTATTTCCACGCCGATCGTCGGGCTGGCGTTGGGTGTAAATCGCATCACCGTCATCAGAACTCTTTCCTGAACAACGTTTGCACTGTGTGGTCGCTGCAACAGAGCAACATCAGCACAGTACAGCTACAAGAAACAGGCCGCGTCAGACAACCGTTCAATCACTCGGGGGCCATCAAGGACAACATCAAAGCGGCCCGCGAAATAATTCTCGCCCCTATCGAGATCGCTCTTTCATCCACATCAAAGATCGGCGAGTGCAACATGGGCCACTCCCCTTCACCCGAGGCACATCCGAGGCGAAACTGTGATCCTCGCACATGATCCAGATAAACCGCGAAGTCTTCTCCACCCATGCTCGGCTTATCGATAATCGTCAGATTCTGGCCTCCCAAAACCTGAATCGCAGACGCCTCATAGGCCGAGGTCACCGTAACGTCGTTTACCACGGATCCCAGCGGGCAAAGAAAGCGGACTTCGATCGTGTTTCCGGTCGCCGCGGCCAATCCGTCGCAGGTTCTCTGAATCGCATCCATCACGGCCTGGCGGTTCACACGATCCGTCGACCTTAGAGTTCCCATGATCTCCACAACATCCGGAATCACGTTGGATGCGGATCCGCCATGTATCGTGCCCATCGTAAACACGGTCGGATACAACGCGTCGGCTCGACGAGGCACCGTCTGATACAACGTCGTGACAAGAGCGGCAGCAGCAGCCAGAGGATCTGTCGTGTGTTGCGGCCGCGCGGCATGCCCTCCTTTGCCTCGCACACTGATTTCGACTTCATCCACCTGAGCCGTCAGGACCCCGTAGCGAATTCCCACTTTGCCAACTGGAATCGTCGGGTCCACATGGAGACCAAGAATTGCAGACACATCGTTCAGCGCGCCATCTTCGACCATCCAGGCCGCGCCTTCAGCTGTCTCTTCAGCCGCCTGAAAAATAAAACGCAGCCGCGCTGAGGGCACTTCTGACTCCGGCAGGCGTTTTGTCAGAGTCGACAACATTTCCGCAACAGCCAGAACAATCGTTGTATGAACATCATGCCCACAGGCATGGGCAAGTCCCGAACAAGCCGACGCATACGGCGTCGTCTTGCGGTCCTGCATGCGTAAAGCATCAATGTCCGCACGAACGGCTATCAGCGGAGCATCGGCCGCAGGTGAACCCAGAACCAGATCGGCAATCACTCCGACACCACGGTCGGGCACTCGTCCCGAAATTCCCAGTTCTCTCAGCCGAGCTACAATATGTGCGGTCGTTTCGCGTTCCTGTCCGCTGGGCTCCGGCTTCGTATGCAGTGCGCGGCGATGCTGGATCCAGTCGGCCTGACGACCTTCTGCCATCCGGTCCAGCAACAGCTCAAACGGCACGATTCGTTCAACATCGGCCGGAGATACTCGCCAACCCATCTCGGAAATTTCTCGCATCATCTCTCCTCTTTGACTCTCCGACGAATTCATACTCTCAACAGACTTTAGCAACCTGGAACTGGAACAAATTGCGAAAAGCACACGAGTGCTCTCCGGTAATTAGTTACTGCCCTCTGTTCTGAGCCGTTCTTAACGAGCAAACTTCTGCACCAGGGCTTATCACTTCAGGTCTGCGACAAAGCCGTTTTTTTGACCGGAAACGAATCGCCGACATTCGATCGCAAACGGAAGATGCTGACAGCCTGAAGCGATCGGCTATCTGGAATCAGGGTTCGTTGTCGCGGACCTGACGTAACCCGCAGTGTATCAAATGTACGTGCGCAGTGAGCCCGGAACAGAAATATTCCGCCCCAGGCAACACATCTGCTTTTGCTTCAACACCAGATCCTTATTCGACAACTGGCAGCGTCGCACCAAAAGACGATTTTTGACCTCCCGCTGAAGCATCTGGTTTCAGTCGTTATTCATCTGGATTCGTGGCCAAGAACAGACTCTGCACAACATCCTTCCTCACAAAATTCCGGGGCATGATCACTCTGGGTAACAACACGGGTGAGCCTCTTGTGGCCAATGTCTTTCCTTTTGACCTTGCACAAGCGAATTCTTTCGCTACTATCTGGCGAAGAAATTCGCTTGTCGACTTGTTGAGAGGAACGTTGTACATGCCAAGGCCGGTTTCGACACAGCCGACGGAAGTGGAGCTGCAAATTCTGCGGAAGTTGTGGAATTCCGGAGCGTGTACTGCTCGCGAGATTCACAACGCAATCACGGAAGACAAAGAAACGAACTACTCAACCACCGTCAAAATGCTGGCGGTGATGTTTGAGAAAGGCCTGGTCGAACGCGATGAGTCTTCGTTTCCGATGACGTTCACAGCAGCAACCGGGCAGGATGAGACCCGGCATAATGTGATGACCGAGATGATCCAGAAGCTCTACGACGGCTCCGCGAAATCGCTGGTGCTGCAGGTGCTCTCGTCTCAGGCTGCCTCAAAAGCAGATCTCGATGAGATTCGACAGTTGATCAAGCAGCTGGAGTCGAAGCCCGCGTCACGCAGAAAGGCAAAACACGAAAAGTAAATCCCCCATGCTTGCGCAATGCAGGTCTCTGGTAGCTATTCACATTTCTGACGAACACATCGGCCTTACGAACCACCGCGGAGTCAGGCTGCCATACTCCAACAAAGGGAGACGAGAACATGCCAGGTTTAATCGAGCCGCTGGGCTGGATGCTGGTGCACAGCGTCTGGATGATCTCGCTGATCGTTCTTGTGGCAGCCTTGGTATCGAGGAATCTTCATCGGCGGGCGGCAAATGCGCGCTATTTCGTGGCGTGCCTTGCCCTCGTGCTGTCAGTCAGCGTGCTGCCCTGTGTGTTCGCATGGATGATTTCGCAGCGACAGGGAGTTGCAGACTTGCTGGCTGATGGCACAAAGATGATCGTCAGCTTCGATGACAAAATGGATCCGCATGCATCCGGCGAAGCAGCAGAAACTGAGAGGCTGCCGGGATTCACAGTGCAGTCCGTTTCATTGCAGGCGGCTGATACTCAAGCAACCGACGGAGACCAGATCATGGATGGCACCGTCGGTCACTCATCGGGAACATCAGCGATCGGTTCCATCGCTCATCTGTCACTCTGGCTTCGTATCGAATCCCGATTGCGCCCCTATCTGGTACTGCTGGTCAGCAGTTGGCTGGCAGGCGTTTGTTTGTTCTCCCTGAGACCTTTCATTGGATGGTACTCCGCGAGGCGATTGCAGCGAGTTGGATTGTCGGAGGTTTCAGATTCGCTCCACGAAATGCTGAGCCGACTGAGCAGGCGACTGCGTCTAAAGAACTCGGTCCGCCTCTTTCAGTCGAGTTTAGCGCAAATGCCATGCGTGATCGGAGCATTCAGGCCGGTCATCCTCTTGCCAGCGAGCGCGATCAGCGGCTTATCGACAGACCAGCTGGAAGCGTTGCTCGCGCACGAATTGGCTCATATCCGGCGGCACGACTTTGCGATGAACGTGATGCAGACTCTGGTCGAGACGCTGTTGTTCTATCATCCAGCAATTTGGTGGCTGTCCAGCAGAATTCGTCAGGAACGCGAGCATTGCTGCGATGACCTGGCGATATCGATCTGCGGCGACGTGGCAGGCTACGCGCGGATGCTGGTCTCCGTCGAAAGTTTACGCGGCCAGGTACCACATGCATCCGTCGCAGCGAATGGTGGTTCGCTCGTCGAACGAATTCGGCGATTGTTGCCGGTCACTCCGGAACAAACTCGTTCACCGTGGATCACAACCTTGATGGTGCTGGCCATGGTGACGATGCTGATTGGTTCGTGGCAATTGTCGCAGGGACAGATTTCCGGTCCGCCAGCGAACCAGGTGGCTCAAGCAAATAACGTGTCACCCGTCACTGGTCATTCGACAGAAACTCCAAAATCCGAGCTCATAGATTCCATGTCCGACAAGGATTGGCCGCAGTGGGGTCGAACATCGCTTCGAAACAACGTTGCGAACGGGCCATTGCCGCGTGAATGGGATTTTGAGAAAGGCACAAACGTCGTTTGGACAGCAAAGCCTGGAACCGAGACGTATTCATCGCCGGTGGTGTCTGGAGGCAAGGTCTTCATCGGGACGAACAATGCAGCTGGTCTCAATCCAGTTCACCCGAAAGAAAAGGACATGTCGTGTCTCGTCTGCTTCGATGAGGTGACGGGGAAACTCCTGTGGCAGTATGCGAGCGAAAAACTTTCCGCCGAGAATGACTGGCCGAACATCGGACTCTGTTCAACGGCATGCCTCGATCGAGATCACGTTTGGATTGTCACAAATCGGTGTGAGGTCGTTTGTCTTGATGCGCACGGATTCCGGGATGGTGAAAACGACGGACCCTTCAATGACGAACTAACTCAGGCGGAAATCGACGCCGATGTGATCTGGAAACTCGATATGACTGGCGAGTTGGGTGTTCGATCGCTCCATCAATCAGGATCGAGTATCACGGTGGTCGATAGTGTGTTGTTGCTCAATACATCGAACGAGCGAAACGAGTCGCAAGTGAAGACACCAACTCCCGACGTCCCGAATTTTCTGGCTTTGGATGCAACGACTGGCCGAGTGATCTGGAAAGAGAACACGGCCGGCGAACCGATGGTCGGCGGTTTTCCCTGTTCGTTTACGGGAGCCTCGCCGTCTGCCGCTAAAATCGGTGGAGTGACGCAAGCTATTTTCACCGGCAGGGACGGCTGGGTTTACGGCTATGACTTCGCCGATTTGAAACGCGGCAGGACGACTTTGTTGTGGCAATTCGACTGCAATCCGAAGACCGCAAAATACTCACTTGGCCAGTGCCGCAGAAACACGGTGATGGGTTCACCCGTCGTGGCGGACGAACTTGTCTACGTCGCAACCGGACAGAATCCGGAGCACGGTGAAGGTGAAGCCGATTTGTGGTGCATCGATCCAACGAAACGGGGCGATATCAGCAGCGAACTGGTCTTCAATCGGTCTTTCGAGAACGGAGAGAAACCGATTCCGCACAAACCGCTGTGCGCATGCGAAACCGACAAAGGAGACTTCGTACGCCCAAATCCAAACTCCGGAGCGATCTGGCATTTCGACTCCTTTGACCATAACAGCAACGGCAAGATCGAGTTTGAAGAGACTTTTCGTCGTTCACTCGGCAGTCCAGTCATCCACGATGGCCTGCTCTTCATCGCCGACTTCAGCGGCCTGCTGCACTGTCTCGACGCCAGGACGGGCGACGTAGAATGGACCGACGACCTTTGGGCGGCAACGTACAGCAACTGCATCGTCGCCGATGGTCACGTGCTGATCAGCGATGAAGACGGTGAAGTCAATATCTTCAAAGCCGCTCGTACTAAACAATCGGTGTTTGGTGACATGCCGCCAAGTCTTGGAGCCCCGATTTACACCACACCTGCAGTCGTCAATGGCACGCTCTTCATCGCAGCAAAGAATTCGCTCGTCGCCATTCGCGATCCGAAACAGACTACGAGAACCATAAGCCGATCAAACGCATCCCACTGAAGCGTCATTTGAGTAACGATCCCTCGCCGAGCGTGACTCGTTCTGCACGATCTCGCTTGCTCTGAAGCAACTTACAGTGGTTCTGACATCGTACCAGGCGTTAAAACAACGTTCGCGTTCCGTCTGTTTCATCACAGCCTTTATCGGTTCTCTCAGATGAGTTTGACGTCGTCGTCCTTAGCTTTGTCTTCGTTGCCGAGACGTTTCGTCTTCAATTGCCCCTCAGTCCCGAGACGTCTTCATCGCGTTGTTAGTTCCCTGCCGCGTGTGTGACAGATCACCGCAGCGCGACAGGCAATAACGCCACACGCAACACAATCCGGGCTTTCATCGCAATCAGAACAACCCTCTCAACCAGAAAACCCACTCTGGATGTTCGTCCGCACTCCCGCCATGCAAGAGAAGGTGTCCCTGGCCGGTTTCTGAGTGATGTAGAGTTTTCGCAACATCACGTGTGAACTTGCGCCATCAAGGCTGAGGAATAGGTATGTCCGTTGTCGCAGAAGAACGGGAAATGACAGAGTCTCCGCAGCCGCTTCCCACGCCTGAACTACCGGATGCCAGAGTTCTGGAAGACAAAACTCCGGAGTGGATGCGATGCACGCCATCTTCGGTAGTCTTTACGACTCTGATTGGTCTGGTGTTCATTGTGATGGCCAGTCGGCCTCTGTGGCACACCGATCTTTGGGATCATCTCAACTACGGCGATCAGATTCTGAAAACTGGAGTTGTCTCCTCCACGGAACCCCTGATGCGGCTTTGTCGCGGTGTTTCGATGGTCAATATTCCGTGGCTGGCTCAGGTAGGACTGTCCGCTCTGAATGCACGTTTCGGATTAACGTCTCTGCAATTCGTTTATGCAGCCATGATCGCTCTAAGCCTGGCATTGGTTTCATACCGAACGGTCAAGATGAGCAAGTCAACGCTGGGCGGTATCCTGGCAGCGGGCATCTTCTTTAAGGTCAACCTTGACCAACTGCTGGTGATTCGACCTCAATTGGCCGGAGTTGTCTTCTACTGTGTGATTGTGGCGTGGATGCTGGGACGCAATAAGCACAATCGAGCCTCCTGGATTGGCCTGCCGATGATGTTCGCTCTCTGGGCCAATATCCATGGCTCGTTTTCGATGGGTCTGCTGCTGATGGGATTTGCAGGAATCGGCCGCTTTGGCGATGTGCTGGCAATCTCCAAATCATTGCGAGTTGCTCTGCTGGATCGAGAACTTCATCGCACCATTCTCCTGACTCAACTCTGTGCTGCCGCAGTGCTGCTGAACCCAGCGGGCATCGGCGTCTATCCTGAAGTCATGAATGTCGCCGGCAATCCAAATATCGAATCCATGTTCGAATGGGACGCGCTGACACTGCGAACCGCTCAGGGACAGTCTGCGGCCGCCGCGGCATTGCTGGCAATCTTCGCTATCAAACTGAGTCCTCGTCGAATGCACTGCGGAGAGATGTTGGCCTTCGTCGCTACAGGGTTGCTCGCTGCCTGGTCTGCTCGAATGCTGAACTGGTGGGCTCCACTGGCGGGAATCATCACCGGGACTCATCTGATTGCGGGAATGAGACGAACAACAAAGTGGCTGCAGAATCCTCAGCCCGGCAAAGGCACCGGCCTCATGACTTTGGTCAATGGTGGCATTCTCTGGATTCTGTTTGCACTGACTCCGTTCGGGATTCAGTTGGTCCACGGTCGCGTTCCTGATGCCAATCGATTGGTCTCTGCTGAAACGCCGTTGGCCACTGTCGCATTCCTGGATTCCATGGAAAGCATTCCGCGAGGCATCGCGTTCGTGCCAGCTGAGTGGGCCGGGTACGTGATGAATCGAGGACCCAAATCACTGGAACCCATGGTGAACCTGCACGTTCATGTGACTCCGGAACAGGTCTGGAACGACTATATCCGCATGATCAACGGCCCTTCTGACTGGGACGGCCTCATGAACGAATACGGAATCAATCTTGCGATCGTCGACAAGGATCGTCAGCCAGCCCTGCTGAAGAAGTTCAAGGAAAGCACGGATTGGAAGGCTCAATACGAAGACCGACAGGGTGCCGTTTTCGTGAGAAACAACCCGATCTGACCGTTCACACGATCTGTCTCCCATAGTCGCTGCTGTCTTCTTTGCGACTGCCGATCACCCTGGTCATGGACCTCGAAAGACTGTGCAGGATTCTGAAATGAATATCGTTCGAAACTCACGCCGAAAAGTCTCACTGCGAACCTGGCTGACCGTACAACTGGCCTTTGGCAGTGCGTTCGCAGCGTCGTGGTTCTGCATTCCCGGAGTTCGTCAGCAGGAAGTCATTGCCAAAGTGACTCATCGAGCCGTCGCTTTGGATGTCAATCTTCGCGATTCCAAACTGGCCATAGTGGCTCCGTTTTACAACGACGCTGAAGTCGTGTCGGATGAAGAGCTGGCAGGAGTCCTGAAAAAGATCGTACCGCGTTTTAGTCGCAGTCATCTGCGTCCCAACCTGGTTGAGCACGCGTTACGAACATGGGGATCGTCGATCGAGTTCAAGAATCCCGACGCGATCTCCGGGCCTCAGATGAGTGACTTCCTGACGGACACCGCAAAGTACATGGATTCGTGGGGCAAGAATAATCCACCGTTAATGGAGCTCACTCCGGACGGCGTTCATGTTCGCTGGGGCGAAGATTCTTCCAGCTCGGTTCATCACGACCATACACTGGCGGCTCTCACCGAATCAGGCTTGCCACTCGATGCTCCCGTGTTCACGACCGCAAGAGCTCTCCAGGTGCGTGACGTTCTGTCGGAAGCCCTGCGCGATTTTCATCTGGATGAACGTGAAACAGAATGGTCGGCCATGGCGTTTACGCTCTGGCTGGCTCCTCAGAAATCAAACGTGTGGCACAACGGCGAGGGGCGAAAGATCACGTTCGATATGGTCGCCGAGCGTTTGATGCGAAACCATAAACGCGATGGTGTTTGTCTTGGGACCCATCGCGTGTACTCGCTGATGCTCCTGCTTCGCCTGAACGAACAATACGGGGGTGATCTGATCACGGCCGACACAAAAACTCAGATTATGGATTATCTGAAGACCAGCCGAGACATGATCATTTCGTCACAAAGTCCGGATGGTTCGTGGCCAGCAAACTGGACAGACGGCGCTGAGGCGGAAGCCAAGGCCGATCCAAAAGAAAAAGGCTACAAGCGAGTCATCGCGACGGGCCATCATCTGGAATGGCTGTCTATTGCGCCGCAGGAACTTCACCCACCGCGCGAGCAGATTCTGAAAGCGGCAGACTGGCTGATCAGTAACGTCAAAGAAACGCCGCAGTCTGTGATCGATCAGAATTACACGTTTTACTCACACGTCGGCAAAGCTCTGGCGATGTGGAGAAAAACGTCACCCGCTGAGTTCTGGACAAAGTGGAGAGACACACATCCGGAGTGCGAAGTGTTCGAAGCGGCAACAACTCCGGCAGATGCCCCCAAAACCGAAGCTCATTGATCGCATGAAAATCTCAATCTTCGTCGTCATCGTCGAAGTCGTTTTCGGAGTGTTCCTCTTCGGCTCGCTCCCAGATCTCGGCGACCAGGGGCTTCTTTAACTCACAAATCAGAGTCCAGTGGGTCTCGGTCCCCTTCTGCTTGATTAACTTCCGGAACGCAGAAATTGTCGATTCCGATGAGCACCAGGCTTTGACTTTGTCAAGATTCTGATCCTCTTCGTCATCAGCATCGTCACCATCAAAATCACTGCGAGAAGCTTCCAAAACCTGAGCCGGTGTCAGGCGTTTGTGAACTACCACAAGCCTGTGAGCGATACGATCATACTCTCGCGCGGGCATGCCACTGTCTTTTCGCCATGCAAGCAGAAGCTGCTCTGACAAGAATTCCCCGATTGCAGATTTCCAGAGTCCCTGAATCTGTTCGACCTGCTCGGCAGTGCAATCCTGTCCATTCTTCTCACAGACTCTTCGAATCTCCTGCTCGGTCGCACCGCCTCTCTCGATTCGCCAATTCATCTCACGTTTATAAGCAGCTTCGAACCGTGGAATAAACTTGTCGGCACCAGTCGTTTGGACACCGGTGTCAGGAGATGATTCCAGAAGCCGACTGAGGAGTTCGTTGACCGGTTGTCCTGGCATAAAGCATGGGAGTATGCCATGGAGCCGCATCCATCCCGTGTTCTTTCGCTGACGACACCGTCCAACTCGACTCATCCTCATATCGCCTTACGACATCGCTCCAGACACCTGCTGCACCGTGATCGTAAATGACTCCATACACGTTGTGATCCTGATGTTGAAAACCACGAACCAGCAAAGGCAGGCCTTCCGACGATATAATCTCCCAAAGAAGCGAATCCTGATGATTCAAACTGCTGCATTTGCACTG
Source organism: Planctomycetaceae bacterium (assembly GCA_046349735.1). Lineage (GTDB taxonomy): Bacteria > Planctomycetota > Planctomycetia > Planctomycetales > Planctomycetaceae > SXXK01. Next base: position 153,591 of record JAXMBU010000008.1, read on the forward strand.
ACATCATCATTATGAAACCACTCTTGCTTCATCGTCGTCGTGTGGTTTAAGCTTAATCCGGAATGGTGGAACACCACTCGACGCATGCGCCACCGCGGGTCTCCATCATGTTCTTCAGGAACCGCTGAAACTTCCATCTGATAAAAAGGACGATCGCGACAACAAGCAGGATGATGGCAACGATAAACGCCGCGACCAGTTTCAGAAATGTCAGCATCGAACGCCTCCTCTGGGCGGATATCCTGATCAGAAGAAAACTCACAGCGCAGAAAAAAGCCCGGTCGTTCAACGACCGGGCTTTCGGGATTGTTCATCAGAGCTGCTGGATTCGGCGACAGATGGCTTCTGCCATCTCCTGAGTTCCAACGGCTGTTGGATCGTTTCGATCGGCCTTCATGTCGTAAGTGACGTCTTTTCCTTCGGCGATGATCTCAGCAACAGCCTGCTCGAGTTTCGCAGCGGCCTTGGCTTCGCCAAGATGCTCCAGCATCAGCTTCGCGGAAAGAATCAATGCAGTTGGATTAACCTTATTCTGGCCCTTGTACTTCGGAGCACTACCGTGAGTCGCTTCGAAGATCGCACCGTCGACTCCGATGTTTGCACCAGGAGCAACACCAAGTCCGCCAACGAGTCCGGCACAGAGGTCGCTGAGAATATCGCCGTAGAGATTTCCCATCACCAGAACATCGTACTGCTCTGGCTTCTGGACGAGCTGCATACACATGTTGTCGATCAGACGCTCCATGTAAGTAATGTTGCCAGCGTTCAGCTTGCCAGCGTTCGCATCTGGAGATGGAGCGACATTCTTCGCCAACTCTGCCCATTCATGCTTTGCATGATAGGCATTGGCCACAGCGCGGGTGACGTCGTACCAGAGCCCATCGGTGAACTTCATGATGTTCGCCTTGGAGATGGATGTCACAGACTTGCGGTTGTGGTCAACCGCGTACTTGAACGCGTAGTCAGCAATACGAGTTGTCCCTTCAACGGACATCGGCTTAATGCTGACGCCCGTCGTCTTCAGTCCGGTCGTGATCTTCTTGCCGGAAGCCACTTCGTTGATCTGACCGATCAGCTTCTCGGTAACAGCTTCACCCGCTTTGAACTCCACACCGGCGTACAGGTCTTCCGTGTTTTCGCGAACAATCACAAGGTCCACGTTGCAGGATTCGAAGAACGTCCGGACCCCTTTGTAGGTCTTGCACGGACGAACACACGCGTACAGCCCAAGTTCCTGTCGCAGATAAACGTTGACGCTGCGGAAACCCTTCCCGATTGGAGTTGTAATTGGTGCCTTCAAAGCCACACCGTTGGCACGAATAGACTCCAGCACGCTGGCTGGCACACCACCCTTGGCTTCGATCACCTCAATGCCGCATTCCTGAACGTCCCACTGAATCTTCACTCCGGTGGCTTCAACGCACTTTCGTGTTGCTTCAGCGATCTCCGGGCCAACACCATCACCTGGAAGAAGGGTAACTTTGTGCATTGCTGTTCTTCGTTTTTCCTGAACCTTGTGGACGTCTGGAACCATCATTTACGACAACCCTAAACGGTAACACAACATCGAAACCGCTTCAACCACTCAGGATCGCGACGGCCCTCAAACCCGCAGGGAGACCTGTGTTTCTGAAGATCCGGAACGAATCCGAACGTCATAACCCCTACCGGCTGTGCCGATGGCACTCTACACTGAGCCGAAAGTGCTCTTACGGAGCGCACTCATCAGAATTCAGCCGCAGAAAGCAGGCTTGCCATGACCGCAGAAACCCCTCATGTTTTCTCTGAAACGGATGGCACGTGTCCCGCTGACACGAATGCGACCAGTAACCGCCCTGCCCTGATTGATGCCATCCACCTCCGTAGGCTCATGCTGATTTTGATCGTTCATCTGCCATTCTCGACCGTGATGGCAGAAAACTGGCCATGCTGGCGAGGCCCTCGAGGCGACGGGACATCCGCTGAGTCCAATGTGCCAACTGTCTGGAATGGAATCACCGGCGAAGACATCGTGTGGAAGTCGAAACTTCGAGGAACCGGCCACGCTTCACCAGTCATTTGGAATGATCGAATCTTTCTGAGCAGTTGCGATGAAGTCACGGGCGAAAGAGTTCTGACATGTCTTGATCAGGCCAGTGGAGAAACGCTGTGGCAAAAGGTTGTGGCCAAATCGAAGCTGGAAACCAAACACCAGCTGAACAGCTACGCTTCCGGAACTCCCGCGACGGATGGCAAGACGGTCTATGTTTCCTTTTTGATTGTTGATGGTCACGAAATTCCAGCACCCAACGTTGGCAGCGAACGCAATGTCACGCCGGGGCAAATCCTTGTGGCCGCTTTCGATTTCAGTGGCAATGAACTCTGGCATGTCACCATCGGTGACTTCATCAGCGCTCATGGATTCTGTAGCTCGCCCGTGATTTTCGAGAACTTACTGATCGTCAACGGTGATCATGATGGAGACTCGTATGTCGTTGCACTCGATCGATCAAATGGCCAAACGGTCTGGAAGACACCACGAGAACACAAGATTCGCAGCTACTGTACGCCCATTGTTCGCGACATCGCTGGCCGAACCCAAATGGTGATGTCGGGCAGCAAGCAGGTGGTCAGTCTCGACCCACGAACAGGGCGTGAATTATGGAAGATTGAAGGACCCACTGAGCAATTTGTTTCGTCAATGGTTTCGGATGAAACAGGCTTCTATCTGACGGCCGGCTACCCAACACATCACGTGATGGCGATCAAACCGAACGGATCCGGCGACGTAACAACCTCTCATGTGCGATGGCAATCAGACGAAGCCAAATGCTACGTCCCGTCGCCCGTCCTAACAGGCCCTCATCTGTTTGTCGCCGACGACCGCGGCACGGTCAATTGTTTTGAAACAGCAACAGGCAAACGTCTCTGGCAGGATCGACTCGGCAAGCACTACAGCGCGTCGCTGCTGACAGCCAACGGCTTGGTCTACTTTACGGCCGATGATGGCATCACCTCGGTTGTTCGTCCCGGCGACAAGCTCGATGTCGTCTCGAAAAATGAGCTGGGCGAATACACGTGGTCATCCCCGGCAATCGCAAATGGTCGGATCTACATTCGAGGCGAACATCATCTGTTTGCGATTGGGAAGTGATCGCGGCAACGATCGATTAGGCGAATGGCTTTGTCACGAACTAGCCCTCAACCGAGATACGCGTTTGTTTGAAGACTAGCGGGCTTTCGTTTGTTTCATAAACTCGAGGAACGCCCGCGCATACTGATCCAGGACATCCAGACTATTTCCATCGCGGAGCGGAGAACACATCTCGTAGGCCACACAGCCGTCGAAGCCGTGTTCACATAACTCCTTCAGAAAACCTCGATAGTCGATAAACCCTTCTCCCATCGGAACCGCCTGAATGTAGTCATCCTCGCGGTGATAGTTCACAAGCTCGGGCTGATAACGAAACCGGGGCACTCGGACGTAATCGGCTATCGTTGTATGAACCGTCAGCGGTGCCAGCTTTTTCGCCGCCGTCAGATAGTCGTCGCTCTGCAGAGCCGGAGACCACGCATCAAACGCCGCTCGACAGTTCGATTCATCAACAGCTTTCAGAAACATCAAAAACGCATCCGAGTGCGCTGCCAGATCGTGATGGTTCTGCACCGCAATAATCGCCCCGACATCAGCAGCGCGACGAGCACATTCCTTAACCGCGCTGACAGTCAGGTCCCAGGCTTTTGAATAAGGCAGCAACGAATGCTCATAGCCAGTAAAGATTCGCACGATCCGGCCACCAAGCTCGACGGCCAGTCGGCTCAACTCGGTCACGTAATGAATCTGCATCTCGCGATGAGGCACCTCCGCATGTTCTGCATCGGCGGTGAAGTTTGTGTAGCCGACCCAGACGGGACATCTCGACCTTCTGCATCAGTCATTCGACCCCGAAAGTTCGCATCGTCCACTCAGTGTGTGTCCAGCAACGATGCATGCGGACGCTTGCCGGCCAACATGATTCCGTCATACCCCAGCGCAGATGCTCGCTGGACAATTTCTCCCAGAGGCAACTTCGCCTGTCCCCAGGAGCCGGAGTAACTAATAGAGTGCAAAGCTGTTTTCATCTGAGAGCCTTCTCCATGTTTAATGGACCGCAACATCGCATTTTTTGGGACTGGCGGGAAGCTGACGGGGGACTTTATTTCGTAGTGCCGACCTCAGTCAGCATTATGGCTCAAATACTCCATGGAATGCTGGCTGAAGCCAGCACGACGATCTGGACTGTGATTAAACCAACACTCCACCAGCGGCGAACCACTCGCCGTATCAAACATCAGGGAATCGCAACCTGCTCGAACCCATCAGGTAGGCGAACAAATCACGCACTTCATCGTGAGTCATCTTCTGCAGGATACCTTCTGGCATCATGGAGACATCGGAAATCTTCTGCTCCTCAATTTCATTTCGAGGCACGATCACCTTTTCCGTCGCAGTCTGAATGGTGATCGCGTTGTCTGACTCTTCGATCAGCAAACCCGTCACCACACGGCCATTCGTCGTTGCAACGATCTGCATCTGATAGTCCTTCGAGATCGACGCGCCGGATCGAGCAGATTCTGCAGCAGATAGTCCACATTGGTTCGTTGCCAACCAGTCAGATCAGGGCCGATCAATGTTCCCGCGTCAAACAAGCGATGACAGTTTGCGCAGTTCTTTTGAAACAGCGCCCGGCCGTTCCGACGATTGCTGCTTTGAATCAATGCCGTGGTCAGTTGCGGCTTGTAGTTGGTGATGAGTCTTGCTCGATCCTTTGGAGTTTCTCGAATCGGTCCCCAAGAGTCGTTCAACGCACGTCCTTCGATAATTAGCGTGTCCCCGAGACTATGAATCTGTCTCGCGGTGAAATGGAACGGACTGCTCAGTGCGAGCAATTTCACCAGACTCCAGCGCGGCCATCAGCGATTTGGCCCATGAGACGCGTGAGCCAGCGTTTGCAGAGCGGTCTGTCAGTAGTCGCGTTGGCAGACGAGTAAACTTGCAGTACGGTCTTCACGGTCTGCAGGATGGTCGTACTCGGCCAGCCCATTCGCTTCCATTTGGACATGTTGATCGGCTGTCAATTCGATGAGCTGCTCATCAAAACCTGCGATTCGGCTGCTGCCAGGCCTTGATGGCCCGTTGCCGAGCGGTTTTGTCTGCGGTAGAATCGCCAGCCAATTCTTGAGCTGCTGAATCGCCTGAGGATCCTCAAAAATCAACGCCAGCCTCTGTGCCCATGTTCCGCGAACAGTTTCCTCTTTTGAATCCGCCAGGACCGCGTAAGTCTCTGACCATGCGGGAGAAATCGAAGCGTCGAGTTCCCTCAAGGCCGGTCAATAGCCCGGACAGCAGGTCGCTTCGACGTGTCTCCTGCCCTCAGCCGACCGAATGACCCGAATGAGTTGATCGATCAGAAGAGTTCCCGGATGTTCCGCAACTCGCCAGGCCACATGAGAAATCGAACGATCAGGATCGTGGAAAGCACTTCCTCGACTGAATAAATCGATCCTGATCCTGTTCATCCAACGGCTCAGCCGCGTACAGGGTCATTAGCTGGAATATTCACGGTCAGTACAAAGTCCGACCGAGCTGCTCAATGCTTCGACCAGGCTGACTGGCGATCCTTCAACGCAGTCCGCTGCGCCCCGCGGCGCAGCGAGGTGTAGAGACACCAAAGCCGAAGGATCAGTTTCATATGTTCGCGAGCGCTGCTGAATCTCGGCTGGCAACTCACCATCTTCGCTCAACAATCAGATCGCCCATGCACGCAGATGTTCCAGATTCGTCGCTCAACATTCAGTCCAGCAGCACGGCATCGGCTTTGACGATCGAGGTACGGTGCCCAGAGACATCGGAGTCTTTTCTCAACAGCCAACTCCATCGTCAGTCGCCTCTTGAGCTCGATGGAGGCTGCAGTCGGATATTCACCGCGTACGGATCGTTCCTGAAGCAGTCGTCGCGCGATGCCACGGACAAACCAGTCGTTTCGATGAAACTGCAACTCGACTAGTTCTTTAGTTGTTCGCACGCAGCGGATCGTGTGAACCAGTGCTCGATCACCATAGGAGATGTGAAAAATTCGACTGTAGTTTCTTTGCGTGTTGACCAGGCTGTGACATTCTCCGGTGTCAAACCAGTCCAGCGAATAAACGGAACCATCCGGACCGTATTGCATTGTCACGCCCATGTACCACTGATCGCGAGCACACGCATCAGGTCAAGGTTAATAGGACGCGGTAATATCAGGCCACGCTTCAGAATATCGTTGTTGATGCGGTGGCCATGAAGGTTGTGCATGAAGACGGTATTGCGGGCGATATTTCTCCGGCCACGAATCACCCAGATAAATCATCGTCCCGCAATGGCGTGTACACCAGCGGCATCTTCTTCAGCGGTCCCTGTTCCATCATGGACGTTTCCCTTGCCGATGAAGTGCAAATGATCCGCAATAGTCGTGATTCGCTGATACGCATAACGACTGGATTCACGGTTCCGCCACGGCTCATAGTGCGCGCCCTGAATCACGTGATACAAATGCGGGTCAACGCAGTTGCAGACAAACGCCTGCCCGAAATCGTCCCAGTCGATCCCCCACGGGTTCGTGGTGCCGTCAGCGAACGGCTGGCTCCCAGACATGTCGTTCAGGATGATAGCGATAGACACCGCCGTCGAAACGAACTCGTTCCTTTGCTGAGGAACCCGGCTTGCCGATCTCCGACCAGTTCGTGCGGCCATGAGTTCCATACAGCCAGCCGTCAGGTCCCCAGGCAAAACCATTGGCGAGGTTATGAGAGTTGGCGTGATTTCGAATCCTCCAACAAAGACAACCGGAGCACTATCAGGCCGATCATCGGCATCTCGGTCCGGAATGAAATAGAAGTTCGGCGGCGACATGACCCACGCGCCGCCGAATCCGACTTCAATGCCTGTGACGTAATTCAGCTGATCATAAAAGACCGTTCGCTTGTCGTGTTTTCCGTCGCCATCGGTATCGTCTTCGAAGATCAGAATGCGATCGCCCAGTCAGACCAATGGTTCGGATAGTTGTAGGCTTCAGCAACCCACAACCGTCCTCGATCATCTATGCAAAACCCGATCGGCTGTTGCGTCGGGTTCACCGGCAAACAATGTGACACGGAATCCTTCCGGCACAATCATTGTCCGAGCCGCCTCTTCAACCGGCAAGACACTCTGTTTGCTCGTCTGGGTAACCTGGTGTCCCAATCGGGCAAACGAAGCGGCAGAACACAAAGGAGGTCTGTTGATCTTGTCATAATGGTGAGCCGAATGCAGGCGGTTTGAGGAATTTATTGTGGAATGGCAACTCGCATATGACCGTTGATTAATCGTTTACCGCCCAGCCGCCGGGCAGCATTCGTATGGACCGGCGCAAACTGGGCGTGTAAACTGGAGAAAAATTCGCGCTGATCGTTCAGCTCGCAACCGCCAGACCAACGATGCTGTAGTTTGGGACGAACCAAGTGCTTTTCGGAGGCATGAGTTTCACCTGCGTCCAGACACGGCCATCAACTGATCCAGAGTTGTCGGGTACATCGAAATCGCCACTGCCCAGTCTCCGCCGATGCAAAGTTTTTCCAGTTCTGCAGTACCTCGAATACCCCCACGAAGTCAATCCGTGAATCTGTTCGGACATCTTCGATTCCAGGAAGATCGGATCACCTTTTCCAGGCGTTCAAATTGACACATCCAGTGACTTGATCGGATCATGGCGGCAGCGGATCAGGGTAATCGTCAGCTTCCACCACGCATGATCAATCAGAAAGCAGAATGATCCCGAGGCGTCTGGCACGAGGTCGTGATGCGGCCTGAATATAGCGCATCCAGTTTCTCAAGGAGATTGGGAATGGTCAGCCATTCGTATCTTTCAGGATGCGGTTGTAGGCCAGAATTCGCGGCTGATCGGATGACGTACTGGCAAGAACCAGTGCGCTCTTCATGCGCGCCTGTTCACCGTTCGGCAGCCGACGTCGCAGTTCATTCCCGCTCGCCACGCACTGGCCGCGATGATGACCGTCAGCGATGCGCCTGAGCTGCGGCACGGCTGAGAGAGCCGACACGAAGGGCTGTGAATCTTCAATCTTCCAGACCGTATGTCGGACCCGCATCAACAGCGGTAAAGTCGTAAAGCGGCAGCGCACCAGCTGTTGCTTCAGTCACCTTCGCGTTGATTTCGTCGACACCTCGGTAGGTCAGGAACACTGGTCCTGCGTTCGCGTTAAGGGCGAGAGCACATGATGAGTGCGATCGTCCTCTTTGCTTTTGCGGGAATCTTCTCGTGTTTCAGGATGAGGTTGTTTTCATAGTCATCAATATGGCAGCAGCAAACGATCCCGGTCTGGGAATGACCGTTCATGATCTGGCGGTACGCAAAGACGTGGTCGTGAGAGTCCTGTTTCAGAACACCATCACTGATCAGCTTCTGGAAGTTCGCTCGAGCTTTTTCGTAGACATCTGCTTCATACGGATTCTTCTGCGGAGGAAAATCAATGTCGGGTCGAACCACGTGCAGAAAACTGAGCGGGTTTCCATCCGCCAGTGCTGCGGCTTCATCGCGGTTCACAACATCGTAGGGAACGGAAGCCACTTTAGCTGCCAGTTCTTCAACAGGACGCAACGCCTGAAACGCCTTAATCCGAGGCATGAATCACACACTTTCAATTCATCAAGAGCTTATAAAATCGACATTGCCGGTCTGCGTGAGGCGACTAAAGCGCCAACTGTTCGGCTTTGAAAACAGGGCCTTCTACACAGGTCCGGCGATAATCCCACGAGCCATCCGGCTCGACAACTTTTGTCACACAACTAAAACAGGCCCCAAAGCCACAGGCCATGGGCGTTTCCAGAGAGAGCCAACAAGGAACAGCAGCGGCCTTACAGATCTCGGCCACAGCCTTCATCATGGGTTCCGGGCCGCAACAATAGACGTGGACTCCCTCTGAGTTCTGTGTCAGTTTATTCTGCAGCAGCTGCGTGACATAGCCATGATGGCCAGTGCTTCCGTCGTCCGTCGCAATATGAAGATCGAGACCCGGAAGCGTAAACTCCTCAAGCCCCGCCAGATAACGGGCGGATCGGACTCCATAACATAAGGAGACGTGCTGAGGTCGTGTCGTGATCGATCTTGGCGGAATCCCGTAAGACTCCAGCCCCAGGGCTTCTCGAATGACCCCCAGAAAAGGAGTCTGCCCGATTCCTCCGGCGACGCAGATCAGGTGGCGACATTCCGGAACAGGAAAGCCATTGCCGAGCGGTCCCCAGAGGCTGACTTCATCACCCTCAGACCACTGACTCATCAAAGTGGTCATTTTGCCGACCTTGACGAACCCAAACTCCACGCCACACGGCTGACCAGCGGAGTCTCGCACAATATCAAACAGGGCAAACGGGCGGCCCAGCAGCGGATCACTGCCTGTCGCTGGCCGAATCATGAAGAACTGGCCGGGCGTAATCGTAGCAGCCAGCTCCGGCGCATGAACTTTCGCGGCCCACGTATCCTGAGCCAATGCCCGAACAGCCACAATTCTCGCCTGATGTTGCCTTGCGCAGAGCATCATCCCAGGCAAAGTTGAAGAGCACTCACTCATGATTTCTGATGTTTCCGGTCACGTTCTGAAAAGACAGTTTGTCGCATCGTAGTCGTAAACTCCTGCGAGACGAAGTCCGACGAATTGGACTTCGATATTATTTGTATCCGAGCGAATTCCGCACCCTCTTTACGGTCCTTAACCACCCGCAAGATCAGTGGGAACAATCCCGCGTTTCGTTGGGAACTCGGATTTAGACTGTTGATCACCCCCATAATCTGCAAAACTGCGTCTGGGCCCATTTTCCGGCCCCAAACCCACTGAGCTTTCGTGTAGATGGATCGACCGCGTGAATAGTCTTCGGGTAAACAATCTGGTCAGGGAATCCGATGCTGCAGAAGGCAGCCGGACTGCTCCGACAGATGTTCGTATTGCCCTTGCTGATCGCTGTTGCCACCACAACCCTGGCCCAGGCCGCCGATGCTCAGAACCCTGACGTCGTGCGTTCGGTACGTGAGATTCACCTTCTCCCCGAAGAACGACTCAAGGATCGCGTCGCCGTCGATCTGGAATGTGTCGTTGCTTACTACGCTCCAGACTGGCCGATCGCCTTCCTTCACGATGGCACCACGGGAATTTACGCAGGCGGGCCGAAAGACCTTAGCGTAAAAACAGGTGACCATATCCGCGTACGCGGCGTGGTGGGCCCACATCGATACATCATCGACTACACCGTTGAGCCTTCCGATAACAAAATACAGCTTCCTCCATCAACTCCATCCGGCTTTCGACGGCTGCAGGACGGGCATGAAGACAGTCAGTTCGTACAAATCAGCGGACAGCTGGTCAGCGTCCAAACAGACACGAACCATGTCGCTCTGGAGATGAACGCTGTTGGAGGCGGTCGGTTCCGTGCTCTGATTCATCAGTCGCTGGTCACAGCGTCTGAATTGAAGCCGTTGCTGGGTCGGCAATTTCAGCTGGAAGGAATCGCTGGCGCGCGATTCGACAGCGATGGAAAGTTCTCGGGATTTCAGATCTGGATCGCCAATCGGTCGCAGATGCAGACCGCTCAACAAGTGGGTATGGATGAACGTGTGGGATTCACGAAAATCGGGGAGCTACACAAGAATTCCCTGACCTATGAAGGCTCAGGATACTTTCGAGTTCACGCCAAAGTGGCTTATCAAATCTCGACGAACATGATTCTGGTCTACGACGACACCGGAACTCTGTTTGTTGAACTGCGGGAACCAGGTCATATTGACGAAGGCACCAGCCTGGATCTCGGCGGAGTTCTCGATGCTGGGGTTATTCCGGCAATACTTCGACTCGCGGAGTACTCTACTGACTGTGCCAAAGTCGTCGCGAATCCGGCCATTCTGAACAAACCCGTATCAGAACTTGTCAACGGTGAAATGAGCGGCCAGATAGTGGCTATCTCCGGCGAATACGTGGGCTCATTTTCCACGAGTAAGGAACAAGGCTTGTTGCTTCAGGCGGATAAACATCTTCTGCCTGTCTTCATCGACCACGGGGAGATGGGCGAGATCGTCCACGGCACTCGTATTGAAGCCACAGGAGTCTGGGTTCAGCAGAAATCACTTGCGGGGTTCAACATCGGCTCGAACGCTCTCTATTCTCGTCGAGACAGCATTTCCATTGGAAGTCAGTTCCCATGGCGACTTGTCGCAACATTATCATTCGCCGGCATCATCGCCGTTATCTCTGTTCTTTGGGCTGTCACTCTGCGGCAACAGGTCAAACTTCAGACACGTCGCGTCCTCGATGCGTACTCCCGACAACGACAGCTTGAGGAGCGTTACGCAGACATCTTCATTAATGCCAAGGTCATGGTTGTGACCGCTGATGCAGAGGGAAAAATCACCGCCGCCAATCCGGCCACTCTGCGGATCACCGGACGAGACGAATCCCAGACTGATCGGCAGCGATATTCGCCACCTTGGCGGTCCACAGCTGTTGACTCTCTGAGCGAACTCTTAGAGTCGTCATTGAATTCCACGGAACGCAGTCTGAGTCAGGTTCAGGTGAACAGTGTGTCCAGGGATCGCGTACCTCTGGAGGTGATCTGCTGGCGGAGTCATGACGAAAGCGGAACCACGGTCCATACGATCTGGCACGATATTTCTCGACGACTCCAGCTGGAGAAAGATCGGCGGGAGCTGGAGCAGGAAATGGTTTATGCTCAGAAGATGGAAAGTCTGGGTGTGCTGGCCGGCGGCATTGCCCACGATTTCAATAATCTGCTGACCGTGATTCTGGGCAACGTCAGCCTGATTCATGCGTCGAATCCGGAAGCCGGATCCGCAGTGTCTCAGTCATATTGAGATCGCGGCGATGCGGGCTGCCGAACTGACCCAACAAATGCTGGCCTATGCCGGTCGGGGAACGTTTCAGGTTTGCCACCTTAGTCTTTCAAACCTCGCCAACGAGATGTCATCTCTGCTGGCCGCCTCGATCCCGAAGACAACGCATTTGGTCTTTGATCTGGCCGAAGACCTGCCTTCAATCAAAGCTGATGCAACACAACTGCGACGGTCCTCATGAATCTGGTCCTGAACGGATCAGAGTCCCTGATTGGACAGACCGGTTTTGTGCGTATCTCCACTTCTGTGGTTCACCTCAACGCGGATGAACTTAATGACTGCGTTGTCAGTTTCTCAGAGTCAGTCCCTGCATTCGTCCAGCTGCAGGTCAGTGACAATGGCATGGGGATGGATTCCACAATTATTGAAAAGATCTTCGACCCATTCTTCAGTACAAAGTTTTCAGGTCGCGGCCTGGGACTTTCAACGGTCCTCGGCATTGTTCGCAGCCACAAAGGTAGTATTCGAGTTTCCGCGTCCCACGGTCAGGGTACACGTTTTGACATCCTGTTGCCGATCTCCTCACAGCCCCGAAGCCGTGGATTCAGACAACAATACTCCGGAGCTTATTGAACCGGGCCGGGGGCCGTGCTGGTTGTTGATGACGAAATATCTGTTCTGAATCTCATGTGCCGAACTCTGGAACTCGCAGGCCTCATCACCGGGGAATAAGTGACCCCACGGAAGCATTGCAGGTTATCACTGACGGCCCACAATGTCCTTTGACTGCGTGATCACTGATATGACGATGCCGGATCAGCGGCGATGAACTCGCCAAACGCATCCGGAATCTGCATCCGGATCTGCCCATCATTCTGTGTAGTGGTTTCAATTTCAATCAACCGGAGTCCGAGGACGCTCTGTCCGCCGTAACCGCCTTTCTGAAGAAGCCGTTCAGTAACGGGCAACTGGTTGATCTCACCGTGCAGCTTATCGCCCGCAAAGAGGCATCGCTCGAACTGTCCGGGGCAACTGCACAACCCAGTCTGAATCGACATCGAAACAAAACCGTCCGCCGGATTCTCTGCTGCATTCGGCAATAGCGTCGGAACGTTGCCTTTTCGCAACATCGCCTGTTGTCTCTCAGCAACGGTCGTGTTGAGCGCGTTATGACACCCATTGCAAGTCTTCACCATGGCCTGACAAACGGCATAGGCCCTGCGGAAATCATCCTCCACCAGATTAACAGTCCCGGCAGAGGACAGAGCGACGCACTAGGCTTGCACTCGTCCGGACTTCGGAGGCTCTCTGTTCGTAAGCAGGCCGCTTTTGGTCGCAACGAGCAGACGCTTCCTGCTCTGCCTGAGGAACCAATCGACATGAAATCGCCTGTCTCGTTCTTCGCTGCGCTTGTCCTCGTTGCCAGCCTCGCATGCAGTATTCTTTCGAGGGCTTCAGCCATTCGTTGGTCATGAAGGCTCAGGCTGGCGAATCGACTCGCATGGTTGAATTGTCGGATCAGAACTCTTCTTATGAAGGCAAGCTGATCGCAAAAACACCCAGCCATGTCTGCATCATGGACCGGTTTGGTCTGATGACGGCGTTGGAGATCAGGAGTCTGAAGTCCTTCAAAGTCGTCGCCGGAAACTATTCTCCGGTTTCCTCCATTGGTCTACAGCAGTCACTGAAGAAGGAACTGCCCCCGGGTTATGAGATTGCGGCTTCGGCGCATTACGTCGTGTTGGGGCGAAAAGGCAAAGCAGACGACTATGCCAAACTGTTTGAGGAGGTTTATCGCCAGATTGACACGTTCTTCAGTGTTCGCGGGTTTGACACTCATCCGCCCGAGATGCCGATGGTCGCCTTTGTCTTTGGCACTCCCGCGGAGTTCAAAGCCTACTGTGAGTCTCAGAATGACCAAAACATGACGAAGATGCGCGGATACTACTCACCGAAAACAAATCGTGTCGCCATGTACGAAGATCCGAACCAGGTCATCAGAATCACTGCAGATCTCTCAGATGATCAGCTGGTGCCTCAAACGTGCGACAGCCTTTTTGCCTCAGTCACCGGCCAGACGGCCGATGTCATCATTCACGAAGGCACCCATCAGGTCGGGTTCAACGTAGGCATCCATTCTCGCCTCGGAACAACGCCACGGTGGATTGTGGAAGGACTCGCGACCGTTCTTGAACCACCCGGGATTCGCTCGCGGGGAAAAGCCGGGAAAGACAAGATCAACGAGGAGCGCCTCTCCTGGTTTCACGGAGACTACTCACAACGCCGAAAGCCCGGAGACCTTGCACAAATCATTGCTTCTGATGACTTCTTTGTAACGCAGTCCCTTGATGCTTACAGCGTTGCCTGGGGCATTACTTACTTTCTCACCGACAATCCCGCCCGTGCCGGGAAGTTTGCAAAGTATCTGAAGAAGGTCTCTGAGAGAAACCCGCTCCACGCCTACTCAGCAAATGAGCGCCTCTCTGATTTTCAGGAGATCTTCGGCGACATCGCACGTGTGGAAGTTGATTTGTTGCGGACTCTTCAACGTATCGACTAACTGAACTTTCACGAAGACGACGAAAACAGAGTGCAAGGAATCTCTGGATTCCGAATTGCCATGTTGGGATAACATATCGGCCTGAACAGTGGGAGCCTGTCTCGCTACAGCAGTTGGTAAATCCACACGTCATTTACAGCGTCATTGAAAACGAATTCTGCGTCGGGTATCTGTTCATTGAGCGATGCTTTTCCTGTAGTAGCAATCCAATCTCGCTTGACAGATAAGAATCTGACACCGATCGACTTTAATCTGCGGACCGTTGACGCATTAAGCGGAAGCGTTGCCTCACGCCTGACGGCCAGATAATCTGCAGGAAAGAACCCGGAGTAACCATTGACGATCGGCCTCTGATGAAATCGACCAGCCATCATCCATGCGACCTCCTGTTCGTAGTCACTGGTCTCTGTTCCTGGCTGAAATGGTAGACACAAGATTGCATCTTCCTGACCACAATGCTCCCGGAGCCATTTACAAAAAGGCTGATCAACTTGCCACGGAGGAGTGCACACGTAAGTGCTGTCTGGAAAAACTTCGAGAGTACAACACAACGCCAAACAGACAGAAAATGCCGCACCTACGGGTAGTTTCCCCTTGAACCAGGAAGTGGATTGAACCATTCGCCGTTCACAGCCCGACAAGAAGATGGCCGCAAGGCAGACCACGGCGATCTGAAAATAAACCACAAATCGATAGACGCTGCGTATCTGTGAAAGACCGGGAATAACTTTGCACAGGAGCAGATGCCAGGACTTCCCCAGTGAACCCTCACCGGGAACAATGGACAGGATTGCTGAAACGAGAGAGATTGCGACAAGAATGATGGTCCATCGTCGAAGCTTCGGTTCCTGTAAACCAATGATTACACCACCGACAGCAAGAACGTACGGTATCAGACCTCCGGATAGCCCCCAGAGCGGCCGGTCCCTGAGACTTGCCAGTCCCGGTATCGAAAGTCGGTCCTTCCACGGGCTCACTAACAGATCGCCCAATTGAGCCGACAAACCAGCCACAGTATCTGCACTTCTTTTGAATTCCGGCGTTCCAAGAACGGAGAGTTGTTCCAGCACAACCGGGGCCGTCAGAAAAAATGAACAAAGGATCGCCAGCGCAATACCCGGTAAACGGTTGAAAAAATTGCGGGACAAAAGAAATGTCGGGCCAAAGACGAGAGCGCCTACAATGGCTGCCATCAAACCGTAATTGTTGCAGCAGAGGTATGTGACTCCAAAGAATAGTCCCGTGCCCGCAGCATTGGTCTTTTCTCCCGATTCGACAAACCTGTTCAGGAAATGGAAGAACAGCAATGAGGGCCAGATTGCAATAAGCTGCAGAACTCCCAACTGAAGATTCACAAATGGCAAGAGTTGCAACAATACCCCATTGGAAGTAGCCGATGATGGCGAGCAGTGGAGATTTCGTCTGGCAAACAGAAATCCAGCAACTCCATTCATGGTGAGGCTGAAGTACACGTAAACGTTGTACGCGAAGACGGGGGAAACAATTGCCGAAACTGGACTCAGGATCAACAGGTTCGGCTGAGCTTCCGAAAGTACAAAGGTTGACTCAAAAGGATAGAAGATCCTTCCGTTCCAGTAATCGCCGCCCCGGAAAATCTGATCTGCGTTGTGAGCCAAAGTCCACAGATTGAAACACGGTACCGTCGCCACAGTCTCGGTCCCGGCCGGAATCTGAAGGAGTGGATCAACCCCGCGTAACAGGACGAACGAGACACCGAGAAAGATCAAAGTGGGAAATGCCCGCATTCCGATGAAGGCCGAGACCAAACAGGATGTCTGCAACCGTATCCCCTTCGCGATAAAATGTACATAAGACCACTCTTGATCGGGACTGAATATTCATTCGCTAATCATTCGCCTGTTAATTAGGCGGGAATTTTCAATTGATGGGGAAAAATGTACAGGATTGCATTACCTTCGTTTGATCGAGGAGATTAAATTCACGCAAGCTTTGCCGTCGATTTCGCACTTTTTTAACTTTTAAGGAGTTCTGCCCATGAAAACACGAGTGTACAGTGGCCCACGCTTTCTGCGGGGGTTCACATTGATAGAATTGCTGGTTGTGATCGCAATTATTGCGATCCTGATCGCGCTGCTGCTACCTGCTGTACAGCAAGCCCGTGAAGCGGCCCGTCGTACCCAGTGCAAGAATAACTTGAAGCAGTTGGGTCTGGCGCTGCACAACTATCATGATGTCTTCAACGGGATGCCAATGCGTGCCGCCAGTCCAGTTGGCAGAGACTGGTATTCGTTCAATGAGACATCCAGCGGTCTGGTCGCGCTGCTGCCCTACGTTGAGCAGGCACCACGATATGAGCAGATCATGGCAAAGGCCGCGACGACTGGGAACCTTACGTTTACGCCTTGGTCCGGGGACACAATGATTCGCCAGGACATCCCAGGCTTCCTGTGTCCTTCAGATACCCTGGCACCACGCAGTGGCCGAAACAACTATCGCTTCTGCGTTGGTCAATGGGGATGGCGTGAACGAGTTCCTCGCGACAGGATGGAGTGGGGCGGATTGCCACGATCCACGGGTATGTTCGGGGCCGACTTCTCATGCAACTTCCGTGACATCCTCGACGGCACGTCAAACACAATTGCCATGGCAGAACGAGTTCAGGGCGGAAACGACGCCAGCGACATCAAAGAAGGCGTTGCAACAAACGGAACATTGAACGACGGCTGGGGTGACGCTCGCTCGGCGGAAACGGCTTCTCAACTTGACGAGTTGGTAGCCCTTGCAACCGCAATGGTAAATCCTGCAACCAAGAAGTTCACCTCCTACAAGCCATACGGTGAAATTCCTGGCGAACGGTGGTCCGCAGGTGGAGTCTACTTTACAGGCTTCAGCACAACGGCTCCTCCGAATAGTCCTGCGGTAATGCAGGATAATTGGGATCATTCACACATGATGATTCCAGCCAGCAGCCGTCACACCGGTATCGCTCAGGTCCTGATGGGCGACGGATCTGTGAAAGCTGCATCAGAAAATATCGACAAGGGCGTGTTCCGAGCATTGGGAACCCGCCGAGGTGGTGAAGTCGGCGCAACTTTGGAATAACATCTCGTATGTTGTTTCTCCAGGAGGCACAGCATCCCTTTGGGATGCTGTGCCTTTTTTTATGGTACATTGAATTCTTGAGAACTTTTATCGTTCATCAGCGGATGTTTACGGATGACCGCAACAAGAAGAGTTTTGAGACACCCGGCGATGCTGGCGGCAATGGTTGTTGCTCTGTGTGCAGGAAGCTTCTTTCTGCTTCCAGATCGCGTCAATGTACCTCAGGCAATCGCAGTTGCTAAGCGGCTGATGCTGAGTAAGGACTACGAAAAAGCACTACTGGAATGCCGCAGGATTCTGAGCGATCGTCCTGATCAGACGGAAGCAATGATCATTGAAGGCGAATGTCTGCAAAGATTAGGACGGCTCGACGAAGCGATGCGGGTGTATGCCGCGATAGGGAATGATGGTTCCGAACAGTCGCTTGCCGCAAGACTTACCGAAGCTTCTGTCTATCTGCAACGCGGCGAGCTCACTCCATGTTTGGCACAACTCGACATCGCAGAGGCAATAGCACCTGACTCTGCGACATTGATCGCATTAAAGGCCAATGCCCTGACAGCCTGCGGACGGCGATGGGAGTCCATGCCCTACCTGCGCAAAGCTCTGGACGCGGGAGTTGGCGACCCTCTGGCAAATTTGATTTACCTTGCCGTCCCGGATCAAATGCCCCAGCCGAATGAAAAATACCTGGAACTGGTCGTTCAGAAAAAGGACCCGATGGGAGCCATAGGAGCTGCGAGAATCGCCATGGCACTGGGATTTACTGACCGCGCGAACGAGTTACTGTCCCTGGCCGAGCAGACCAATCCACAACTCCCGGAACTCCACATTCAACAGTCAGCACTCTATCTGAACTCCAATCAGACTGAGAAATTTCTATCCAAGATCCTGAAGGACAGCGTAAACCTTAAGGATCATCCGGAATACTGGTTGCTGCTTGGCAGGTTTACGCAGGAAGCAGGTCAGTCAGATACTGCGATGCGATGTTATGGGGAGGTTGTGAAACGGCACCCGGATCAGGATCGAGCCTGCTACCAGCTCGGACAGATGCTGGCTGCCAATGGACAATTGACGGAATCGCGGGTTTTTATCGAACGAGCCGGACGACTTGCGAAACTCGTGGAAAAGGCTTCGCTGCTTTACGATCAACCCGAAGATTACTCGGCCATGGCAGAGTGTGCAGAGCTGACACGACGACTTGGCCGGTCTCGTGAAAGTCGATACTGGTGCGCCTTTCTGCTTTCCCGAAATCCTCCTGAGACCATCATTCCCCGTGTAAAACTGATTCTGGAACAACTGCAACAGCAATCAGATGCCTGGCAGGACCAAACACTGAATGTAGCATCACACGTCAGTCTCGAGCAGTATCCTCTACCCGACATGGATTCCCTGCAAAACATGCTGACTCGGTTCAAGTCCTCTACTGAGGACAAACCAACACCTGGAGAAAGTCAGGCAGGTCAACCCAGCCCAAAGTTCACTGAAACGTCCGGATCTGTCGGGCTGCAGTTTACTTACCGCAATGGCTCGGATACCTCAACGCAGGGTCGTCGGATGTTCGAATACACCGGAGGAGGCGTCGCGATTATTGATTTCGATCTGGATACTTTCGACGACGTCCACATGACTCAGGGTTCTGATTGGCCTCCACAGCGAGATCAGCGAGAGTTTCTTGACCAAACCTTTCGGAACAAACGCGGACTCCAGTTTCAGAATATTTCTGCGGACATTGGTCTTGATGAGTCGGGATTCAGCCAGGGGGCAACATCTGGTGACTTCAACTGCGATGGTTTCCCCGATCTCTATGTTGCTAACGTCTCAGATAACTCTCTTTTTCAGAACAATGGTGACGGCACATTCTCCAACGTAACGGAGGCTGCAGGAGTGGGCCATAAGTTCTGGACGACCAGTTGCGCGATTGCTGACTTGAATGGTGACTCACTCCCGGATTTGTATGACGTGACATTCCTGCAGGGCGACGATGTCTTCAGCAAGATTTGTGAAGGCGAGGAGGGAATACCTCGATCATGCGCCCCGGCGGGGTTTGAAGCGGCTCCGGACTTCGTCTGGGAGAACCTCGGCGACGGCACGTTTCGCTCATTTGGAAACGAGATTGGTCTCGAGGCGACAGACGGTGACGGACTGGGAATCCTCATCTCTGACTTTGATCTCTCCGGCAGACTAAGCATCTTTATCGCTAACGATGGTCGTGCCAACTTTTTCTTCGTTCCAAACACGGCACGTCCACCCTACTCGTCCTGGAACGAAATCGGCGTTATCAACGGCACAGCCTACGATGCTACCGGTCAGGCGCAGGCCTGCATGGGAGTTGCCTCAGCAGATTTTGACAAGAATGGTTTGCTGGACTTCTTTGTGACCAATTTCTATCAGGAGGCAAATACGTTGTATGTCAATATGGGAGAAAGCAACTTTCTCGACCAATCAAGACGGTTTGCCCTCCATGACCCAAGCTATGGATTTCTTGGGTTCGGCACGCAGTTCCTTGATGCGGATTTAGATTCCTGGCAGGACATTGTGGTTGCCAATGGACATGTCGACGACTTTCGCCACAAGAACATCCCCTATCGGATGAGGCCCCAACTGTTCGTGAACGACAGGGGAGGGAGGTTCGTAGAATCGGACAAAGACGCCGCTGGGCCATTCTTCTCTGCGGAACACATGGGACGTGGAATGGCCAGACTGGACTGGAACCAGGACTTCCTTGCTGACATAGTCATTAGTCAACTTGATGAACCTTCGGCCTTGCTTACAAATGGTTCTTCGACAAAAGGCCAAGGCACCAGCCTGCGACTTATTGATCCAACGGCAGATCGAGATGCCATTGGCACCAGAGTGATCCTGGAGCAACCGGAAGGAACTCCGTCGGCGACCTATTTCGTGACCGCCGGAGATGGTTACCAGGCATCCAACTCAAGGGAACTCATTCTTGCCTCCCCGACGGAAGCCCACGAATTCAGCCTCCGAATCGTCTGGAAATCGGGCCAAAACCAGATTTTCAGGAACGTCAAGCCCGGTGGTCGTTACATTGCATTAGCGGGCCGAGATAGCCTTTGGGAATGTCCCTGATGGGCGTCATTCTCCATAAAGGCGTTGTTGGTGTCTGGAAAAGATCGTTAAACCTTGCAACCCTGGCCTCTTGTACATACCCTTTCTATAAAGAGTTCAGCGAACGAATGCGGTCGCACGATTGCGAATCTCGCCTTTTCTTGCACGGTTGATCTCTCAACGTCCATCTTTTCGAATGAGGTTTGTTGTGATTAAGTCCCTTTCCAGCCTTCTGGTGTTGTTGCTGTGCGTTTTCTCTGCGGGTTGTGGTGGTGGTGAAGACCTAACAACCATCACCCCTGAAGATCAGAAGATGCTGGACGCCTCCCATGCTCAGGCGACAGACGCCATGAAGGGGGCGGCGCAGGCCAGCAAAGGTCTTCGCCCAGGCGGACACAATTGATCCTGACGGGTTGATTGTCATTTCTGCAGCCGTAGCGTTTCCGTGCTACGGCTTTTTTTTCGCTGCAGGAAGGGCCTTTAGACTCATGCCGCACGGAGAGTTGCGGCAACGGAATGTGTTTCTGAACAGGATTCCACAGGACCTTGAAAACGATTCCGGGAAAGAGCACGACGGCGATGCACCTTTCCTCTTACTTTTTACTTTGTCGTTAGATCAATCCTGACCAGCCACTTTTCGCTCCGTAGATACATCTGACGGTTTGACAACACTGGTGCCGCCCACGCCGGGTAATCGATCTCACTCAGAAAGAAGCGGCCTCGCTCGACAAACTTCTCTTTGTCGACATCCACAACCGCGATAGTACCTCGTTCTCCAAGCACAACGAACTTATTGCCGGCCCTGATCTTGGAACCTCTGCCGAAGAACGGATACGGGATCACTTTCCCTGTCTTTGCCTCTACGATATTCCCCGTCGTACGGTCACGAGCCAGTTCCGACAAATCGCCATTAAATCCCGTCGAGGACCACAGCACTTTGCCGTCCGACAACTGAATGCAGCGTAACTCCCCTTCGTTCTCATGCCGACCGCTAAAGCCGTAAACACAGCCATCCACATAAATCGGAGTCGACCAGTGAGCCAAAAGATTCTTTTTGTCTCGCCAGACTTCCGTGCAGGACTTTCCATCGCCGCCGACCTTCAGCAGAGCCGACCCGACCTGATAAGCGGCTGACAGAAAGATCTGATCGTCGATCACCAGCGGCCGTGCCGCATTGACGGATTCGTGAACTCGTGCCCGGAACCAATAGGTGAAGTTCTGTTCGCCGGTTTCCGGATCCAATGAAACGAGCCCCTGGCGCATGAGACAAAGGAGATGCCGTTTGCCATGGATCTCGGCAATGATCGGCGACGAATAACTGACGACCATTTCGTCACCAAGCCATTTGTAGGTCCCCCCGTCATCGGTTTGAGCACCGTCCCAGGTATCCTTGCCAACCGCCTGCCACAGAACTTTACCGTCCGCCATATCAAAGGCTACAACACCAGAATTTGGTTGTCCGCCAACGAGCACAATCAGACGGTTCCCATCAAGAATCGGGGAGCAGCCCACTCCAAAGAACCATTCCGGCAGGCTGAATTCCTTTCGCAGGTCCTTCTCCCAGACCAGCTTCCCGTCCGCCATCGTGACACAGACCAGCATGCCTTCGGCACCCAGAGCGATACAATGCTCGGTTGTCAGAACAGGCGAACACCGAGGTCCGTTGTTGTAGCCATAGGGATCCTGAAACGTCGACGCGTACGCATATTTCCAGATCTCGTCGCCATTGCTCACCGAGCGGCAGGAAATGATCTCTTCATCACCCATTCGATGATGGACAACAAGCCGCTCCCCCAAAACAGACGGCGCGCTGTAACCGGTCCCGACCGATTGCTTCCAGACTGTAGGCGGCGGCGATTTTGACCAGTCGAGGTTTAAATCGGTCTCAGATGACTCACCCGTATGTTTAGGCCCCAGAAACCAGGGCCAGTCTTCCGCCTGCAATTCCCGGGACGATCCGGCCATCATTAACCACGCGGCCAGTGAAATCAACATGGGCGCGACGTTTGAAACAGCGGCAGACGACGAGCAGGATCTGGGAGCAATGAGGGCCGACCGAGTCACTGGGCAACTCCGAAACAGCAAAGGAGGCGGAAAAACAGGGTAATTTCTGCCATCGAAAACTTTCGGCAGTATCTCGTATCTTTAGGTTCAGGAGCCTGATTTGCCAGTGTCATGACCGTTCCTTCGTCGATTGAAGCTCTGATAACTGCGGATTGTTTGTCACATCACGGTGTTTCGGGGCAAAGCAGGGAAACATGCTCGTCGTCTCGTTAGACCCAATTGCATTCAACGATTTGCCGGGGTAGCCTTCGCGATGAATTGCTGCCGCCCGATCGAAAAAAGGGGCGCCCGGATCGTTGGAGGCATCGAATCCGGACGCCAATCACACAGTTTTCCCAGTCCGGCCCAAAACCGTTTCGCCCGCATATCGTGGACTGAAACCAACACCTGAAAGACGGATGACATGACAGGTCCCAGTGAAGACCCTCACAAGAAAAAAGCTGACGAAGCCGCTCGATACCTCGCGGAATCCTTCTTCGGGCTCAACATGAGCCCCGCAGACGTGGGTGGTGAGGTTTTGTTCGACGACTACGATGACGTCAAAAAGCCGGCTGTTTCCCCTCTCAGCCAGGTTGTGCCGGACTCCTATGAATCAACAAACTCCGGGCCAATGGCTCAGGAACAGCGTTCCGCCACATCTGCTTCTTCCAGAGTCACGGAAGATGACCTCGATGACCTGATCGTGTTCTCAGACGATGAAGACGAAGAGGACGACGAAGTCGAAGATGCCGTAAGCGTCACAGAAGACGACGACGAAAACTTCGACTTCGGGGATGAAGAAGACGACGATGATGACGAGGACGACGACCTCGATGAAGACGAGGACGAAGAGGAGGAGGAGGAGGAGGAAGACGACGACGATGATGATGAATTCGATGAAGAGGAAGAGGAAGACGATTTCGGCGCGGAAATCGATGGACCTCCTGCTCGTCGCAAGCCGGTAACAGCTCGCGAATCTCGCGCAGAGACGCCTCGTCAGCATCGCGAACAGCCCGCTCCGCAACGACGCCCCGAACCGCGTCCGGCTCCACCGCGTGCTGAAGAGACCCGCTCCGAAAGCCGCCGTGACCGCAATGAGGGTCGGCCGCAGAGACAAGATAACCGCAAGGCTTCTCGCAGTGATGATCGACGCGATGTCAACATCGATGCCCGTCCGGAACGAGCACCTCGCCCTGAACGGGCAGAACGCAAAGAGACCCCGGCGGCATCGGCACCCGGCGGCGGCGATGACGACTCTTACTGGCAGGAACTTGATGAGTGGGTCTGGGATGACAAAGCTGCTGCGAAGAAACAGCCGGCTCCCGCTTTGAAGTCATCTCACGATGATGACGACTTCGAGGACGAAGAAGAAGACGATGTTGTCGAGTCTGCTCCAAGCCTTGATGGCGATGAGGATTCCGATGAACAGCCGAAGAAGAAGCGTCGTGGACGCCGTCGCGGCGGTCGTGGACGTGGACGCCGTCGTCGAGATGAATCGGGTGAAACTAAGGAATCAGCCGAGTCTTCAGATTCCGACTCAGGCAGCGACGTTGACGATGATCTCAGCGAAATTCTGTTCGATGAAGATCAGGAAGATATTGTCAGCATCTCAGCTGGCAGTGTGAAGGCACAGCGACGTGTAAAAGAGGAGCCACCT
>JAXMBU010000009.1:0-174305 GCA_046349735.1 Planctomycetaceae bacterium
ACTGCCTGTTGGCAGATTGATCACCAGAATCGTCCGTGTCGGTGCCTAAAACCACCCGCTCAAATCTGCTGAATAGCAATTGTCGTATAGCCCGAACCCTCAGTTCGTGGCGAACTCACTCATGTCAGCAGAGGCCGTCGGAGGACCGCCATTGAAAGTAAATGGTCGACGAGCAACCTCGTTGCCTGAGCTTCTCAGCACCATCCAGTATTCTCCGGGAACAAGCTTGTTGGCGGCATCATAATTGAAGTTCGCGAAGAGCTGATCACGAGTCACAAACTGCCCCGAGCTATCAATAATTCGACCATCGGAATCCTCCACAACACACTCGACCCACATGTCTTCATGAGGTGGGTTGATGTTGCAATGAGCGATGATCATATCGCCGAACTGAAACTTGTCCCGGCGATTGCCTAGTTGCCCGCCGACCATCATGTTGCCGATGTCGAAGGAAAAGAACTTGTCCTTTTCCCGAAGTGGCTTTGGATTGTTGATCATGGCCAGGGCATCGCGACTGTCAATCTTTCGCAGAGGCAATGGACCGTTTTCACCACGAAGTCCATACACATCAATTCGATAATCTGCTTCGGCCGAAGCAACGGCAACAAGCGCCGCAAATCCGATCCATACGATAGATGCGGGCATGGATTGCGGACGCATCTCAATCAGGCGAGCAAGAGCGAATCGCGGGAATCCAAGCAGCGATGTGGGAATTCGCAATCGATGTACGAAGCGTCGAATCGCAACGATGTCGTTTTCCATCAGGAACGACATGTAGCCACTGATGCAGATGAGCGGAAAAATGTAGAGCCCCAAAGTGACCCAGGTCATCACGTGGAAAACAATACCAACTCCCAGAGCAAAGAAACGTCCGGCCGGGCGCCAGGCGAGGAACGGAAAGGTGATTTCCCAAACAACGGTAATGTACCCGCAGGCCAGAAGAACGGGCGTCCACATCGCAAGTACTTCACCCGCCGGATTGGAGTAATTCCAGTTGCTGAGCATCCAGTACCGCATTTGTTCGCCACTGAAGAAGGCATGCGTTTGAATCTTGGTAATCGCAGCGCCGAAGTAGACGAAGCAGAACAGCATCTGGATCAGCCGCGCGGGCCAAACAGGGAATCGCGGCGGAACTGCAGTTGCGGCCGCGCCTTCCTTCCAGCGTCGCAGCACCGCGTCAATGGACCAGACCGCGCCGCAATTGGAAAGAGTGAGCATCAGGAACATATGCGAAGTGATCACAGAATACTTCGTCATGGTGCTGACGGCATCCAGCAGATTGAAGTAAATATAGAGCGGTGTCCCGATCAGAAATGCCAGGCGGGTTCGAAAGCCAAAGACCCCGCAAATGAGAGCGAATATCATCACGCCATACAGGGCCGCAGCGAAGGTCGGAGGAAGTTCCGGCAGTGGCCGTCCCTGGCCGAACAGCTCTGAAAGTTGTTGTGGCGCTCCATCGGAGGAGAACAGTTCACGAACGCGCGGAAAGCGCCGAATCATCGGCACCAGAGCCACAGACGTGAGAAACATACGGACCAGAGCAAGTCCATATGGCGACTGTTCTGCGAAAAAGAATGCCTTCAGACCGCCAAACCATGAGGTCTCTGATGTTGTTTTCATGCCTTCAGCCTCCTGCTGACAGAACAAAATCGGATTGCTGTGTCCCACAAATCCTGAATAACTCAGTTTGTATTCAGCCCATCCGCCGAACTGCGAAACGTCGAGCGATGAGCTTTCATTTCGCTGGGATTAAAGAACGTGTTGTAGTACGGCGTCGCCAGTTGGGCCGCGCGCTGCAAGCGAGGATTGTCGGCTATCCCGTTCAGGGTCTGCGCGTTAAACCAATCCGGATAACTCTCAACCGGCATCCCTTTGGCATCACAAATCGCACGGAGGTTGTAGTAGGACATCTTGTCTTTGGGTTCATTGAAGTAATGACTCCAAAGGCGATCCGGAACGTTATACTGCTTCGGCCAGATTTCCTGCACCACATAGACTCTGTCGATATCCGGATGCTGCGAATGGTCGAGCACATTTTTTATGTGTCGTGAGATCAGATTGTTGCTGACGTCATAGTTAACTCTTGGCACGTTACCGAATGGCGTGAACGCTCCCCATGGCTCCTCAACGGCGTAGTAATTTCCGCTGGAGTCCTCACCGATAATGTGAGTCCGATTGTCGTACGCCTGCCAGCCGCAGAACATGTCCCAGACGCAGAAGTAGCTGGTTGTGTTCCCGGTCAGACCAACTTTGAGAGCGTGAGCCGTAACGCCCCACGCAAGCGACATGACATACGCGACAATAAAAAGGCCGGAGGCCAAACGTCGTATCTGCATCTTTCACCATCCTTCCATGGCAGGTGAATCAGGGTCAGCGTCCCGCCGTCAGTTTCCACTGAAACTCGCGGGTTATTCCACAACATCAACTCGCCCGGAGGGGCATTCGTTGCCGATTTCCGGATCTCAGTGCTCTGGACTCTGCTCGTTTTGCGATTTTCGGTCAAGATCGAACACGAGCTCAATCCCGGAAGTGGTCAGAGAATCGCTGTGATTTTCCGCACACATTCCTGTGCAGCATGGCTTTTGGATGCCATTCAGGCATAGCAAACAGGGACTGCCCGAATGAAAGACCGTTTTGAAGTCGTGGGGCCTCGGAAAAGACGGGATCGGCCCTACTTCCCGTTAATCCCGGTTTTACTCTTCGCCGAGGAGGCACTGAACTTTGCTCCCGGAGGCGGGTCGGGGTTGGTGGGCTCTTCAGGCTGACCTGCACCTCCACAACCGAACACACAGCCCATCAGCAGGACCATCAACAGGATTCGCAACATTGAACCAGCAAACCTTTCAAACGATCAAAACTCGCCTGTCACAAAGTTGTTGGACATTGCGGAGATCGCCCAATAAGTGTTCTTATCGATGTTTTCAGAAATGAACCGAACTGACCCATCTCCCAACGCAAACTGGTACCCGCCAGTGTGAAAACTGCTGAATCCATAGGCCGCATCTGTTGAGACCAGGTTGGCAGGGTTTGGATTGGCGGGATCAGGAACACCCGCGCTGTCAACGTACTTATTCCACACGGACGGAATAAAATTCGCCCCCATCCACGAAAAGCCGAGACTCTGGCCACCCGTCGCTTCCCCGAACATCAGCACGTTACTCGTACCCCGCGTCAGATCCTGAAAACGGACCCTTAACCTTGAAGCACTGAAGACACCCCTCCAGTCAAAGAGATCGGGAACATCAACGACCGCATCGCCATTAAGATCCCATTGGACGTTACAGCGGCCACCACCAATCAATCCCCCAACACCAACGTAGTTTGTTGCCTTCAGGTTATCATCACTCGGGTCACCAATGTTGAAGATAACAAATCCACTTGAACAATAGATTTCGGATGCTGGAAAGTATCCGGAACCGTGCCACAAAACGAAGTCTTTACCAGCCTGAGGATCCGACGGGCACTCGAACATCGGCATTCGTGTCTGCGCCAAAGCAAAGGATGCCGCATCGTTGTACCAGGCGGCTCCCGGGTTCTTGTAGTTTCCTACCGGACTTCCAGCCAGGTAATGATCATCAAAGCCTTTGGTCGTGCCCATCTTTGCATAGAGGTTCGCCTGCTCAAGCTGCGGCAGCAATTGTGGCAAAACGCCAATTCCAGGGGATGTATCCGGATCCGGATAGCCGGCAGAGACAGGCTCAAAGACACCGTCTCTTCCAGTTTCCGTGTACCACTCCATGATGTTGGCGGCGGGAAATCTTTGAAACACATCGTGGAAGTTGTGAGCTGCCAGAGCAATCTGTTTCAGATTATTCTTGCACTGCGTCCGACGAGCAGCCTCGCGAGCCTGTTGTATGGCCGGCAAAAGCAAGGCAATCAGCAACGCGATGATCGCAATAACGACGAGCAGTTCAATTAAGGTGAATCCCGCCGACCATGATCGGCGCGGAACAGGCGAATGTCGTTTCATTACGATTTTCCCTCAGCGCATTTTCGCCCTGAAAAACACCGTTTGAACAGCTGATTAAACTTAGAACGCCTAACAAAACCGGGAGTGGCTCCTGGATCAGGAGAGAATCATTTTGAATTACTGGTCCGCGAGGGTGCCTGTCCCCGTTTTGTGAGAGCCTCTTAGAGATTGATGGACCAAACTCGCCAAACCAGCAGGCATTGTCGTCGCTGCTTCAAGTTCAGCAATTTGGCGTCGACCGAGCTCGTGGAAACGCCACAACTCAGAGGAGTCCTGTACGAATCAGGCCCAAACACTTTGAAAATGCTGAGCTCGAGAGCTCAAACAGCCAAACCCTCAAACAACACTGCACAAACGTGCACAAACATAAGACTGGCTCCAGGAATAGTGAACACTAAAGCCGCAACTTTGGTTCCCGACGAGATTTTTTGTCTCGCAAAGCCTGCGATTTGCGGTTTTCGCCAGAAATCATGACTTTTGATCGCTGCCCACGCCAGATGATCAGTGGCAACGGTTCAAAGACGCAACAAGTCCGCCGGGTTCTGTGCCGTTATGAGACTTGCCTGGTGCTTCCCTACTGTTCGTCCCTTGACGCGTAAGGGCCGAATATCTGACACTCCAGGCGGTTCGACTCTGTCGCATTTGTTGAGAAATCCCTATGAGCGATAACAGCGGTCACAAAAGTCTCAACGTGATCCGAACCATCATTAGCCTTATGGCCTGTTTGGCGAACCTTGCGGCAATGGCCAATGCTGACGATGTCCGTTGGCTGAGTGAGGTGACTTCTGCCCCACAAATTCCCGAGGTGGAAAACCTCGGTCAGGTTGAGGCACTTCTGCGGCAGCCCGATGGGAAAGACATCACAACCACGCAGCAATGGGAGAAGCATCGCCAAGCGATCCGGGATCAATGGATTCAATTCCTCGGCCCAATGCCGGAGCCTCGTCCCGCAGTGGTGATTGAGACTCTCACGACCGAATCGCTCCCCTCGATCACTCGACAACTGATTCGCTACGAGGGCGAACCAGGAATCTTTGTTGAAGGCTACCTGTTGATGCCCAAAGCGGCGACAGAAAGCAAGACAAAGTATCCTGCCGTTCTGGCGATGCACCCAACAACGAATGCAACGATCGACGACATCGCGGGAATTAGTGGGCAGGATACAAAACAGTTCGGACTCATACTTGCCCAACGAGGTTTCATCGTCTTCTGCCCTCGCTGCTTTCTTTGGCAGGACGTCAGCAGTTTGAATGAAGCCGTTGAAAAACATCGTGAGCGACATCCCAATACGACCGGGATGGCCAAAATGCTTTATGATGCGATGCGTGGCGTCGATGTTCTGGAATCGTTGCCGCAAGTTGATCGTGCACGAATTGGTGCGATTGGCCATTCGCTTGGCGCAAAGGAAGCTCTTTATCTTGCGGCCTTCGATGAACGCATCAAAGCAGCCGCAGCGAGCGAGGGCGGTATTGGATTTCGATCCACGAATTGGGATGCCTCGTGGTATCTCGGTGAAGCCATTCGTGATCCTGAGTTCCCACTGAACCATCATCAGTTGCTGGGCCTGATCGCTCCACGTCCATTTCTGATTCTGGGCGGTGAATCCGGTCCGGGAGCCGCCGATGGAGACCGCAGCTGGCCTTTGATCAATGCGGCTCTTCCCGTCTGGAAACTTTACGGCGAACCAACTCGACTTGGTCTGCTGAATCATCATGAAGGCCACAGCGTTTCGCCTCAGTCGTTTGAACGCATGGCAGAATGGTTGACGGTTTATCTTGATGAATCGTCAAGCAAGACCGTTAGGAAATAGCGGAGTAGCGCGAGCTGCCCGGTGAGTATTCGTGACAACACGCACTCATCGGACAGCTTGCCTCAGTTCCGCTTATGGTATCGTCGTTCGCTGAACGGTGTTGGCGGTCATGATAAGCCCGCAGAATGTGACTCCATCAACAAAGTGTTTCGGAGATTCCTTGTGCGTCATTTGCTGCTGGTGTTACTGACGATTATCGGACCAGCCGCATTCGCGGACGAAACTCAACGCGACGCGGACTTTGCTGTCACGGTTGTTGATCATCTCCAACGCCCGATTGCTGATGCCGTTGTCCTGGCGCCAACTGGCACAAAGGATGAGCTGAAGATTTTCCGGACGAATACGGATGGGGTCACGACACTGCCTTCGTTAACGACCGCCAGTTGCTCACTGGAAGTTAGCGCTGAGGGATTTCGAGAAACACTTTGGAAAGGTAAGCCAAACGTTGCTCAGACGATCGTCATGCTGCCCATCATCGCGGGCCGGGTTCTTGATAATAAAGAACAACCCATCATGGACGCCTGGCTGACATCGGAACCAGTCGTCTTTTCCAAAACGGGACTTCCGGAATTTCCTGTTCGCACGGTGTCCGATGCCGGGCAGAACTGGAGTTACCGCGAGGGGAAATTTCGCCTGAAGTCACCTCATGTCGCGACTTCACTACTTGGAAAAGATTCTGAATTGCTTCTGCCCTTGTTCGTTCTCGAAAGAACTCACCATTTCGGGCAATTCCATTTTCTCCCATTGTCAGATCTCGACAAGCTGCTTGAACTCAAGCTGCAACCTCTGGTTCATGTGGAGGCAACCTACACTTTCAACGGCAGGAAACCACCTCGAACATTTCGCTGGATTATTACCGACAAGGAGCAGCGAACACTGGCTGAAATCAGGGCTGCTATCAGAACGAACATTTACGAAACCTCGGCCACGCTGAATTGCATTTTGCCGGCTGGCGAATACGAATTGCATTGCATTGACATGATTCCGGAACATGAGCCCGTCGTGATTCCTGTCAAGCTCAGCGGGGAGGTTCGATCTTTGAAGCTGAACGAGCAGGACGTCGAACCACACATGGTCTCAGAGTCACCTCCCGAGTTTGATCAGGAACCAGAAACCCCACTCTTCAAACTGGATGATATTGAAGCCCCCAAAGGAAACTGGGGAACGATCTATGGCAGGATTATTGGCGATCGGTTCACTGTAAGGCATCGTCCCGCGACGATGGTCAACGCGAATCCGCAATGCGAATCCCGAAGGGGAAGATTTCTGCCGAAGATCTCAAGGTGAACGCAAAGACGGGCGGTGTTGAGAACGTGTTTATCTGGATGGCAAAGCGTCCCGACACAATTCATCCCGATTCGGTTAAACCCTCACCAGATCCAGTCTCGTTTGGGCAGAAGGGTGCCCACTTTGTTCCACGCGCTCTCATCGTTCGAGCCGGCCAAACAATCGCGATCGGAAATGCAGACCCGGTGGCCAGCAACGTTCACACCTTTCCCCTCAAGAATCAGCCTGTGGATTTACATATTTACGGCGGGTGTTATGGGGGCTCAGGCTGAAAAACTCAAACTCACCAACGCTGAATCAATGCCATTTAAAGTGGTCAGTAAACTGCATCCGTGGATGTCAGCCTGTTGGCTCGTCATAGATCATCCTTACGCTACGAAGACGAACTCCGAAGAGGCTTTGCCATCCAGATCTGCCGCCGGGAGAACACACGTTCAATGTTTGGCATGAACGAAAAGGTTTTCTCCACAGAAAGATGCTGATTCGCGTCGAGGTCGGAAAGGTCACCAAAGTGGACTTTGAACCGGTGTCACTTGTTCAGCCATAAACGGGTAGATTCCTGGTAACGCTCGTTGCCGTGAGTTGGTCTTCTCAGAGAGAACGTGTCGGATACAACACGGCTGTTCCGGTGCAGAGCGGCGTGGTTGATTCATGTCGCGATATCATCCCGTCGGCGGAGCGACGGGCGTACAATACACCCGTCGCTCCGTCGACGAAATTTCTCTCAGGTGAGAAGGGTTTGCTGTGGTCATGGATTTGAAATTGTCCCTTCCTCGAAATGGATTTCAGGGTCTCCCACACTTGATGACATCAGCCGCATCAAGTCGTTCCTGACCGAAAAGGGAACATTCTGCTTTCCGACGGCTGGAGGAGCAGGTTGTTCTCTGCTGCAGGAGCGAGCGGTGACTTTGAACCTGACCGGTTATCGCAACATCTGGCTCCGCGACAATATTCAGATCGCATGGGCTCATCTGGCCGTGCAGAATGATCCCTCGATCCCTCTGAGAAATGCGTGAACTCGATTACGCAGTTCTACGCCAAACATCGCCATCGCTTTGTCGACATCATTGAGGGACGGGCAGATTTCCACGAGCCCATGAATCGGCCTCATATTCGTTTCAATGGATCAGACCTGAGCGAGCTGCCGGAAAAATGGTCTCATGCCCAGAACGATGCTTTGGGCTATCTTCTGTGGCTCATTTGTGAACTGGTCAAGCGGCAGCATCTGAGCATCGCAGAGACCGACTGGACCTTGATCGCGCAGTTAGTGCGATACTGGATGGTGGTTGAAGTCTGGAAGGATGAAGACAGCGGGCATTGGGAAGAAGTCCGCAAAGTCGCAGCTTCCAGCATCGGTTGTGCACTGGCGGGACTGGAATCGCTGCGAGGACTGATGAACCAGCAGCACGTACACTCACTATTGGCGACAGCGTCGCATCCGATCTATGTTCAGGATGTGGACACTCTGATTTCAAAGTGTCGCGACGCCATTCAGACGATTCTGCCGTGCGAGTGCATTCAGGATGACCCCACAAAAAATCGCCGATACGACGCCGCACTTTTGTTCCTGATGTATCCGTTGAATGTGATCAAGGATCGAGCACTGGAAGACCAAATTCTTTCGGACGTCAAAACGTATCTACAGGGGCCAAACGGAATTCGCAGATATCCGGGTGATTCCTACTGGTGCGCGGATTATCGAGATCTCCTCGGGGCTGAACAACGCACCGCGGACTTCAGTGACAACCTGGATGCTCGCGATTCGTTGCTGAAGCCCGGCATGGAAGCTCAGTGGTGCATTTTTGATCCGATTGTGTCGTGTATCCACGGGCAACGCTATCTTTCTGATCGAAGCCCGGAATCCTTTGCGTTGCAGCGCGAAGCACTTCGGCGTTCAACTGACTCCGGCGAACGCTCGATTCCCGCAGTACCGTTGTCCGGAATCCTACTTCTGTGAAAAGGGTGCCTGGATTCCGAACGACATTACGCCCCTGTTGTGGACTCAGGCCAATCTTTGGCAGGCGTTGACGATGATGGAGCAAAGTCTGACATCTGTTGATTGAGCCGCTGGGCACCAACCCTGGATTTCCCGAACGAAGTACAGGGATGTAAACCAGGGTTAGCGTCCATCGGCTGATGAATCGAGTAATTCAACGGGCTGCTGATGTCATCGGATTCTCTTCAACAACTTCAAAACCTGGGACCGGCATCCATCAGAATGCTGCGGGCCGCTGGAATCAATACCGCCGCTGATCTCCGTCGACTCGGATCAGTCGATGCATTCATGGCGATTCGAGAAGCGGGTCAGAGACCAACAATGAATCTTCTGTGGGCTCTTGAGGGTGCTCTTCGAGAAGAACACTGGGCGAAACTGTCGGAGAAGGTTCGAGCGAAACTGCTGAAACAAGTGGATCGCCACAAATCTGACTCGTAAGTTTGCAGCAGCCCGAATTTGATTCAAACTCCGCCATCAGAGATATCTCTATCAGGAAACCCATGCGATCGTCGCAGAGAGAAATAAGAAATGGTTCGAGCACTGTTAGTGATTGACGTTCAGCAGGAATACTTCAGCGGCGCGCTGCCGATTTCTTATCCGTCCGGACATCTGGACCAGATTCTGGATGCCATGGATGCGGCGTCCAAAGCGGGAGTTCCGATCGCCGTGATTCGCCATCATCAGCCGGACCCGGAATCTCCCATTTTTCGCCTCAACTCAGAGGAGTGGAAACTTCATCCGGAAGTCGAAAAGCAGGCGCTCGCAATGGCATCTGATTGAAAAGCAATTACCAGGATCATTTACCGGAACGAACCTGGAGTCCTGGCTGAAGTCAATCAACGCGGATACGGTCACGATCGCAGGTTACATGACGCACATGTGCTGCGACACAACAGCTCGCCAGGCCTGTCATCTGGGCTACAAGGTGGAGTTCCTGAGTGACGCCACCGGGACGCTGACTGTCGAGAACTCCGCAGGCGTTGCAACGGCCGAGGAGCTGCATCGATCCATTCTCGTGGCTCAGCAGATGTTTCTGAGCGAAGTGCTTGATACGGAAAAATGGAAAACTCGTATCGTCCGCTGATCGTCCATTTGCGACGGATCTCGTTCAGTAAGTCAATTTGAATAACTCTGCAGAACTCAGCAAGATTCGGCAATATCCTTCAGTCAGTGATTCCGGAGACTATTTCATACGTCATCTATGTGTGCAGCTTTGGCTCTGATCGTATCAGGAATTCTCTCAGGGCTCATCGACTGTTCGTCATCGAATGCTCAGGAATCAAATCTCGTGTACCCGACGACCCGCACTGTAGAACAGACCGACGATTTTCATGGAACAAAAGTTCCGGATCCATATCGTTGGCTGGAAGACGACGTTCGCACTTCCAAGGAAGTCGCCGACTGGGTGACCGAACAGAACAAGGTCACCTTCGGATATCTCAAATCGATTCCGCAGCGCGAGACTATTCAGAAACGAATGACGGAGCTTTGGAACTACGAAAAAATCGGGGCTCCGTTTAAGCGTGGTGGCCGATATTACTTCTTCCGAAATGACGGCCTGCAGAACCAGAACGTGCTTTATCAGCAGGAAACTCTGGACAGTGAGTCAAAAGTTCTGCTTGATCCAAATACCTGGTCCAAAGATGGAACCGTTGCCTTGTCCGGCTCGGCTTTCAGCGATGACGGACGATATGTCGCCTATGGAGTTCAGGAAGCTGGCTCAGACTGGAACACATGGAAGATTCAGGAGATCGAGACCGGCAAAGTGCTTGACGATGAGCTGAAGTGGGTCAAGTTCAGTGGTCCGGAATGGACCCCCGACAGCAAGGGCTTCTTCTATGCTCGTTACCCGAAGCCGGAAGAAGGAGCCGCGTTCACTTCGCTGAATGCCAACATGAAGGTCTATTACCACCGCGTTGGTACTGCCCAGTCAGCCGACGTGCTGGTTTACGAACGCCCTGATCAGCCGGACTGGGGTTTTCAGTTGAGCGTTTCAGAGGACGGTCGTTACCTGATTATCACCGTGTGGCTGGGCACAGATGACCGCTATCGAATTGTCGTCAAAGATCTCAGCGAACCCTACGGATTGCCTTATGAATTGATTAACAACTTTGACCACGAGTATTCGTTCGTCGGCAGTGATGGCCATGTTCTGTACTTCAAGACCAATCTGGATGCTCCGAACAAGCGTGTGATTGCAATCGACCTGAAGAAGCCTGCGAAAGAAAACTGGAAGGAGATCATCGCACAAACCGATAACGCGATGGATAGCGTTGGAATCGTCGGGAACATGTTCGTCTGCAATTATCTGAAGGATGCTAAGACGCAGGTTCGACTGCACGCAACAGACGGCACTTTTGTGCGTGAAGTGGAGTTCCCGGGGATCGGAACTGCAACTGGTTTTGACGGCCGCCGCAAGGATACCGACGTGTTCTATTCCTTCAGCGGATTTGCAACGCCACCGACGACCTATCGCTACAACATGATCACCGGCGTGAGCACGCTGTATCGTAAAGCCGACGTGAAGTTCAATCAGGACGACTACGAAACAAAGCAGATCTTCTACACCAGCAAAGACGGCACAAAAGTGCCGATGTTCATTACTCACAAAAAGGGCCTGAAACTGGACGGCACGAACCCCACGTTGCTCTATGGCTATGGTGGTTTCAATATCTCCATCACGCCCAGTTTCAGTGTCGGTCGAGTGACCTGGATGGAAATGGGTGGTGTTTATGCCGTCGCTAACATCCGTGGAGGCGGTGAATACGGTGAACGCTGGCACAAGGCCGGCACGAAGCAGAACAAGCAAAACGTCTTTGACGACTTCATCGCCGCGGCGGAATGGCTGATTAAAAACAAGTACACATCATCCAAGAAGCTGGCCATTCAGGGCCGCAGCAACGGCGGCCTGCTTGTGGGAGCCTGTATGACTCAGCGACCAGATCTCTACGGTGCGTGCCTGCCTGGCGTTGGCGTTATGGATATGCTGCGGTTTCAGAAGTTCACAGCCGGTCGATTCTGGACAGATGACTTTGGAAACGCGGATATCCCGGAAGAGTTCCCCGCATTGCTGAAGTATTCGCCTTATCACAATCTGAAAGGTGGCGTTCGCTATCCGGCAACACTCATCACAACAGCAGACACCGATGACCGCGTTGTCCCAGGGCACAGCTTCAAGTTTGCAGCTCAGATTCAGGCGTGTCAGTCAGGGACCGCTCCAACATTGATCCGGATTGAAACGTCTGCGGGCCATGGTGCAGGGAAGCCAACGGCCAAGATTATCGAAGAAGCGTCCGACGAACTGGCATTCCTCGTGAAGTCACTGGAGATGAAATAGCCTCGCTCCGCTTTGGGGATTCTCCTCTCAGCGGTACGGTGCTGGCCGCCGGTGTTTCCAGTCGTTGTGCCGATAATCACCGGTGGCTAGCGCCATTCCGATCACCAGGTCCACGCCATTGGGGCTTGTCTCGGTGGCGTAGCAGGTTCGTATACCAATCCGTTGCTTGCGTGCCGGTCATAGGGATCATGAATGACGACAGCAACTTCGAATGAGGCGTCACTCACGATCCGACAAATGCTGATCCAGCAGTTCAATCATTGAGTAAACAAACTGACGATGACGCGGGCCAAAGTGGACTCTGCTGCCAATCACTTTGTCTGCCCATCCTCGAGCACTTCCACCATTCTGGCCAAACTCCTGAGCCATCGCGGTCCAGTCACACACCATCTCAATCAGATCAACATCTGACATATCATCGGGCTGCGGATGAAACTCGGGATGGTGACGATTCACCGACATATGGTGCCGAACGGCCTCTTCAATCCGCTCAGCAATGCCCTCAGGATAAAGAAAGTACTCGCCGTTTCTGCGACACCGATGAAACTCTGTCAGCCAGATGTAAGGAATTCTCTCCTCCGGTCCGAACTTGGACGCATCGTGATCCTTCCCACGAATCAGTAACTCAGCACCGTGCTCAGTAATCTCTGCCATGACTGCCAGGCAGGTCCGAACTCTCTCAATGTGCGCGATCGTACGGCGTTCGTAGAACTCAATCATCGCATGAGTAGGCTGAGCAGAAACATCCGACATGAGAACACCTGCATCACAATCAGTCCGGCGGCGCAACCAATGCGCAGAGAATTTTCGATGGGCGGCAGGATCTCAGTTTTTTATCAGCAGGACAACCTTTCACAGACGGGCGATCAGGAACCTGCAGTCAGGCCATTTGAGCCGCAGTACGGCGTTCCTGAAGTCGACGCAATAACCTCTGCTGCTCAGCGGCCGTCAGTGTCACCCTGGCTGACGCTTCAAATGGCTTCAATTCGGTGGCCATCAGGTTCTCTTTCAGCTCGATACCCGGAATGCGTCCGCTAATCCAACGCAGGGACTCTGCTGGATTTTCACAGAAGCCTTCGTAGGTTACTTCGATCAGTCGATTCGCTGGAATGTGCTTCAACTGGTCATCAAGCTGTCGCTCTATCTCCAGAATTTGATCGCAGACGTCGTCGACGTATCGCAGAGGATCCTGCGTTGTATCGGACGAATGACTATGCAACCCCCAGCCAACGGACTTATCGCCCTGAACCTGCTGGCGAGCATTGATCAACGACTGAGCCACCAACAGGGGATTCCGTCGCACAACGACGAAGCTGGCTTGAGGAAGTACCCTGGACAATAGATCCAGACATCCTGTGTTGCGATTGTTCTTGTTCAAAAATGGCTTCCCAAACGTCAGGCTCCATGCCGAGAAAAACGACCGCATCTCCTGCTGCTCGAATTCATTTAAATCGGTACGAGGAACGTAGCGATCATCTCCAAGCCATTTATTCCACAAGCTGAAGCCATCGTTCGGACCATGCAGGCGAGCCGTCTGACCGTAGAAATTGTGGAAGTCCGCAGAGTCTCGTTTTGGCAGCCAGCTCAACAGACGACTTGCGGTGACAGGCGATTTTGGGAACATCGACGTCATGTTCGTCACGTAGCTGACATCCATGTATCTGGCCAACGTCTGATAAACCAGAGTCGTCCCGCTCCGAGGTGCACCGACAACCAGCACGACTGGCAGATCAGAAGGAGCGGTCTTACTGAGTGTGCGAGCTTCTATTCCTTTGAGCATCGCATCAACGGGCCTTGCCAACAATCGCAATCCTTCGTGAAACAAAGCCGCGTAGGCCGCTCGCTTGCCGGAAGTCAGCATACGGAATAAGAGTCCGACAGGATTCTGGAAGTTGCCGGACGGAGCGATCGTGGGAGCCATCGTGATTTCCTGACCTCGATTAATGATTCACGACGGTGTCGAAACCGCGTGATGCTCCGAGTATGACCGCTGTAATGTTCGCGATGACATCAATCAGGAAAATGCCTCTGCTCGAGATGAAGATTTCCTGTTCGCAGAGACGTTCGAATTTGCCTGTTGCCGAAATACATCATCGCCCGTCCCGGAACGACAACAGACCGTTAACCGCCAAACCTTGCCGGCCAGGCTGATCAGGAGCCACCCGACCGACGCGGTAAAAGCTGCCATCAGAGGCTGGAAGCAACGTTACAACATTCGCTTTTTGCTGACCAGTTGACCAATCACATGCCCAGCCAGCCGGATGTAAAACAATGGCACAGAGTAGATCATCAGAAAACACGCAGCAGCGCCGGTGACTGTCAATACGTTCCATTGGTTGTAGATACCCAGCCACAATAAGCCCAATGGAGCAAAAGAGATTGAGACTCCGGTCAATGTTGCAACAACGACATATAGCGGTGAATTCAGGCGACGAACCCAGACCTCACTGATCTGAATCGTGACTGAGTTTCCCTGAACCGCACAATCTTTGCTGTCAGGGGCTTCATAGGGATTCTCGTTCATCGTTGCCACACCTGAAACAGAGATGGAAAAATGAAAAATTGAATTGGCATGCTATCCGTGAGATCTCCGCCAATTCGCCAATAAACCAACGTTAAGTTCAATGAGGCAATAACGAGAAAGAATGCAAATCGGATCAATGCTCTCTCACAACCCTCATGGCAACCATTCGGTCCGCAAATTCAGGGTCTTCGCCCCCTTCTCCCCCAACACCGGAAATCAAGGATTGTGCTCTGATCCTATCACTGACCTCTCCTGCTGAAAAAGCGTCAACGGCACGATTCGCCCGTGAAATGAATTAGCCGCAACCACGCTGAACTGCTCCCTGATTCCGCCTAACGACTGTTTACTCAAACGGAAATGGCTATAATCCGGTCCGCGAAGACTCTCGGCCCTGTTCGTCTGAATGTGATAACTGAGGACTCATACAAAGAGTAATGCTGATGCCGGACGCTGGTATTCTGGCCACAGTCATGCTGTTGGTCGGCCTGTTTCTGCTTGGACTCGAATTCTTCATTCCCAGCTTCGGAATGATCCTGGTCGCGGCAGTGATCACGCTGATTGTCTCATTCTGGAGTGCGTGTAAAGCATGGTGGGGAGTGAATCCCGGTTTTTTCTGGACTTACGTCATTCTACTGACGGCCGGAATTCCCGGATCGTCAATGGGTGCCATTACTCTGATCCGCAAAACTCCGCTCGGGAACCGCATGATTCTGAATCCTGCCCCGGCCACTGAGACTCATGCTCCCGGACCGCTGGATCATTTGATCGGAAAGCCCGGGATTTCACAAAATCTGATGACGCCAGGCGGCATTGTTCTGATCGAGGGTGAGCGAATTCATGCTGAGAGCCTGGGAATGCTCATTGAACCCAATTCACCGGTTGTCGTCGTGGCCACTCGTGCAAATCGAATTGTTGTGCGTCCACAGGCGGCTGCCGACCTTGATTCAGCAGACTCGGCGGAGCCAAATCCCAGTGATCGGCAAGAAAAAACCGACACTCAAAAGCCTGCGGGGTCATTGCCCGGGGATTCAACAGAGCCCGATCCGCTTGACTTCGAGTTCCCACAGGGATAAACCGTCGTCAGTTGATTGCCAGAAAACGCTTGTAGGGCCGAAATATCAAGGC
The DNA here is from genome assembly GCA_046349735.1 of Planctomycetaceae bacterium. Taxonomy (GTDB): domain Bacteria; phylum Planctomycetota; class Planctomycetia; order Planctomycetales; family Planctomycetaceae; genus SXXK01. The sequence goes on from JAXMBU010000009.1 coordinate 16,050, forward strand.
CATGTGCTCAGGAGTTGCCCATGAATCACATTCTGTTTGCCCAGTTAAGTCCCGAACAATGGGGCATTGTGGTCTTTGCACTCTTCGTGATCATCGTGTTCCTGGCAATCTTTGCTCAGTACGCGAGTCTTTGGCTGCAGTGTAAAATGACCAGAGCCGGGATTGGCTTGTGGGATCTGATCTTCATGCGATTCCGCCGTGTAAATCCTGTGGTCATTGTTCGTAGCAAAATCATGGCGGTACAGGCCGGCTTGCTGAAGAAATACCCGATCTCAACACAGGCTCTTGAAGCTCATTCTCTGGCAGGCGGCAACGTCCCCAACGTCATCCGTGCTTTGATCGCCGCCGATAAGGCCGACATTCCGCTCGACTGGAACACGGCTCAGGCCATCGACCTCGCGGGACGTGATATCCTCGAAGCCGTAAAGACCAGCGTTTATCCGAAAGTGATTGACTGCCCTGATCCAAAACGAACCCAGGGAACACTGTCGGCAGTGGCTGCCGATGGAATCGAACTCCGTGCGCGAGCGAGAGTAACCGTACGAACCAATATCCAGCAACTGATCGGTGGAGCAACCGAAGAAACGGTGATTGCTCGAGTCGGGCAGGGGATTGTTCAAGCGATCGGCTCCACAGATTCTTACAAGCTGGTGCTTGAGAATCCTGATTCGATTTCTAAGGCCGTACTGGCTCAAGGCCTGGAAGCTCAGACGTCGTACGAAATCGTATCCATCGACATCGCTGATATCGACGTCGGCGAAAACATCGGCGCTCGTTTGTCGGCCGATCAGGCGGAAGCAGACATGCGTGTGGCTCAGGCTAAAGCCGAACAGCGCCGCGCCGCAGCTCGCGCTCGCGAACAGGAAATGGTGGCTCGCATTCAGCAGAACCGAGCCGCCGTGGTTCTGGCAGAAGCCGAAGTCCCGAAGGCCATCGCGGATGCTTTTACAGACAGCAAACTGGGTCTTGCAGACTTCTACGAACTGAAGAACGTTCAGGCCGATACTCGCATGCGAGAATCCATCGCTGGCGACACGACTGGACGAGCAGGGCGATCGACTGAGGGCTGATTTGTTCAGCCATCGGTTATCTTCCAGTACAGCGTATCGCTCGTTATGTGAGCCGTCGGCGCTAGCCGCGGGTGTCTGCCAGATCTCAATAACTGTCACCGGCGGCTAGCGCCGTGCCGCTAACCTATGAAGCGTCTCTTCAACGTGCGCGCAGCAACAATCGCTACGATCCGTCAGGGTTCTGCAGGTTACTGGAGCAGTTTATTCCGCGCGATGCACTTCATCGCGCAAGGCAATCCGCAGACAGAATCTTCCTGGGCCAGTACAACAGGAGTCTCCGCTGCGACTGTTGTGATCGTCTGATGCGTCCGAAGCAAACTTTGCTGGAGCACGCAGTCCAATGCCGAAATGAGTGAAAGGACTTCCGTGTCCAACGCTGCGTGAGCCATACTCACCAGCGTTCCGCTCCGTCGAGCGGGGAGCTTAAGAACCGTTTCACGTTTTCGCAATCGAGCCGGTCAAGTTGTTATGAACAACATCACGGAATTTCAGACTGCGGAAAAATTCATGCCGCCAACTGTCATCAGTGAGTCAGTCGAACGCGATAACCTGCGACGCCTGATGATCGGACTTGTGGGCGTGCTGATCTGCATCGGAGTTCAGATGGTGCAAAGCGCCAGCCTGACGTCTCGTCCCAGCGAACAGGACGCCGTGTTTCTCAGTAAGCATCTGACGTATCTGGCGGTCTCGTTATTATGTGGCTTCATCGCGTCCAGACTCAGTACGGCGTGGCTGCAGAGAAACGCCACAACCTTATTTTCGGGTCTCGTCTTTCTGCTCGTAATCCTGCTTGTCCCTGGCATTGGAAGTCGCATCAACGGTGCCCAGCGCTGGCTGCGTTTTGGTGGATTATCGCTGCAGCCTTCGGAACTGGGCCGCATCATTCTGCCGTTGATGGCCGCGACGATCCTCTGCAATCGTCGCCCGGCTGGTTTCTCATTGAGCACCGTGCCAGCAACACTGATGCCGCTGCTGGTCCTGCCGCTCGTCGCGATTGAACCTGACCTCGGCGCCACCGTGTTTCTGGGGTCTGGATTTATTCTGGCTCTGTTTCTCGGCGGCTGGCCGTTGCGATATTTCGTCGGCTGCGCGATGTTATTCGTTCCCGCGGCCGCATCACTGCTGATTCTCAAGCCTTATCAAATGGAGCGAATTCGAGGTTTCATGGCCGCCTGGCAGGACCTCAGCCAGGCTCCCTGGCAAGTGCGGCAATCACTTCTCTCGATCGGCTCCGGTGGACTTAAGGGCACTGGGATCGGAGGAGGCTGGCAGAAGCTCAGCTACCTGCCCGAAGCGAACACCGACTTCGTCTTTGCCGTGATCGGGGAAGAACTTGGACTGCTCGGCACAATGACAGTCTGCTTCGTCTGGGTCGCTTTATTCCTGACCGGCCGCGCGGCTTTGAAACATCTTCCTCGAACATCGTTCGAGTGGATCTTTGGCACCACTCTGCTGTTACAGCTCGTTCTGCAGGCCATGGCCAACATCGCGGTTGTGACAGGGCTCGTTCCTCCAAAGGGAGTACCCCACCCGTTTATCAGTTACGGCGGAACAAATCTGCTGGTTAGCGTCACAGCGATCGGACTGATCATCGGGATGTCACGCAGCTGTGATCGACCAGAGTGACTCCAATTGCCGTGAGTAAGTTTCCGCTCCGAATACCTGTCATCAGTAACTAATGGGTTCAGCGTCAGTTCAGCGTCTTTTTCTGCCTTACTTGGCTTCAGGCGCAAGCACTGTGAGCAAGTGCTTGTGAAGGAAGCGAATCGGCGTTGTGTTCTCGATCTCTCGTGTGTTCTCTACGATGTTTGCCTGTACAAACCCAATCCGATCTAAACGCAGTTCCTCACCGACCAGTGACTCGACCACGAGCTCTGCAAATAGTTGATCATGTGTGGATGGAAAGCCCTCTGCATCGATATAGAGCAATAGATCAACGAATTCACCCTTGTTGTAGGAAACAAGCTTGTACTGCCAGCCTTCCGCATCGACGATGCAGCCGCGGGACTGAAAGACCAGGCGAGTCAATTGCTTACGTGGTTTCGCATGCAGGAATTGCCACCCAACAAGCTCCGGGGCCATTTCGACGGCCGCACGCGTGAGCGGCAGATTTTCACGAATGGTCGGTGATAGAACAAACGTTTTGTCAGGGACGTGGTAGGGGCCGATTTCCCAATTCAGCGAATCCGACAGCAGCCGAATGCGGCGAGAAACGTTCGTGGACAGCCAGTCGTAGTCGGCAGTGTTGTAGGCATCGCTCACATTGTCGTGGTTCTCAGAAAACCATTGCCAGAATCGCGATACCGCAGACTGAGTTTTCATGCGACAAGGCTTTCAGGCATAACAACATAAGAACGTGAAAACGTAACGGTGACTGCTCCATCTTCCTCGTCTCTGGTCATCATTCCACTTCTACTTTTTCGCGTCGGCTGCGGGCTCGTCGTTCCGCTCCTGGCTGAGCAGCTCATAATAGCGTTGAACGAGGCTGTCGAATTCTTCCGGCACGGGTTCGCGATCGATGGGCACCATCGCTCGATCGGATTCCAGCTTCATCACTTCCTGATTAATCCGCTGCTGCAGGACCTGCATTTCGCCCAATAGCTGCGACTTCACAAGATCCCACTGAGGCATCTCGCCGTGACGTTTAAACTCCGCCCGCATCGCCCGCGCACGATCTCGAACCTGAGCCACTCGATTTCGCAGCTCAGGATCTTCCAGCATCTCTTCGATGTCGCGCAACTGATCGGACCACTCACCGAACTCTTCACCTGTCAGCGGTCTCGCCGAAGCATTATTGGCTCCGGCTCCCCCGTTGCTTTCTCGACCGCCATCCATCAAAGACGACTGCCGACGCTGACCGTTTCGATTGGCGCCGGACTGATTCTGCGACGGCTCACCAGATTGCGATTGATCGCTGTTGCTTTGCTGTGGACTTCCTGAAGAATCGCTTTGTCCAGACTCGCTCGGAGCTTGTCCTTGCGAAGCACCTTCACCCTGGGATTGTCCATCCTGCGGCTGGCCATCCTGTGGTTGCCCATCCTGTGGTTGCCCATCCTGTGGTTGCCCATCCTGTGGTTGCCCATCCTGTGGTTGCCCATCCTGCGGCTCACTACTCTCAGAGCTCTTCTCGTCTCCCGGCATGCCTTCACCAGACTGGCCGGAACCCTTCTGACCTTGTGATCCCTTCTGTCCACTTCGCTTCTGATCATTTTGTTTCTGGCCGCCACCACCAGAACCCTTCTGTTCCGATTCGTTAGCCTGGTTCCCTTCAGACGGCTCCTGAGAGTCACCGGCTTTCGAATCTTCTCCGGCCTGTCCCTGCTCACGCATACCTTTCTCACCGTCCGAACGACCCTTCTGCCCAGCGCGATCACCCTGCTGGCCCTTCTGCCCAGAGCGTTGCTGCTGACCAGATTGCCCCGGACGCTTGCCTGGCTCTCCGTTCTTTCCTTCAGATGCCTCCGACTCTTCGCCGGGCTTCTCACCAGATTCTGTTTCGCTCTCACCACCAGACTGGCCTGGTCGACGATTCTCTGTCTCAGAATCTGCGGCTTCTCCCGTCGCGCTCTTAACTTCGCTCGCCAGCTTTTGAGTCGCATCTTCCAGCTGTCGCTGCGCACGTCGCAGAGATTCGGCTTCGCTGCCGAGAACTGAATCTGCCGCGTTTTCAATTCCCTTCTGAAGCTGCTCAATCCCCTTGCGAGCCGCCTGTTCGGCTTCCTGTGACTGCGACCACATGCCGCGACCCGCCAGAAATTCGGTCGCTTCCAGAGCTTCCTCGGGCTTCGAATCTTTCAATTCACGCAGCGTGTCGTAAAGCTTGTTCGACAGCAACGGCTCGCTTTGTTCCGCCTGCTCAATCATCTGCTTTGTCTGATCAACGACGCGATTGAGCCGATCTTTCTGCTCGCCAAACTCCTTCTGCAACTCATCGCGATTTCGCTCCGACCGCAGCGATGGCTTTTTGCTCTTGTCATCCTCTGCGGCATTGCCAGTCAATTGCTGCGCGAGTTCTTTCTGGCGATCTCCCAACTCCCGCGCTTGTTCTCGCAGATCGCGGACGGCCTCTTCAAACTGCGATGATGTCTGATTTCGGAAGTCCTCTTTCAGATCTTCAAACTGTCGCTCAGCTCGAGTTCCCTCTGAGATCGCTTCTGCCAATCGACCTTCATCCATGGCTCGCGACGCCTGCTGAACATTCTCACGAGCCTCCTGCATCTGCTGCTTCATCTCGGAGGATTGTGCATTCTGCGGACTCGTGGCCTGCTCCATTCGCTCGCTCAGCTCATCCACGTCTCGCAGCATTTCTCGCTGCTCATCGCGCAGCCGCTTCAGCTCACGCTCAATCTCTTCACGTTCTTTTTCCGTTTTCGCAGTTCGAAGTTCTGACTCCAGTTGTTTCAGACGATCATTCACCATCTGCTGACGACGCGCCAGTTCCTTCAGGCGATTGAGCACCTGCAATTGTTGTCGCTGCTGTTCTGTCTGCTCTTCCTGTTGCTGCTGTTGAGCCTGTCGTTCGGATTCATAACGATTCCGATTGTTGTCGAGCTCCAGTTGCTGCATTTGCTGCTGAGACGCACTGCTGCCGCCGCCACCTCCGCCACCCTGACGTTGCTGTTGCTGACGAACCTGCGTTTCCGCAACTCGCAACTTTAACAACGTCTGCACGATAACCTGTTCGGTTGCCATCGCATCGGCCAGTCGAGCCCCCTCAGTGCCCGCACTGACGTCCTGTAGCTTGCTTCTTGCTGCGGTCATTTCGTCCATCGCGCGAGCAGCCAAAGCGGCCGTCTTCGGATCACCCTGCAGCTCTTCCATCGCGGCCTCGAGCTGATTCTTCGCTTCCCCCTGTGACTCCGCAATCGTCTCAACATCCTGAGCAAACGTGCCGTTCCTGCGACTCGGAACTTCGGCTCGAATCGTATTCCATGTGGCAGAAATGATTTCCTTCTGCAGCTTCAACACTCCATCAACCGCGCTGCCTTGCTGCTGTTGTTGCTGCTGGTTTTGTTGTTGCTGTTGTTGCTGCTGTTCTCCACCTTGCTGAGCTTCGCGGAAGATCTCTTCAAAGCGGCGCACTTCTGCGAACACGATGTCGCTGTAACTTCGTCGCTCAGTGCCGTCCGCCGCGATATCCGTCGCCCAGAATGAATATGTCACCAGATCATCTGGCGCGGCGTTCAGAGTCTCCATTTCGATCTCATGAGACAACGTCGCGGCCAGCAGCGGTTCAGTGGTCGCCGGAACTGCCTGATTTGCTCCATCTGGGCTAACAGCGACATCCGTCGCCACAGAAGTTGCTGGCGGTGCCTTCAGAGAAAACTCTTTCGTTTCTCCACCCGACAACGAAAACTGCAAGCCATAATCAACCAGATTGAAATCGTCGCTGGCCTGAGCCTCAACAAGGAACTCCTGCAACGGTGAAACGTTCGTATCACGTCCCGGAAATGTCGGCTTGATCTTCGCAGGCTGATTGAACACAACCTTGATTGTGATCTGCTCCTCATCCTTCGGCTTGCGCCCTTCTGAATCCTCCAACAACACGGTCCACTCATTGCTGTCGGCGACGACCATGGTTGCTTCCATCACCGCAGACGCAGCAGCAGTCTTCTCATCGCCAGCGTTTTGTGTCGGCGATGCCGCATTGGCCGACGGAGTCAATGCAATCGTTGTCAGGTCGCGAGACTGCAGTTCGGCTTTAGCGACTGGCTTGTTCAGGTACAGTCTTAGCGTGACAGTGGAACCTTCCGTCACCGTGACTCGCATCACATCTTCGATCTTTTTCCTGAGGTCTCCCCGGCCCAGGTTGCGGAGTAATCACCGCATCGACCTGCTCCAATTTCGGACGCACGGGTCCTGACATTAAAAGGCCGGAGAAATCAACGGAAGCCGACTGACTTTCGGTTTCCAGAGTAGAGCACTCGATAAGTGCCATCGCTGATGATCTCTTCCATGCGAGCCGCGAAGACACCAGCATCTACGGTTTCTGACATCGTCAATTGTCGACTGACCTTCTGGGCATCGGTAAATTCGAGGACCGATTTCGCAGGACTAACTCCCGGAAAGCGAGCGACAACAGTGAGGGCCGATCCAAGTTCGATCTCGGTGTCACCCGGTTCAATCATAAGTTCTGTCACTGGCGTCGCAGGAGCTTCGGCGTTAAGCTCGCACGTTCAAGCACCGACGACGGCTTCAGCAGGTCTCGACCATATCGACTGGCGGCCATCACGCTGGACACCATCAACACGAACGACAGGAAACTGAGTACCGTCCAGCCGTCATCTGACGCCCCGGAACAACTCCCGACCAATCTCGATACCGCGCGAGTTTGTCGGCTTCCTGAATGGCCATCGCGGCCAGGACAGAAGGTCGACGTCCTGCTTTATCAGCAACCTGAACGGCGGTAATGACGGCGTCGTTGACTTCGGGATCCGTCTTCTCGATCAATCGAGCTGCCTCGGTCCGTGTCGGATTTCCTGACCAGCAACCGCGCGAGCAGGATTCCGATGAGCGTTGTGCCGAGCACAACGGGAACTCAACTCCCAGATAACCGACCTGAGGTGGCAGCCACATCGTGACGACAATGGCCGGAACCAACAGCATCAGCCAGAGCCCCGTCTGTCGACGAAGAATCCGCAGCTTCTGCAGTCGAGCTATGATTGAGCTGAGACTGCGTTCCAGGACTGTTCCGGTCATCTTCAAACTCCCAACTTCGTTCCGCAGGCGTGGGCCTCACAATTGTCGCCGCAAAAGCCCTCCAGTTGCAAGGCGGAGATAGGGAGCAAGCTTGCTTTGTGAGTCCTGACCTGACCCCAAAGGGGTTTCACAACAGAGCCTGGGGTCGCCGTGAATACGGGCGCACCCCAGGTAGAGATGAACAGAACGAAAATGAACTCCCAATCGGGGTTCCGCCAGCGTTTTCGAGATTAATCAATGAAATGTGGAACCCATTCAGGTTCGGATCGCTCAAAAACTTTTGACCTGCGCGCCGTGCCCCGGCGACCAGGTTTCGTAGTGAAACTCCGTGCCGGGTTCACCGCATTGCCTTTCCACGAAATAAGTTCTGCAGATCTTTGTCAGCAAGGAGGACCTACCTGAATTCCACAAGTGATTTTGCACCTGATTCATCGATCGATACGATTCCGCTCCACACTCCGCTCAATCCCGCCGTGAGGTTTCCCGATGACACGACTGACCACCGTCACTACTCTGATTGTTTTGGCATTGAACGTCGTCCCATTCGCACTGGCCGACGGCATTCAGGACAACATCCCTGAAAACGTTCGCCGCATTCCGGAGTTGGGTGTGCCTGTGCCGGACGATCGAGCGGCCTCAATGCGAACCTCGCTGGGCCAGCTTCAGGAAAAGATCGCTGCGATCAACGCGGGCAAAGATGCTTCGACGAAGTCGCTGCTGCCCGATGTGATGATCTTCGAACGAGCCGTCCGGTGTGCTCTGGACTATCAGGAATTCTTCGACATCAAGGACCTCGACAAGGCCGATGCTCTGCTGCTTGAAGGCATCAAGCGAGCCGACCAGTTGCTGGCTGGCAAGCCCGAATGGATTACCCAAAAGGGTCTTGTCGTGCGAGGCTACATCAGCCGCATCGACAACACGGTGCAACCCTATGGCCTGGTGATTCCACCGACATACGCCATTGATCACAGCGTGCCAACTCGCTGCGATCTCTGGTTTCACGGGCGAGGCGAGAAGCTGAGCGAAGTGAATTTCCTGTGGGACCGCATGAAGAACCCCGGTGAGTTCACTCCGGATCACACGATCATGCTGCATCCTTACGGCCGTTATTGCAACGCATTCAAATTCGCCGGCGAAGTCGATGTGCTGGAAGCTCTGGAGGATGTGCAGAAGCATTACCGAATTGACGAAGACCGCATCAGCGTTCGAGGCTTCTCCATGGGCGGCGCCGCCTGCTGGCAGTTTGCGACGCATTATGCCGACCGCTGGTTCGCGGCGAATCCAGGTGCAGGCTTTTCGGAGACTCCTCAGTTTCTGAAAGTGTTCCAGAAAGAAGAGCTGAAGCCCATGCCTTGGGAACAGACTCTCTGGAATCTCTACGACTGCGACAAATGGGCTCTTAACCTGACTCATTGCCCGACGATTGCCTACAGCGGTGAGAACGATTCACAGAAGCAGGCGGCGGATGTGATGGAGAAGGCGCTGGCAGAACATGGCATCAAGCTGCGTCATGTCATTGGGAAAGGGATGGGACACAAGTTTGATGTAGATTCGAAGAGGATTGTGTCTCGAGCACTCGAGCAACTCGCAGTCAAGGGACGAAATCCCATTCCACGCGAGATCAACTTTGTGACACACACCCTGGCGTACAACCATATGCACTGGCTTACCATCGACGCATTGAGTTCGCATTGGAAGCCGGCATCTGTTCGTGCGAACCTTGTTCACGTGGGTCCTTTCCCGCCAGAGCCGGGGGCATCAGGTGGCTGGCAACCAGCCAGAATGAGACTGAGTTTAACCGTCAGTAACGTCGAGTCATTGACTGTCGATTTTCCCGCCGGGACTTTTGCGCAAACGGAGTTACCTCAACACGGCACAACACTGGGGGAACAAGCGTCTCAGAACGGAATTGATGTGGATGTGTTCGAAGAACCCGGTACTGGCGGCGGGATCTGGAAATCGAAGCCTCCGTTTTCCAATCTTCAAATCCCACCGCCAGCGTCAGATGGATCGTGGACTTTCAAACTTATCAGAAACCCTGATAGCACCTCGGATTCAAGTGACCCAGCAGGTGTGACACTCCGCAAACGCCACAACCTCCAGGGCCCGATCGACGATGCCTTCATGGACTCCTTCATCTTCGTTCGTCCCACTGGAACGGCCGCCAATGAAGCCGTCGGAAAGTGGGCGGAGGCTGAGCTGACTCGAGCCATCGAACACTGGCGACGACATTTCCGAGGCGACGCGCGAGTTGTCAATGATGTGGATCTGACCGAGGAGATGATTCAGACATCCAACATCGTGCTGTGGGGTGATCCGAAGTCGAACAGCGTGCTGGCCAAAATCGCCGACAAGCTGCCAATCCAATGGACGGCCGACAAAGTCACCGTCGGCGAGAAATCCTACGACGCCAGGAACCACGCTCCGATTCTGATTCATCCCAACCCGCTGAATCTGAACCGCTACGTCGTGCTTAACAGCAGCTTCACCTTCCGAGACTACGCGTACCTCAACAACGCTCGCCAGGTTCCTATGCTGCCCGACTGGGCCATCATCGATCTCGACACCCCGCCGAACGCAATCTGGCCCGGTAAAGTCGTCGACGCCAACTTCTTTGACGAACAGTGGAAGCTAAAGCCTTAATAAGGCTTCCCGCCAAACTCGTTCAAGGTTTGGGAGGAGGCAAAAATCCCACGTTGGTAGGCACTCGTCTCATTCAGGACGAGTTGCCTTACACCAGAGCTTCGCGATTGATGCAGCCCATAATCCAGTGGTCGATCATGCGAGCTTCGTTGCTGGTTGGGTCAACGGGAAGCTCAGTCACTTCCACATCGACACTCGCCCCGGCCGATCGTAGCAATCGAACAGATTCGACACTGCGTCCCATGCATTCGTGAGAACAACTGCGTGAGACAGACATCATCATCGGCTTGCCACGCAGTCCTGTCAGGCGATCAGACTTCAGGCTGTCAGACTTGCAGGCGGGGTCCAGAAGAATTGCACCCGCAAACCAATCAGGACGCTGAATCATTGTCTGCAGAGCGACGTCCGCTCCGTGGCCAGAACCGGCCACAAAGATCCGCTCGCTGTGAATATGAAACGCTCGTCGCAGGCGACAGGTTGTTACGTAAAGCAGATCCTGAAGTGGTACGGAACCGAACAGCAGTGACGATGGATCCCAGCAGTAACCGCCAGCAGACTTGTGCTCGGTGTTGCCACGAAGCGCGAGGCCGATGTAGTTCTGTGAGCTGACAGCTCCCATAAACTGTTCGAGCTGGTCTTCATCATTGGCGTCGCTGTGAAACCAGATCACCAGAGGATACGCGTATCGCTCTTCGTAACGTTCAGGGACGTAGATTGAAACCGGCCAGTCCGATTCGGCAACGCTGTTAGAAAACTTCGCCAGGGAATCCGGCGACTGACTCCACGACTGATACAGTTCGCGAAGTTCTGTCGGCAGCATTTCCACGTCCATATCCGGGATCAGAGAATCCAGCTCACCGGATGAGAACGACAGGCTTCGAACACGATTAAACATTGAGATAACTTCCATGAAGAACATTGTGTGTTGAGGAGAACGCCAAAATCACGGTCGAGAGCAGTCCTTGCCTCAACGTCTTCTTATTGCACCGGTTTAAGATCTCAAATCTCAGATCTCAAATTTCAAATCAATGATCTGCAGAACTCTGAAACTCAGGGAACCACTGCTCTGACATCTTGCAGAGGAAAGTGTTTCCCGGGACAAGCCGTGGCCTTCACCGAAGCATGTCCAATAATCTTTTCCCGAACGATCTGATGCCGACCTGCCAGCGTTTTGACCAGTTCCTTCACCGCAGCCAGCTGAGCTTTCGACGGTGGAGTCTTCTCGAAATTCCCGATCAGGCAAATACCAATTCCACGAGCATTAAACAGGGCATCTCCGGAATGAGCCCCGTGGAGCTGTTCTTCCCAGCGAAAAGTGGGCTCCACAGCCCCGTCTTTCATTCCCTGTCCATTTCCGATCACAAAGTGGTAACCAATTCCCAGCCAGGCGTTTCCCATCGCATCTTTACGACGACGATGTTCCTCATGAATCGATTGAACACTTCCCGATTCACTGGCCGAATGATGCAGAACCACATACTCCCAGTTCGATTCGGCAACACCAGCCGTCCAGCGATTCTGGTTTGACGCGAGAGATGTTTCTGGTTGACCGGCTCCGTTCCGATCCTTTGAAAGCCCCAAGACAACTCTTCCCGGCACCATCCAACTCCGACGCTCATCCGCCCGCAGGCTTCGAAGACCTGTCAGAAGGAGAAACGCCAGAAACGGCACCAGGACAACCGAACATGCCCCAAAGCAGACTGAAACGGTCAGAGTCTTCCAAACACAGCACCGCGAACGGTTACTGGCATGAGTACTTCTGGCCAACTGTCAGACCCGCCGTTGAGGAAAAAATTCCGGGCTGCAAAAAACGAACTCGCACGACTCTACAAGGGGCTTCAGGGGGTGTCAACGTCCTCTAGTTTTGAGGCCTCCAACAGCGGATATCGCAGGGTTTTCGGGCTTTAGGAGAGACAGTCTGCGCAGAATTTGAGGCTTCAAAATCGGGCCTACAAATAGCCCTGCTTACCCTGACCTTCCTAACCGTCATAATCTCGGCGATTTCGGGGATTTCGGAGCTGTGATTTTCAGTTTGGCTTCAGTTCTTTCACTGAAGGGAAGTTCTGAAACATCTGACTTTGCGAGGGCAATTGCTCAGCCGTTTTCCGCTTTGTCTCACAGGGCGCCCCGTTGTACTCAATCTGCGCATTTTAACGCCAAGAAAGCGGCCTTCGGATCGAACCGCTGATGGGGCTTGGCACTGGGTATGGCTTTCTGAAGTAGGTGCTTTCTGCCGGAAAGGATTTTCGCCGCAAGGCGAACTGAGCTCGACTCTGTCACACCAAACCCGGGCCTGAATTTGTCAAACCCCATGCACACGAGGTCGCGACAAGTCGTGAAGTCCTTTCCGGCAGAAAGGACCTACGAATAATTGTGCCTCAACGGTCCCGCCCCCCGTGACTCACATTTCGGAACGATCGACGCTAGACTCCGACGCGGAACGAGAATCATAGATTGCTAACCGGAGTGGATTTCTCTGTGACTGTGACAAATTCCAACCAGCTTGCTCAGCGCGTGCATGAGCTGCGTCAGCGAACATTGCAGGCTGTTGAACAGGTCGTTGTCGGGATGAATCATGTCACAGATCAGTTGCTGATGGCACTGATTGCCGGCGGACATGTGCTGCTGGAAGGAGTTCCCGGGACGGCGAAGACGACACTCTGCCGCACGTTTTCGACGGTGCTCGGAATCCACTATGAACGAGTCCAGTTTACTCCGGACCTGTTGCCATCCGACGTCACAGGAACGCAGGTGCTGGATCGTCAGACCAGTAACTTCGTGCTTCGTAAAGGTCCGGTCTTCTGTCAGTTGCTCCTGGCTGACGAATTGAATCGCGCTCCGGCGAGAACTCAATCATCACTGCTCGAAGCGATGCAGGAACGGCAGGTTACGATCGAAGGGAAAACGCTGCCACTGCCGGAACCGTTTATGGTCCTTGCGACTCAGAACCCGATCGAACAGGAAGGCGTTTACCGACTGCCAGAAGCGCAGCTGGACCGTTTTCTGTTTCGCATTCATGTGGGCTATCCCGAACGCAATCAGGAAGTCGACATGCTGGAGTTGCACAGCCGCACGATTGCTAAGCCTGCGGCCGTGACCAACGCGGATGAGATCGTGGCCATTCAGCGACAACTGGATACAGTCTATGGATCTCGTGAACTGCAGGAATATATCGTGGATCTGGTGCGACAGAGTCGTCAGCATCCTGATCTGGTGCTGGGCGGCAGTCCACGAGCCGCCATTAATCTGATGAAAGCAGGACGTTCACACGCTCTGTTGTCGGGCCGAAATTACCTGACTCACGAAGACATCCAGGCGGTCTGCAATCCCGTGCTTTGCCATCGCTTAATCATGCGACCCGAAGCGGAAATGGATGGTCGAACGATCGAATCCGTCGTTCAGCAATTGATTCGCACGGTTCCCGTTCTTCAGGAACGTCGTCGATGACAGTGTTCGCGCGATGGCTGGCTTTGCCTTCGATCGCCGGGCTGTTCCTTGGCATTCTCCGAGGTCAGACCGGTCTCGCGCTGCTTTCGCTTTCAATCCTGCTGTGGCTGCTGGTCGAATGGCTGATCTTCACGTGGCGAGTCTGGATTGAGCTGCCTCAATTGCAGTTTACTCGTCGCGTGAATGGACGCGATGAACCCACAGGCCTGTTGTGGGCTGGTCGACTTGTGACAGTCTCTGTTGAAGTCAAATCATCACGCGGAACCATTGGCCCGGCACTGATGATTCGTGATGTTGTTCCTGAAAATATGGACGTCGCGGAGACCGGCAATGAAGTGAATGTGAAGGCTCGGTTTGACGCGTTTGAGTTTACTTACACGGCTCGCGTGCGTGGGGCGGGACGATTGCGATTGCCAGGTTTTCGCATCGTGCTGCAGGATGCTCAGGGCTTCTTTCGTCTCGAACGCTTCATCCCGCTGGTTCAGGTTTTTCGAGTGCTCCCGGCCTATGCCGATGTAGGTGAGACACAGCCGTTGGTGAAGCGGATCAATTCGCTGCCACAGCATGGGATTCATCGCCTGCAACGATCGGGGATGGGATCGGAACTGCTGGAACTGCGAGAATACGTTGACGGAGATCCACCCAAGTCGATCGCATGGAAAGTGTCGGCTCGTCGCGACAAGCTGATGACTCGACAGTACGAGTCAGAGGTTCCCGTGCGGTTGCAGTTGTTTCTGGATGGATCGATCGGCACTCGAGTCGGTGGGTTTGGCTTGCGATTGCTGGATCAACTGACCTATGTTGGCGCGAGTGTGGCGCGCACGGCGATTTCTGTTGGCGATCCGGTCGGAGCGGTGCTGTTTGATGAACGAGGTCCCAGGCGAGTTCCTCCGCAGGCTGGTGAACGTGGCTTTCATCGGTTGCTGGAAGCGATGTCGGATTTTTGTGTAAACCCCGCGCCGATGCCCGATCGACTTTCGCCCACTCTGGTGACGTTTGCTCTGAGCGTGGCGACGGAGCAGTTTCCGGAGTTGCTTGATCTGAAAGTCAATCAGGTTCCGTTTACGTTGTTTCCAATTCTGCCATGGAACGCGAGGCGGCATCGCGATCGATCGCTGCTGGCTGGCGTGCTGGCGGAGCTTTATAACATGTCGCCGCTGAAGCATGTGCAGTTGTTGCACGACGATGCTCTGATGGCCACGTTTACTCAACACTTTCTGAGCCAGACCGGCTTGTCGTGGATGACGCCTGTTGTTGCCATTCGTGGTCGAGGATTTCATGACGGCATCGCACGAATGGACTTGTTGAGTCGAGCGTTGACGACTGCCGCTTTGCAGGCCAAAGACAACGAAGTGTTCGTCGTGCTTGCTGATTTACTGGAATGTGCACCGAGCATTTCGCATCTGCTGCCAGCTGTCAAAATGGTGCTCGCAAGACATCATCGAATTGCTTTTGTCTGTCCGACGCCGACATTCAAACGGCCCACGGCAGCGTCGGTTGAAATCAAATCGAACGACGCCGAAGACCTTTTGTTCGCGGCAGAGCAAACTCGCAGTCGCGACCTTTCAGCTCGCCTGCAGCGCGAGTTGCGTCGGATTGGAGCGACCGTCGCGTTTGCCGGAGAGCAGAACGCGATCCAGTTGGTGCTGTCAGAAATGGAGATCGCTCGCACAGGGCGTGTTGGCGCGGCGGGGGGTCGACGATGAGCCGTCCGTTTTCCGACATGACTCCGGATCTGCGTGAACGAAAAGATTCGGCTTCAGATCGTGTTTACGAGCGACCTCGTGAGTCAATGCACCTGGGACTCGTGCTGCAGATTTCTGTTTTCGTTGTTGTTGCGGCGTTATTGATGCTACTGGCCCCGGAAGCACCGTGGTCGATTCGGCTGTTGATAATTGCTCTGGTCATGCTGACACTGAAACGCTGGGGCGGGGTTCTGGTCTTGATGCTGGTTCAGGGTGATCTTGTGTTGCGGGAAGGCCGCGATATGGCCATCCTGAACGGGTCCGGCGGCGTGCTGTTTGTACTTGTTGTGATGGCCGTGTTGATGTTTGTCGCTCGGCAAAGAGAGTTGCTCCAGCAGATTGCCAGGAGTTCATTGCTGCAGGTCGCTCGAGAATTCCTTAACTCCGGCGACATCCCGACAGAATCACCAAAGGAGTTCAGTGTTCCGGCAGCCCGCATTTTCTCATCGGCATTGCGTGGTATCACGCTGCTGTTTGGCTGCGTTGTGGTTGCCAGAGTAGTGTTGGGAATGTTGCCGACTAATCGAGAAGTCACAGCCGGGCTGAGAGATTACATCGACGTTGACCCAAGTCTCACGGCCGGTGCCTTGTTGATCGTTTGTCTGTTTGCAGTCTGGATCGCCATTTCTGAAGTTTCGTGGCGACAAATGACAGTTGCGCAGGCTCGCATGTATCTGCGATCAGCGCTTCTTAAGTCGCACTACGCAGATCTGCGAATGATCGTACGCCGACGACTAAAGCTACGGCAACAGTTGCTCACGGCCGCAAAAGCTAAAGCACGCAAAGAGGGGAACTAATATGACACCGTCAGTCATCAATGCAGGAGCCGCCTGATGTTTTGGATCCGAGAAATGATGGGATGGGCGTTGGTGGCGATCTCACTGATCGTTCTGCGCGTTGGAATGAATTTCGCGATGAATACAACAGAACCGAAGATCGTTGAGGCTTCAGTGGTGCTGTTCGCCGCTATGGGCGTTCTTCGCGCCGGGATCCTGCTCATTCGCATTTCCACAGCAGCCCGTATCTGCCGCATCGATCGTGAAGGTGAGTCAAAGGGCTGAAGATCGTTTCGCTGAGTTGTGCCTTGCCCACAAAGCCTTCTGCCCGTTGCCCGGGAATCCAAGTCATCCTGTAGTGCTGGCTTCAGCCGGCATTCCGAAGAAATTCGAGCCACAGCGTCGACTGAAGTCGACGCTACGAATCACATTAACAACCCGACAAGTGCGACTCTGCTGCCGAAATTGCCCAAGAAAAACGGGCATTCGTAGTGTCGCTGAGAAACCAGGGGGAGTTTCAGAAAACCGGGCTGCACTCAAACGCGCAGTTTTACTATCCTCGCGCGGCTGATTCAGAATTTTGTGCCCGTATGAGACCGAATCCCCATGGAAATCAAGTTCTACAACACGCTCACGAACACCACCGAAACCTTCCAGCCAGCTGACACCGACTGCGTGCGAATGTACAGCTGCGGGCCGACGGTCTACGACTTTGCTCACATCGGAAACTTCCGTTCGTTCCTGTTCGCCGACGTCATTCGAAGAACCCTCGAATTCTTCGGCCACAAAGTTCATCACGTGATGAACATCACTGACGTCGGTCACATGACCGATGACGCGAACGCCGATGGTGGTGGGCAGGACAAAATGCAGGCGGCGGCCGCACGAGTTAAAGAAGACAAGAAATCCGGCAAGGTTCCCGAAGGCGCTGTTCAGAATCCCGACGATCCGTATCAGATCGCCGAGTATTATATGAACGCGTTTCTGGACGACGCGAAGCTGCTTGGCGTCAAAGTCGCCTCAGAACCCGACAACATCCTGCGCGCGACAGAAAATATCGATGTCATGCAGGAGATGATTACTCAGCTCTTGAAGAACGGACATGCGTACGTTGGTCCGGATCGAGTTGTCTACTACAGTGTTGAAAGTTTTCCGGCTTACGGCAAGCTGAGCGGGAATACTCTGGATCGCCTGATCACCGGCGCTGGCGGTCGTATCAGCGATGAAAACCAAGCCAACAAAAAGCATCCGGCCGACTTCATGTTGTGGAAGCCCGATCATTCCCACATCATGAAATGGAAATCACCATGGGGCATGGGTTACCCAGGCTGGCATATTGAATGCTCGTGTATGGCTCGCAAACGTCTTGGCCGTGATGTGATCGATATTCACACGGGCGGCGAGGATTTGATCTTCCCGCATCATGAATGCGAGATTGCTCAAACGTGCGGAGCAACTGGTAAAGACAAGTTCGCCAACATCTGGATGCATGCCCGCTTCCTGATGGTCGAAGGCGAAAAGATGTCGAAGAGCAAAGGGAACTTCTGGACTGTCCGTGATGTGCTTGAAGGCCGCGACAGGAACTCAGGTGCATCCGGCCGTGTTGCGACTGGAGCTGATCAAGTCGCATTATCGTGCCAATATGAACTTCACGAAAAAGGGTCTGCTGGATTCCGCAGGTGCTGTAAAGCGTCTGACGGATTTCCGAGCCAAGCTGGAAGCGGCTTGCGGAGGCAAAGCGGAACCTGTCGACTTGAGCTATCCGATTCTGAAGGAGTTCGCAGAAGCGATCGCCGACGACCTGAACATCGCCGCGCGCTGGGAGCGATTTTGCCATGGGCTTCGTCAACGCCTCGATGATGCCGGCGCGGCTCTGGGAGCACTCAATCGCATCAACGATGTGCTGGCCGTGCGCCGCTGGGAGCCAGCGATGTGGGTTCTGGTGGAGTGTCGAGCGAACAGGCCGAGATTGAAAGTCTGTGCCGGCAGATCGATGACGCTCGACAGCGTAAGGACTGGTCGACGGCCGATGGTCTTCGAAAGGATATCGAGAGCCGAGGATATAACGTCAAGAATTCGCCGAACGGTACGATCGCGGAGAAGCGGTTGGCGTAATTCGGCTGTTCCAAATCTCGGTTGTTGACGCCACTCAGCTTGTTCGAGTGGTGAATCGTTTGGCAACCAGAAGCTCCGTTGCCGTCAACTCTCCAATTAGTTTCTTAAACGACTGCCTGCGGCAGTCGTTTGAAACAATTGGAGAAGTTAAGAAAAACGCTTTACTGGTTGCCAAACCCTCTCACCTTCGGCACGAGGCCGAAGGGGTCGATTTGGCATAGTCGAATCAGTGTATTGTCAATGTCAGGATTTGTTGAAAACGAGCAGGCAGTCTCCGAATGCCATCGCCTTCAGAAGACTTGATCGAAAGGGCGGACGGCACACGGAGTGTGCCTGCGACTGTGACTGAAAGTGATCACTTTCGAGCCGGCGCCTGCGGCTGGGCGGTAAACTTTAGAACACTGACATTTGCTTCGAACAGCGGCTCGACCGGAAACGGCGGTTGCTCATGCGGAAAATTTGGGTAAAGTGAGGATCCCTCCAAGGTTCTTCCTGCCTAAAAACTGCCGCATTTTGCTGTCTGGTGCAAAGCCATGAATCCACTGAAGTCCATTCTGGTTGTGTGGGTACTCGCGCTGGCGATACCGCTCACTTCTGTTCGTGCGGATGATTCAGCCACTAAGCCACAGTTTGAAAAACATATCCGTCCAATCCTTAAGGCTCATTGCTGGCACTGTCATGGAGAAGAGCCGGAGCTGAAAGGTGGAATTGATTCGCGGCTGGCTCGCTTCCTGTTAAAGGGAGGTGACTCAGGCCCGGGACTTGTTCCTGGCGATCACAAGGCGAGCCTGGTTTATCAGCGAGTCGCCTCCGGGGAGATGCCACCGGGCAAGAAGAAACTGTCACCCGAAGAACTGCAGTTACTGGCTCAGTGGATTGATAACGGGGCAACGACCGAACGCCCGGAACCAGAAACTCTGGCGGCCGGTGATACCTTCACCGAAGAAGAGCGTCAGCATTGGTCTTTCCGTCCGATTGTGAAGCCGGAAGTTCCCGCCGTTACCGCGCAGGCAATGGTGACGACTCCTGTCGATGCGTTCCTGCTTTCGAAGCTGGAGTCGAAAGGTCTGAGCTTCAGTGCGGAAGCCGATCGTGAGACATTGATTCGTCGAGTGACCTTTGATTTGACCGGGTTGCCTCCAACTCCGGAAGCGATTGATAAATTTGTGGCGGATACAGCTCCGGCATCATGGTCCAGACTTGTCGATGAACTTCTGGCATCTCCAGCGTACGGTGAACGCTGGGGACGACACTGGCTGGACGTCGCCGGATACGCGGACAGCGATGGCTACAATGAGACTGACGTCGAACGTCCGTGGGCGTGGAAGTATCGCGATTATGTGATTCGATCTTTCAACAACGATAAACCGTGGAATCAGTTTCTGGTTGAGCAACTGGCCGGCGATGAATTGCTGACTCCACCTTATCAGGATCTGACTCCGGAGCAGGCCGATCAACTTGTCGCGACCGGCTTTCTGCGGATGTGTCCCGACGGAACTGCGGCTGGTGGTCCGGACGTTGTAACGGCTCGCAATGATGTGATCGCCGAAACAATCAAGGTCGCTTCGACGGCTGTGCTGGGGCTCTCTGTTGGCTGTGCGCAATGCCATGAGCATCGGTATGACCCGATTACTCAGGCCGATTATTATCGCCTGCGAGCACTCTTTGAGCCGGCTTATGATCCGAACAACTGGCGAGTTCCCGGCGGACGACTGGTTTCGCTGTGGTCAACGGAAACGCAAAAAGCCGCAGCGGCCATTGATGCGGAACTGTCTGAGATTTCAAACAAACGCACAGCGGAACTGGATGGAATTGTCAAAGACACGTTTGAACGCGAACTTCAGAAGCTGCCGGCCGAACAGCAGCCATTGGCTCGTGCTGCTCGAGAAACTGCGGCTGATAAACGAACTCCGGAGCAGCAGCAGCTGATTAAGGAATTTCCGTTTCTTAACGTCGATCGAGGATCAGTCTATCTGTATCTGCCTGATCGACTGACTGGGTTCAACAAGAAATGGGACGACCTGACCGCCGAGACGAAAAAGAAGCGGCCGGCTGACGACTACGTGATGTGCCTCAATGAAGTCCCCGGACAGATTCCGGTGACAAAGTTGTTCTCTCGAGGCGACCACCAGCAGCCTCGTCAGGAAATTGCGCCGGGTGAGTTGTCTGTTTTGAATTCCGGTTCTCGGACGATTCCTGTGGACGATCCTGCCGTGCCAACCTCAGGTCGTCGACTGGCGTATGCGAAACATCTGACGAACGGACAGCATCCGCTGGTCGCGCGAGTTCTGGTGAATCGATTCTGGCTGCATCATTTTGGGCAGGGGCTGGTGTCGACCGTTGCGGACTTTGGTGTGAAGGGCGAACGTCCTTCGCATCCGGAGCTTCTGGACTGGCTGGCACGCGACTTTATGGACGAAGGCTGGACGTTGAAACGTTTCCATCGCCAGATTCTGAATTCGACGGCTTACCGTCAGGTGTCCGTGCATCGTCCGGAACTGGATGCGGTGGACGTCGAAAATCGCCTGCTGGGACGCATGAATGTTCGACGACTGGAAGCCGAGACGGTTCGTGATTCAATCCTGCAGATCAGTGGCAAGCTGGCAACAAAGCAATTCGGCAAGCCGATCCCGGTCAGCCCCGATGAGGTCGGGCAGTTTGTTGTTGCCGTTGATACTCGTGATTCGGCCGGACGGCCATCAGGGAAAGTCGAGGCGCTGGGTGAAGACGAATTCCGGCGCAGCGTCTATGTTCAGGTCCGTCGGTCAATGCCACTGAGCGTGATTGAGCCTTTCGATCTTCCGAGAATGGCGCCGAACTGTGAGCGTCGGCCGGTTTCCACGGCAGCACCGCAAGCTCTGCTGATGCTGAACAATCCGTTTATGGTGCAGCAGGCCGGCTTCATTGGTGACCGAGTTCGTTCAACCAGCAGTGACTTGCCAACGCAGATTATTCTGACGTGGCGGCTGATTTATGGGCGCACTGCAAATGCCTCCGAGATCACATCAGCGGTTGAGTTTCTAACTCCTCCGCTGGATGCTCCACCAGAAATTGCAGCGGCGAATTTGAATCTACTGTGTCAGACACTGCTGTGTTCGAACGGTTTTTTGTACGTCGAATAGCTCAACCCAGAGAATTCAATGCTTGTGACAGGCCTAAGAATTGGCATCACCTTCGGCCTGTTGTTCTCAATTGGCGTCACGACAACTCGCGCGGATCAAACGCAGTTCTTTCGCGAATCTGTCGAACCACTGTTGAAGCGGCGTTGTTACGAGTGTCATTCGCACTCGGGGTCGGAGATCAGCGGTGGTCTCGTTCTTGACTGGAAAAGTGGCTGGCAAAACGGCGGAGATCGCGGCCCCGCGATTATTCCCGGTGATCCGAAAAACAGTCTGCTGATCAAGGCCATACGGCACTCGGATGCTGATCTGAAGATGCCGGAAGAAAAGTTGAGCGATGAAGAAATCGCTGTCCTCGTTAAATGGGTTCAGCAGGGAGCGTTTGACCCGAGAGATATTGAGCCGCAGAAACCGGACTTGAAAGACGCGGCTGACTGGTGGTCACTAAAGCCACTGACGCGACCTGAAATCCCGCCTTCTGCGGACGCCACAGAATCGCAGCATCCCATCGATCGATTCATTCGCGAAAAACTCCGAGCCAATGGGCTGACACCATCGCCCCAGGCGGATCGTCGCACGCTGATCAGACGACTCTCGATCGATCTGCATGGGCTGCATCCTTCCTTCGAAGAAGTCCAAGCCTTCGTCAACGATCCCGCTCCGGATGCTTATGAGCGTTTGGTGGATCGGATGCTGGAGTCGCCTCGCTATGGCGAACGCTGGGCACGGCATTGGATGGACACAATCCACTATGCGGATACTCATGGATACGAACATGATGTGCTGCGAAAGAATGCGTGGCGTTACCGCGACTATTTGATCCAAAGCTTGAATGAGGACAAACCGTGGGATCGTTTTATCCGCGAGCAACTGGCGGCCGACGCTTTGTATCCCGAAGAAACTCATCTGATGCCGGCACTTGGTTTCATCGGAGCAGGCACTTACGACCATAGTGCGGCGGCGACGGCCGTCAACGCGTTTGAGAATCTTGACCGCGACGACATGGTGACTCAAACGATGTCCGCGTTTGTCAGCACCACCGCCAATTGTGCACGATGTCATCAGCACAAGTTTGATCCGATTTCTCAGGAGGATTATTACTCTCTGCAGGCTGTGTTCGCAGGACTTGGCAAAGGCGATATTACCTATGATGCGGATGCCTCCGTCGGCAGAACACGACGCCACTGGCAAACACTGAAAGATGCGGCAGATCGCAAAGACGCGTCCATCCTTCTGCAGCCGGAATATCAGGCGCTGGTGGCCAAATGGACGAATCAGCGAGGCCCGGAAGCGAACTGGCAGCCGCTGGACATCGAAGCGTTTGTATCGGTCGATGCGGCGATGTTGATGCGTCAGCCGGACGGTTCAATTCTTTCGACGGGACCACGGCCCGACAAGGAAACGACTACCGTCACTTGTTCGACCACGTTGAAATCGGTGACTGCACTGCGACTGGATGTGCTCACGGATCCTTCGCTGCCCATGAATGGTCCCGGGCGGATGGATAATGGGAATTTGCATCTGACTGAGTTCGTTGTGCAGGTGTTCTCACCCAATTCTCCCGAGCCGAAGCAATTGGCATTTCGTCGAGCCACCGCCGATTTTGATCAGTCGGGATGGACCGCCAGTCACGCGATTGACGGCAATCTGGCTACGGCCTGGGGCATTCATCCTCAGGTCGGTCAGTCTCATTTGATCGTCTTTGAGCTGGCGGAACCACTGGCTGTAGAACCGGGAATGAAGTTGTCTGTGTTGATGCGACAAATCCACGGCGGTGGTCACATCATCGGACGATTTTCTTTGTCGGCGACAGATTCTGACGCGGAATTGACCGCCGTTGTGCCTGTGGAGATTAATCAGATTCTTAGGCTCTCATCGGATCAGAGATCTCCCGACCAGAAATTGATGCTGGCAGCCCATGTCGTGAATCAGCTGGCGTCTGAAGAGCTTCAAAAGCTGCCTGAGCCGGCCAAACTTTATGCCGCCGGAACCCGCGCAGAAAACGAACGAGGAGTCATCACCTTCGCTGCACCACGCACGATCCATGTACTAAGGCGCGGAGATCTCGACAAACCCGGTGCGGAGGTTGGTGCGGGAACGTTATCGGCTGTCACTTTACTGCCGTCTCGTTTTGAAATCCCGTCGGGTGCTCATGAATCGCAGCGTCGAGCGGCATTGGCCGAGTGGATTGCCCATCGAGATAATCCACTGACCTGGCGCAGTATTGCCAATAGAACGTGGCATTATCATTTTGGTCGAGGCTTGTGCCACACGCCGAGCGATTTTGGTCGAATGGGCGGTGTTCCTTCTCACCCGGAATTGCTGGAATGGTTGTCCATCTGGTTTCGCGATGATGCCAACGGCTCACTGAAATCGCTGCATCGACTGATCGTCACATCGGAAACCTGGAAGCAATCGTCGGCCCATCGAGATGATGCCGCGCAGGTTGATACGGACAATCGCCTGCTCTGGAAAATGAATCGACAGCGTTTGGACGCAGACAGCATTCGTGATGCCGTGCTTGTTGTCAGTGGTCAGCTCGATTTGACCATGGGCGGTCCCGGTGTGGCTCATTTTCTGTCGAGCCCGGGGCCGCAATTGACGCCGGTTCTGGACTATGACTCGTTCGACTGGAATACTCCCGGAGCCACTCGCCGCAGCATTTATCGCATTGTGTGGCGAAGCATTCAGGATCCGTTTATGGAGGCACTTGACTTCCCGGACCTTGGTCATTTGTCCCCGGTGCGAGGTTTTTCGGCGTCCCCACTTCAGTCGCTGGTCTTGTGGAACAACCACTTCATGCTGCACTTTGCGGAGAAATTCGCCGCACGCGTTGAAACGGCGGGGTCATCGTCTCAGGATCAGGTTGTTGCGGCCATTCGAAGCTGTTGGCTCCGACAACCCACCATTGAAGAACTGACGGTTCTTGAAGAACTTTCGTCCAGCGGCGGTCTGACATCGGTCTGCAGGACGCTATTGAACTCTAACGAGTTCCTGTTTGTTGATTAATGGTTTGTCGGGATACAGAACAGGCCGGCTAAGGAAACGCGCGGCGACAACAACGATTCAATAAAGATAAGCAACTTCAAACGAAGTCGATGTCACTATTCATCCGAGCTTATCGCATGCGCCACGGATTGCCTTCAACGGTCGCACAGTGTTCGTCCACGATGATCCGTTCCGGACGCGGACCAGCATAGACCCAGAGCATTTCCATGGTCGAGTTCGACTCATTGATGAAGTAGTGAACTCGCCCGCGTGGCTGCAAGGCAGTGGAACAATCGCGCATTGAGTATCTTCGTCCCTCGACGATGCAGGTCGCAACGCCGGAGATGATGCTGATGGATTCATCGAAGTCATGCACATGAGCCGGCAGCCGACCGCCCGGATGAAACAAACCGTATCCGCCGCTCATTTCCAGACCGGGCATCAAGTCGGCATTGAAGCAGTCGATGAATTCCGTGTTTGGTCCGGCGGCAGTTCGTTTGGCGGTCGCGAATCGATTGATGCGTTCAGCACCAGGAACTCCAGTGGAGCTGTCAGGCATCGCTTTCTTTGAGAAGAATCGATCGACAAGGGTTCTTGACGGCTGTTCGACGGCCATCGCGATGTGGACCACGACGGCTTCGCCGGAATTGTTTCGCGACGTATGAGCCAGCCCCTGCGGAATGACGGCGTTGTCCAGCTTCTTCAGATTGTAACTGCGGCCTTCGATCTCCAGCACCATTGAGCCGCTCAGCACCGTGATCGATTCCGTGAAGGTGTGCATGTGATACGGCAGCACCGATCCCGGAGCGAAGGTGACGATTCCGGTTGTTAGTTGCTTCGCCTGATTATGACGCCCGACGTGACATTCAAACTGCACTCCCGGCGCGATCTCGTTCCTGGGGCCTTCTCCCAAAGCATTCATCACTTCGGCTCGATCCGGCCGCATCGATTCCGGTGGTCGCGGCAGAGGTGCGGGCTTTGTCGAGGAGGTGGCTGAGTCGGGAATCAGGGATGCTCGCAAGGATCGATCTCGCCCGACAGCAGCGAGCCCGGCTTTCAGCGATCGCAGCAGAAGGCTTGTGTCCATCCCGACACCAATCGCACGGAAGCCCTGCGATTTCCGTTCAAGCATGTTGTCGACGCTGGTTGCGATCAGACCACAATGACGTCCTGCTGCGCGAATCTGGTCTTTCATAGACAGAATCTGTTCGGCAACTCCGGGACCTTCCCACTGTCCGCGATAACCGGCTGTTGATGAATAATCAGCCGGGCCAAACCACAGCAACTCAACCCCGTCAACTCGACACATCTGCGGCACCTGCCGAAACGCGGTGACGGTTTCAATAATCGGCACAACCAGCACATGTTCGTTGGCTTCTGCCGCGTGCTCGGCAACACTCTGGCCCCACGCGGTGGCTCGTTCTGCTCCGATCCCACGAAGGCCGTCCGTAGGATATCTGGCCCACGCCACAGCCTGTTTGAGTTGCTCGGCCGTTTCGATCCACGGGATCACAATTCCATCGGCACCAATATCCAGAACTCGCTTGATCAACGCTCCGTTGAGTTCGGCAATCCGCACCAGCACAACCGTCTCGCTGCGGACTGCGGCTCGGACATGTTCGACAATTTCTTTCCAGTCCAGATGACCGTGCTCTGCATCGATCACGACCCAGTCCAGTCCCAAAGCAACCGCCATCTCAGTGATGCTGGGAGCTTCAAGTGTGACCCAAAGCCCAAACACCGTTTCGTCGGCGGCCAGTTTTTTTCGCAGAGCCTGAATCGCAGTCGTTTTCATGAGGAATCCTGGAGAATCGCAATTGGGTCAGCACCGCGACAGCGTGGTGCTGGGCCTGACCCAAAAACGTAGGTTGGACATTCTTGTCCGACAAAACTGCGACGGGCAGGAATGCCCATCCTACCTCACAATGGACCGTGACGAAGCACTAGTTCACAAGCTCTGCGTTGCCGCCGCCTTCGCTGTTAAGCAATTCCAGTTGCACGGGCTCAGAACGTTTCCCCGTATCGATTGTCAACACCACAGTATGCAGGCCGGCCGTCAGCTCCGGAGAGAACTCCGTCACGGGGTCCATCGGAAGTCCGTCCACGCGCACCTCTGTACCGGCCACTGAATTCAGGCGGAATGAAATGCGGCCCGGAGTCGTGACGTTGATCGTGAAGCGTGCAAAGCCAACATTGACTTCGCGAACTCTCATCGTGGGCATCACGTCGAGCGGCAATATTCCAGCAACCGTCGTGTAGCGAGGATTCCAGGTGATATCCGGAGCACCGATTGCCTGACTAAAGCTGGTTCGATTGAGCTGATGATAGGCTTCATTCGTCGGCATCATCACATGCCAACTTCGCACAAGTCGTTGCTTTGACAGAGTGTAATCCGGGGTTCGCCCGAGTTCGGAAAGGAAGCGAACAACCGCGGCGATTTCATCATCCGTCAGGCTGTCTACAAGTCCCTCCGGCATCAGGGAAACACCCTGAGATTGTTCTTCAATCTGATCCACAGGAACTTCAACGACTTTGTTCTCGGCCGTTCGCAGCGTCAAAGTCTTGTCTGACTTCTGGATCTGAACACCCGCGACGACCTGGCCATCCACGGTCGCGACCACCGTGGTGTGGTAGTTTTCTTTCACTTTGGCATTTGGATTCAGCAGCGATTCCAACAGGTAATCCGGCTGAGCACTCGCGCCAAGACTGATCATGTCGGGACCAACCATGCCACCAGCACCTCCGATCGCATGGCACTTCAGGCATCCCAATTGCTCATTGCGATAAATCCGTTCACCTTCGGAAGCTTTCGCTGAGGAAGCAACCTTGGTCAGAATTGCGGCACGCTCTTCCGGAGTCAACGATTTACGGCTGGTGATCTTTCCGGCCGTCTTCAGAGCGTTCTCAAGCTCTGCATCCGTGCGGCCGGATTCGCGGAGGACTCGGAGAATATCGCGAGCCACTTCTGTCCGCAGCTCTTTGCCCGCAAGTGCCGCAGTCAGCAGTTTCGGTCCCTGCTTCTCGTTCAGAATCGCGCGAGAAATCCCGACCGCAGATGTGCCTTCGGGTAGAGCTGTTGCCAGACCAACGACAAGCGGAGCCGCCTTTTCCGGACGGACCACAGCCAGGCGTTCAATGGCCAGCCCACGGATCTCGACGGCACTTTTCGCATCGCCAGCAACCTGTTCCAGCAGAGCCAACAAGGAATCATCCTGACTGTCCGCGATGCCAGCAAACGCGGCAGACCGATCGGCCGCATCCGCTTCCGGATTCAATGCCCACTCCTGCAGCAATGGTTTCAGGCTGTTCAATTTCCACTGACCGATCGCCTGCAGGGCGGCTCGACGCAGCATTGAATCGTCAGACTTGGGCAATGGCGCCAGAGCATCTGCGTTCACCGCAGGGACCATCTTGCGTGTCATCGAAATCGACAGCAACGTCTGCAATGTCGCGCCATCTTTGTGCGTGGCGGCCTGAGCTGCCAGCTGGCCCATCTGCTCCGGATTCGCGCTGTAGCAAATCAGAGGAACCAGGCCGGCTCGTTTCTCTGCGGTCACGTTGTCGGCGTAGAGATCTTTCATCAGCACATCAACAGGAGCACCGCTGCCCAGTGCTGAAAAGCCATAGGCGATCTGTCCGGCGTCATTATTGAAGTTCATTTCGCCACGTTCAAAAGCTGGTCGCCATTGAGGAGCCAGCTCTTTGGTTGTGAGCCACATGGCATAATCAACAAATGTGTCGACTGGCTGACGCAGCGGCATCAGAGCTGTCTCGACAAGCTTTGGATCGCGGAACTCGGCAACCATCTTTGCGCTTTCCGGATTGGCTTCTCCAAACGCGGAACCATCAGCAATCTGTCGTTCAGAATCTTCCAGCGGCGAAAACGAGAGAGCTCGAATAGCTTCCAGACGAACTCGCGGATGTCCATCCTGAACCGCCTTCGTTAGTAGTTCTCGTGAGTTTGGCATCAGGTATTTCCAATGACTCAGAACTCGCACCGCGGCCGCTCGAATTCGCCCGTCGGCACTCTTCAGCAATGTCTCCAGCAACTGCGGCTGCACAGAGCGAGCTGTCTGGAAACACCAGACAGCTTCAAGCAGCACATGATCGCGTTCTGCGTCTGAC
Organism: Planctomycetaceae bacterium; assembly: GCA_046349735.1. GTDB lineage: Bacteria > Planctomycetota > Planctomycetia > Planctomycetales > Planctomycetaceae > SXXK01. Next base: position 44,777 of record JAXMBU010000009.1, read on the forward strand.
AACTTAACGGACTTCAGCCATGCTTCCAGTTCCGTGGCAATAGCTGGCCCACGCTGGCGAAGAATCTGCTTGGCAGACTGACGTTCAACGCCATCGTCGGATCGCAGAGCTTCGAACAGCTCTGCATTTGTCCGAGTCGACACGGGCTTAAATTCGCGCTTCGGTGCGCCCTTCCAGGTGATTCGCCAGATGCGACCGTGAGTATGGTCGCGGCGTTCATCACGGAAATCCACTTCGCCGTGTTGAATGATCGGGTTGTACCAGTCCGCGACATAAATGGCTCCGTCAGGTCCAACTTTGACGTCGATCGGACGAAATGCCACGTGATCTGACCAAATCACTTCCTGCTGTTCGCGAGAAACATAGCCGGAGTTTTCTTCCGTCAGAGCGAAGCGAACGACGCGGTGTCCGCGGAAGTCGTTTGTGATCGCACAACCCTGCCAGTCCGGCGGCAGCATTGGTGTTTCGATCAGTTCCAGTCCGCAATGTTTCGGGCTGCCGGGATTCAGGCCTTTGACCAGTCGCTCAGCATCGGCTGCGGTGAAGTAGTAAGCTCCCGGAATCACATAATTGATCCCCTCGCCGCCAGCACCATCAGTTGCAAATGACTGACCGAAGCGATCGAAATGGTGTCCCCAGGTATTCACGAGTCCTCGCATGAACACGCCCAGTTCGAGCGTTTCAGGGCGGAACTGCCAGATGCCGCCGGCATTCAATCGACGCACGCCCCACGGTGTTTCGACGTGACTGTGAATGTAGATCGACTGATTGAAATACAGGAATCCGTCATAGCCCCAACGAAGCGTATGCAGGATATGGTGAGTGTCCTCGGTGCCGAAGCCGGACAGAACGACCTTCTTTGAGTCGGCCTTCAGGTCTCCGTCAAGATCTTTGAAATGCAGCAGCTCGGTGCTGTTTGCAACCCACGCTCCGCCGTCACCGGGAGCAATCCCGGTTGGGATCAAAAGTCCTTCGGCAAACACATGAGTCTTGTCGGCCACCCCATCATGATCAAGGTCTTCCACAACGACAACGCGATCGGTCGCCGGAGCACCGGGCACGATCTGAGGATAGACCTCTGAACTGGCGATCCAAAGACGACCGTCTTCGTCAAAATTCATCTGGATCGGTTTTGCGATCGTCGGATCGGATGCGAACAGATTCACCTCAAAGCCTTCCGGCACTTTAAAGGTCGCCTTTTCCAGTTCAGGATCCGGAGCAGGAATATCCTTCAGTGTCGGGACCTGTGCGAGGACAGAAGCCGAGGAACTGGCGATCGCGAAAAAGCCCAAACTGACCAACAGGTTGCAAACGTAGAGATTCATAAATTAATCAGTGAACGTGTCTGTGGGAGGGAAGGAATTCAGAAGGAAGAGCTCAGAATGCAGAAACGATGTGTGAGCAGAGTGCACAGGAGATCCACCTGCGTCGGTCAGAGCGAAGTTATTCTCCGAACTCTCTCAGATCAGCTGTGATTTCGAACTCCTGACCGGCGTTTTCCAGTTCCTTGAGTAGATTTTCAACCGTGGAGTCCTCGGGAACTGCCAGCTTGAGAACCATCTCGAATGCTCGTCCCTCTTCGGTTCGAACCGCATGCATTCCGGTAATATCGATGCCTTTCATGGACATCATTTGACTGAGTCGTCGAAGTGCACCAGGCTGATTTCGACCGCCAACTCGCAGGCGAAACGGACGCGTTCCGGCATGGGCCGCATTGTGAGCCGACAGTTGGACTGAAGCATCGCGAATGGCCAGATCAATCCCGAATGGTCGACAGGCATCCTGCAAATGATCTCGCACGACCGACTGATCCATCGAGTCTGGAAACTCCGCGGAGAAGATCATCGTGAAGAAACCACGGACGACAGTCTGACTGGCTTCACGAAGATCTCCACCCAGTTCTGACATCGCCTTCGTCACCGCCGCCAGGATACCAGCTCGGTTTGCAGCAGCCATTGTGATGATCAGTTCTTTGGCCATGGAAAGGCTCCGAGACAAACTCAGGGTTCAGAAACGAATGAAGACCAACTCAACGAGAGGCTCAAAGAACGACAATAAGGCTCACGGACCGCTTGATAATTCCACGACATGGTGATCAGGATCTGTCAAAAACACCTGGACAGCTCCATCGGGGCGAAGCTTGGCGTCGTCCAGAAGAGCGATCCCAAGAGACTTTAGTTTCTCGGCCGACGCCCGAGCATCTTCGACCTGAAACGCAAAATGGTGATTACGACTGGAGCGAACAAGAACTTCGACGGGATATCCGGCTGGTCCGCTTCGATCATGCTCTTTGATGAGATGAATGAGCGTACTCCCGGCCTGAAACCATGCGCCGTCAAAGCTGAAGGCCGGTCGAGGCACTTCCCGCATCCCCAGCAGTCCGACATAAAACTGTCGACTGGCTTCGACATCACGAACCACAAGCGTGATGTGGTCGATCTGTTTGACCTGAACTGGAGAAGCGGACACAGCTGAACCTCTGGACAAATCTCTTGGTTGGAGTCAACAGGACAGAACAACGCGAGTTCATAAACCGAATCGAACGCCAGACCTCATTTCCAGTCCAGCCTGTGATTCCCGAGATTGATGCTGGCGACCAGCTATTCATCTCCACAACGCGCCTGCTCTAAAATCGTTCAAACAAACCCTGTATTCTTGCGGGTGAGGGCTGCCGACACAATCAACGCCCGCCATTCTCTCCGTAGGGGTTCTCAGGTATCGCCGAATTCCTACAGTCTCTGCGAATTCGCCAGGCTGTTCTGGTCAAGAGACCCACCTTTCGATTACCCTTCCCGATCCGCTGCGCCGAGGGCGCAAAATGGGCTGGTGGGACAGGGACGTCTCTGGTCCAGCCACCATTTGCCATAATGTCGCGCGGAATGTGCAGTTCATTGCGGATCTTCTGAACCCCGCAGGGATGCGGTTTACCACCTGACTGATGCCGAAGACTTCCTCGGAAGTTTTCGCCTGAAACTGATCGACTGAACCTGAAGTTATGACGCTTGCGGAGCTATTGCAGAATCGTTTTCGAGCAGACCTGAGGCATCGCGGAGCAGCCTACATTGAGGCTGAACGCATTACTCTTGTTCGAGTGACTCCTGAAAACATCTTTGGAATCGTGCAGGACGGTGCCGAGTTTCAGACTCAGCTGCGCTATCAGCCAGATGACGTCGTGATGTTCTGCACCTGTGAACAATACGCCAAGAGTAAGGTCTGCAAACATTTGTGGGCCACAGTTCTGGCGGCGGACAGCGGTGGATACATCAGTTCCGCTTTGCGACCAGGCCGGATTGCTCCGTTCGTGGCGCCGAACGCGTATCAGCCCATTACGATGGACGATATCGAGCCGGGCGGTGTCGACCCCGATGGTGACGCGCGAACTCCGCGTGGCAAGCCGAAGGTCAAGACCGCTCCCGTCCAACGCACTTTGCGACCATGGGAAGCACGACTGGTCGAGCTGAAGGACAATATGGATGTCTCTCCGGACGGACGCACCAAGTCTGATCCTGAAGAACGTCAGATCTTCTACGAGGTAGACCTCGAGGCCAGCAAAGAAGCTGGCAAGCTGGTCATTCAGGCCTCACAGCGACAGCGTCGAGCTGGCGGGCAATGGGGAAAGATTAAACCGCTCAAGGTTCGCCCGGGCGAACTCGATCACATCGAACACGAAGACGACCGCACGTTCCTGTCGTACCTGGCAGGAGCGATCCCGGAGCGTAATAACTGGACGACTCAGCAAGCCGAACTACGCACCTCTGCGCATCGGTTTTATGTTCCGTTCGAATTGGGACAACTGGTTCTGCCGGACATGTGTCGTAGCCGTCGCCTCAGAATTCTGGGTAGCGACGAAGCAGGCGAGCAATTGCTGAGCTGGGATGAACTCGATCCCTGGGAACTGACCATTCGAGTTCGTCGCGACACGGAATCGGAAGGCTGGAAAGTTGCCGGCCTGCTGATTCGTGGCGAAGAAGTCATGGAATTGGCCGACGTGCCTCTGGTTGTTCCGGGCGGATTTGTCGTCAGCAGTGATTCCATCGGACTGCTCCGCGATTTCGGTGCGCCGGAATGGATGAGGATGCTGGCGACCGGTGGCGCGTTGCACATTCCGGAAGCCGATCAGCACGACTTCGTGGATCGACTGCTGGACATTCCCTCGCTGCCTCGACTGGATTTGCCGAAGGAACTGCAGCTTGAAGAGATTCGCACGACTCCTTCTCCAGTGCTGCGAATTACATCTCCACCGATGAATCGTTGGAGAAACGATTCGTTGACGGCAGAAGTGATCTTCGACTACCTGGGAACACCAGTTTCCGGCAGCAGTGCTCGCTGGGCGGTGGTCCAGCGAGAAGCCAGCCGGTGTATTATTCGCGATCGTCAGTTTGAAGGCCAATGCTGGGAGAAACTGCGTCAGGCCGGCTTCCGCCGACGTCTGGGAGATCTCAAGCAACAGGTCAACGTGGAAATCGCCCGCCGCGATCTCGGTCGTGCGGTACGCGAGCTGGTGGATCACAACTGGGCCGTGTTCGCGGATGGCAGCAAGGTTCGTCAGGCCGGTGGTCTGCGATTTCGAGTTTCGTCGGATGTCGACTGGTTCGATGTCCATACGGACGTCGACTTCGAAGGCCGCTCGGTGTCGTTTCCGGAACTGCTGCGAGCTCTGGAGCGCGGAGATTCGACCGTTCGGCTGGATGACGGTTCGCTCGGTATTCTGCCGGAGGAGTGGCTCGAACAAATCGGCATGATCAGTGGCCTGGGAACAGCCACAGAAGATGGTCTCCGTTTCTCCACGTCGCAGGCTGCGTTACTGGATGCCTTGCTGGCTTCTCAGGATAACGTTGATACCGACGCCGGCTTCGATGCGATGCGAGAACGCTTCCGCAACTTTGCAGGACTTGAGCCTGTGATTGTTCCGGACAGCTTCAAGGGCGAACTGCGAGGATACCAGCAGGAAGGTCTGGCCTGGATGAAGTTTCTTAGCGACTTCAACTTCGGCGGATGTCTTGCGGACGACATGGGTCTCGGAAAGACCGTTCAGTTTATCGCCATGCTGCTTCGGCGCATGGAGGACAAACCCAACGGACCACCGTCTCTGGTGGTTGTGCCTCGGTCGTTGATTTTCAACTGGGCCAGTGAAAGCAATCGTTTTGCTCCGCACCTGAAAGTGATGGAGTACACCGGTCTGGAACGAGCGAACCTGCGAACAGAGTTTGCAAAGCACCATCTGATCCTGACGACATACGGCACTGTCCGACGCGACATTGCGGTACTGAAAGATTTTGAATTCGACTATGTGGTTCTCGACGAAGCCCAGACGATCAAGAATCCGTCTTCACAGATCGCTCGAGCGTCACGGTTGTTGAAATCGAACTTCCGCCTGGCACTCAGCGGTACTCCGATCGAAAACAACGCGGGCGACCTGTGGTCGATCTTTGAATTCCTGAATCCCGGCATGCTGGGACGCAGTACTGCGTTCCGTTCGCATATCGCGGATCCGGACAGCAAAGAATCTCGCGAACTGGTGGCGAAGGGTCTTCGACCGTTCATTCTGCGTCGTACCAAGAAGCAGGTTGCGGCCGAACTTCCGGATCGTTTGGAAGAAACCATCTACTGCGATATGGAAGAAGAACAGCGTCGTCTTTACGACGAGCTGCGAGTCCACTATCGCGACTCGTTGCTGGGACTCGTTCAGGAGCAGGGTCTTGCCAAGTCACGCATGCACGTGCTCGAAGCCCTGCTTCGTCTGCGTCAGGCGGCCTGCCATCCGGCACTGCTTAAACGCGGTGACGAGCAGGAGATGTACGCGAAGCTGGACTTCCTGATTCCACATCTGCAGGAACTGATGGCCGAAGGTCACAAGGCCCTCGTGTTTTCTCAATTCACCAGCATGCTCAGCATCGTGCGATCGCATCTCGACAAGGAAAACATCACTTACGAGTATCTCGACGGGAAAACTCGTGACCGTAAGTCGCGAGTCACGCGGTTCCAGGAAGACGACGACTGTCAGGTGTTCCTGATCAGCTTGAAAGCCGGGGGGCTGGGTTTAAACCTGACAGCCGCTGACTACGTCTTTCTGCTGGATCCGTGGTGGAACCCCGCAGTTGAAGCTCAGGCGATCGACCGAGCACACCGAGTCGGACAGACTCGTACCGTGTTTGCTTATCGTCTGATCTGTCGCGATACGGTCGAAGAGAAGATCGCCGAACTGCAGAAGCAGAAACGCGAACTGGCCGATGCCATCCTTGAAGGCGACGAAGCCAGCAGCGTCCTGCAGAATCTGTCGGTGGAAGATCTCGAACTGCTGTTCTCTTAACGGCCTCGGCCTCGTACACGTTGAATGTAACAATAAGCCAACCGGTACAGCGAAAGCTGTCCGGTTGTTTTCATTTGCGGAAGTCTTAGCCAGGAAACCCCTGCGATCGCTTGTCGCGAATTTGCGTCAACAATTGCGATTCCAGCTCTGAAAGGCGCGAAGAATCAAGAGCGGCCAGATCGTCATGCGTCGATTCAGGTAAGCCCAGTATCTGCTGCAGAAGCTGAATTCTTCCCTCCTGACGTCCTTTTTCGAATCCATCCAGCTCCGCTTTTCTCAGGCGTGCCTCTTCATCGCGCTGGAACTTAAGGCGACCAAAGTAGAAGAGCTGATCTTCAGGTGATTGTGAAATCATTTTCAGGACTCCCGCAGCTTCAGCAATTTCCCGATCCGGGAACAAACAACGTACATCATCATCGGTCAGGTGCTCGGCATTCGTGAGGAAGAATGCCCAGCGTTCAATTGGACTGGCATCGTACACATTTTGTCTTGTCACACGCAGCTTTGGCAATTGCAAAAGATGAACTTGCAAATCGTCGGTGAGTGTCAGCCCCGACTTTTCTCGCATTCGAAATTCAAGATGCAGTTCCGGGCGTGACGGAAACATCGCCTGAGTCAACACGCAAATCGTTATCGATGGGCGAAGATCTGCATACTGAAAACCCTCTTTCAGTTGCCCGACGTAGAGGCAGGATGCGTAATAGGCAAGACGTTGTGGCAACTCCGACGGCAACGAAGTCTGCATCTCGATATTCAGCATGCGGCCATGCTCATCAGTCGCAAGAATGTCCAGAACCGACAACTTATCCTCGTCGGTGTGCTTCGACAGAATCGGATTCAGAATCCGAACATGCGCTATTCGACATTGTCCCTCCAGAATCGCATTCAGAAAATGAATCGTCACGTTGGTGTGCTCAGGATTCCCCAGCATCAACTTAAACGCAAAATCCACCGTTGGACGAATGCCAATCCCCATGACAACGTAACCGCCCTTACCTTCGCATTATCGTGATATCAATTCAGTCTCAGTCCTCGCGGAGTTACATCAGCATAAGAAACGTTTACACCCTATGGAAGTGAGCGCATAGTGTCCCAGGAGATAAAACAGTTCCAACTCAATTGCTGCAGGTCAATGCGACAACTGGCAGCAGTTCTTCTTTAAGGTTCGGCAAATCTGTCGTGCTGCGCGGATAGGTGGCCTTGCCTTTCGCAAAGTCAATTCCCATCTGCATCTCGACGGCCACTCGATCGGACTGCTTTCCAAGATGCATAAATGCAGCCATATGAGACTGACAGAATTCAAACTTCGCCATTCCCATCGGCAATGTGCGAAGTGTGTTGCTCCAGTAGTGCCAGCGAACTTTAGAATTCTTCGTCATCCACCACGCAATTCGGGCCAACGCCTTGCCCATCGTCATAAACTCTTTCAGCGATGGCTTCTGACGGCGTTCGGGCTGAAGCATCCGAGTCGTTCGCATCACTCGAGCCATGTAGCGTGCCGGTTCATAGACCGTTCCTACAACCCTGCGATAGTCTTCGTAAATGTCGACTCGATCACGAGTCGTCACGTAGTTCAGACCCCCCGTTGTATTGTCCGCATTGGAGGCATTTTCCAGTCGATAAACTCCAGAATTCGGAGGAAGAAGCTGATGATTGCAATCAATCATGCGGCCTTCCTGCATCAATCGCCGAGTTAACTGTGTGTTGGGCAGTGCGACTAACAGGCCAACCATCGCAACCATGATGCCGGTTTCTTCGATGCATTCGATCATGGCATCGGCGATCCCCGGCTTTTCACTGTCGAAGCCCAAAATGAATCCTGCCGAGATCGAAATCCCATGTTCGTACACATGATGAATTCGCTCCACGATCGGCTTCATGGAATTCATCTTCTTCTGAGTCACCGCCAGCAAATCCGGATCGGGTGTCTCGATACCCATGAAAACAAAGCGAAACTCGCAACGCTTCATCATCTCCAGCAGTTCATCATCGTCCGCCAGATTCATCGACGCTTCCGTCGTGAAGTAAAACGGATAATCCCGGCGCTGACACCAGCCTTCGAGTTCCGTTAAAAGCTTCTTGACGAATTTTTTGTTGCCGATGAAGTTGTCATCTGAAATGTCAACCCAGCCCCGATGCCCAAGATCCGCCAGTCGGTCCAGTTCAGCCAGCACCTGTTCAACAGTTTTGCTGCGAGGAACTCGACCGTAGAGTTCGATAATGTCACAGAATTCGCAATTGAACGGACAGCCTCGCGAAATCTGAATACCGGCCTGCAGGTAGTTGTGGAACTCGACGAGATCAAATCGAGGAGTCGGGGACGTTGTTACATCCGGCTTGTTGTCACGTTCGAAGATTCCGCAAGGTTGCCCTTCACGCCACGAATCCAGCCAGACTGGAATCGTGACTTCACCCTCGCCTAAAACTCTCGCATCAGCGTTTTCATAGATCTCAGGCTGGCTTGTTGGATCAGGGCCCCCAACCACGATGTACTTGCCATCTCGATTTGCTCGATCGATCAGAGCCAGGATCCCGGTTTGCTGCGGAATCATGCCGCCGGTGCAGATGATGTCGGCCGAGTTCCATTCATCATCGCGCAGTTCGCGAACATTGAGGTCAACCAGTTGAAACGTCCAGTGCTGCGGCAACAACGCCGCCACCGTCAGCAGGCCCAAAGGTGGAGCCACGGTTTTTGCTCCGGTGGTTGCCGCAGATTCAGTGAGGTTCCAGAAATTTGATGCCTGAAACTTAGGCTGGATCAGCAGGCAACGGACGGCGTCTTCGGGACTTCGGTCAGGACGGGCCATCTGGAATAATTCTTTTCTGAAAGTGAAATGTCCAGGGAACTGCAGTGATCCCTGAGTTGCCGACCGAGTGTGTAAGCCGCTCCGGTCCAAGTCAACGACTCAGGGGCATTCGTTTTACAATCTCAGGAAGTCCACCGAATTCCTCGGAATATCGCTGCAGGAATCGATCGAAGTTCCTGCCTTTCGAGAGATTCGGGCCGATTTTTCAGAAGTGCTCAAACGACCAGTGGGCATTTGAGGAGACCGTCGTACCCTTTCTCTAACGCTTGCTTCCGTGGCCGATTCCTTTGCTGGAGTCATTACCCCTCAATGCGATTGATGGTGGCATAATGACGCAGAATCTGCGAAAACCTGTCGCCTGCATTTACAAACTTTTCCCAGAAGCTGACTTCAGGGGCTCCTGCGCATGAAACCACGTCATTGGATTGTGGCCATGGCTCTCGCGGCACTGTGTTTGTCCGCAGTCGCGATGGCACAGCGAGGACAATTCCGCGGGCAGTTTCGCGGTGGCGGACGATATCGGAATTTTCAGGGTGCTGACGGCCGAGTAGAACGAAACGGTGTCCCGGACTGGAAGCTGGATGAAAAATTCAAGGACGATGTCTTTACCTTCGTTCGTATCCGCTATCGCTCAGCCGGACGTTGGGCCTGGGACACCGACTACCCTGATGCAGACCTGAACTTCTCTTATCGCCTCCAGCAATTGACTTCGCTGCATACAGATCCGGATGGTGTCATCATCGAACTGACCGATCCGCGTCTCTTCGACTATCCGTTTATCTACATCATTGAACCTGGCTACATCTATCTTGAAGAAGACGAGCGTCAGGCTCTTCGAACCTACCTGCTAAACGGCGGGTTTCTGATGGTGGATGACTTCTGGGGTGATGATGAATGGCAGGGTTTCTGGAGTGAGATGAAGAAAGTCTTTCCGGAGCGCGAGTACGTCGACTTGCCGCTTGAGCATCCGATCTTTCACTGCGTTTATGATCTGAAGGAGCGACCTCAGATCCCTGCAATTGGATTTGCTCAACAAATGGCAAATGGTGAAATCAACACGTCGCAGGGTTACGGCACAGAAGAGGTTCACTACCGAGGACTCTTTGATGACAACGGCCGCATGATGGCCTTCATCGGACACAATACAGATCTTGGAGACGGCTGGGAGCGTGAAGGTGAGGATCCGTGGTACTTCAAAGAATTCTCTGAGAAGAAGGCGTATCCACTTGGGATCAATGTCATCTTCTATGCGATGACGCATTAGCGCTTGATCGCATGTTTTCAGTGTTCGGTTTTCGGTGTTCGTAAATATGCGTCACGCCGGGAACCCCATTCTACTGGTCCAGGCTCAGAAATTTGAAAGCAGGTTCATGACTACCCCAACGGAACTCACCGTCGAACGAGAACGAGAACTGATCACTCAGCTGAAGCAATTGCGAAAGCAAATCGATGCGGAGCTGTCTCGAGTCATCGTCGGCCAGAAGGAAGTCGTCCGACAACTGCTGATTTCTCTGATGGCGGGCGGCAATTGTCTAATCACTGGAGCACCTGGACTGGCGAAAACTCTGCTGGTCAAATCGATCGCTCAATTATTTGATCTGAAATTCAACCGCATCCAGTTTACTCCCGACCTGATGCCGGCTGACATTACCGGGACCGAGGTTCTGGAAGAAGACGGCGCCGGTGGACGATCGATGCGATTTATCCCGGGGCCAATTTTTTCGAACGTGCTCCTCGCGGACGAAATCAATCGCACGCCGCCCAAAACCCAGTCTGCTCTGCTGGAAGCCATGCAGGAGCATCAGGTCACGGCCGCCGGTCGACGCTATCCGCTGGATGAACCATTCTTTGTGCTGGCCACGCAAAACCCGATTGAGATGGAGGGCACGTACCCGCTGCCCGAAGCTCAACTCGATCGCTTTATGTTTAACGTGATGATTGACTACCTGCCGGAAGATGACGAAGTCGCTGTGGTCCAGCAAACGACGTCTCGAAACTTCCAGCCGATCAAGTCACTGTTCTCCGGCGAAACTGTTCGAGAATTCCATCAGGTCGTTCAACGCGTACCGATCGCCGATGATGTCGTACGTTACGCCGTGCGACTGGCAGCTGCGTCCAGACCCGGTCAAAAGGGAACTCCGGATTTCATCAACGATCTTGTCTCATGGGGTGCAGGACTTCGAGCCGGTCAGTATCTGGTACTGGGCGGGAAAGCTCAGGCTCTGCTGGATGGCCGGTCGTACGTTTCCAGCAAAGATATTCAAGCACTGGCCAAGCCCGTGTTGCGTCATCGCATTCTTCCCAATTATCGCGCTGAAGCACAGGGAGTCACGGTGGACTCGCTGGTGGATCGATTGCTGGCGGTGGTTGAGCATCCGAAGAACGAATCCGTGGCCTGACGAGGGCGGCGTCCACTTCAGGCATTTATCGTTTACTCTGGCTGGCCGCTTATGTCCGCAGACCTCATGAATCCGAATGTGGTGATGAGCATTCGCTCGCTGGAAATGCGAGCCAAGCTTGTCGTGGATGGTTTCCGAACAGGGCTGAACAAAAGCCCTCGCCATGGATTCTCCGTCGAATTTTCCGAGTATCGTCCGTATGCTCAGGGCGATGATCCGAGATTTCTGGACTGGAAACTGTTTGCTCGCACGGATCGCAGTTACATCCGGCTGTTTGAAGATGAAACGAACCTGCGATGCTACATCGTGCTGGATATCAGTCGCTCGATGTCCTTTGGTTCCGGTGAATATACAAAACACGACTACGCTCGAACGCTGGCCGCGTCGCTGGCCTGGCTTTTGAATCGTCAGGGCGATGCGGTTGGTCTGACGCTGTTCGACGAACATGTCCGCACCATCGTGCCGGCTCGACATCGTCCGGGGCAACTTCGTCGGCTCTTTGTCACGTTGGAAGAACCCGCGTCCGGGCTCAGTACAAACCCAGGAGTTGCCCTGGAAGACGTCGCCCAGCGGCTTCGCAAACGTGGCCTTGTGATCCTGATTTCCGACATGCTGGCACCCGTGCAGCAATTAGGGGACGGCTTGAGACTGCTGCGAGGCTGCCTGCATGATCTGGTGGTTTTTCAGGTGCTCGATCCCGCCGAGAAGACCTTAACTTTTGACGGTCCAAAGCTGTTCGAAGATCTCGAGAGTGGCCAGAAGATTTTCAGCGATCCGGAAACGATCCGTAGTGAATACCAGTCACGTTTCGATTCTCATAACCGTGCTGTTCAGGCGGAATGCGAAGCCGTTGGTGCCGCATGGCGACAACTGACAACCAACGAGCCACTTGAATTAGCACTGGCCGAATTCCTGCAGGCACGCAGACAACGAAGTCGGTAGGATTCGTTTCGTGTAGTGCGGGCGTTTATCGTTTGGAACTCAACAAGATCCAACCCATGTTTGAATTACTCTATGCTGGATTTGCGGTCGCCGGTGGGTTATTGGCAGGTGTGCCGATTGCCTTACACATGCTCCGACGCACTCCGGCAGCGCGAATGCCGTTCAGCGTCGTCCGCTTTCTGACTCCGACGCTGCCCAAAACAACAAAGCGTTCGACGATCGAGCATTGGCCGCTGATGCTGCTGCGGATCCTGGCCGTGATTCTTATTGCTCTCGCTTTTGCCAGACCGTTTCAGCGAGTCACCATCGCCAAAGCCACAGAATCAGGAACGGCCGATCGCGTCGCTCTGCTCATCGATGCCAGTGCCAGCATGCGACGTGATGGATTGCGAGAAGCCGTGATAGCGGAGATTCAGAAGGTCGTGTCAGAACTCAACGCGGAGGACACTCTCAGCCTGGCCGTATTCTCGGAGAACTCTCGAACGCTGCTGAGTGCATCCGAATGGAAGCAAACCGAACCAGCCAGCCGAGCCGCATTGATCGAACGCATCACGAACGCCTATGAACCAGACTGGCTGGCAACCAACACGGCCAGGGCCATGCTGGAAGCTGCTGACGAAGTGGCCAGAGAACAGGGCACAGCAGGCCCTGATGGAGAGCGTCGCGTTGTGTTGATCACGGACTTTCAGGAAGGCAGTGATCTGGATGCCGTACGCTCCGGAACCTCGCCGGATTCCGTAAAACTCGATCTTCGCATTGTGCAGCCAACGGCATCCGGTAATGCGGGCCTGAGTCTTGCGGAAGATGGGCGTACTGGAAGAATTCGTGTGCGAGTGACGAATTCAGGAGACGCCACCGTGACTAATTATTCTCTGTCGACATTTGACGTGGCCGGAAACCCTGTCGGCAAACCCATCACGGCCGAAGTCGGCGGTGGTCAACGCAAGACAATCACAATGCCCGAGGTGACAGAAGGGCAACCGCTGATCGCTGGCGTCGAAATTCTCGACGACGCACATCCGTTCGACAATGTGGTTGATCTCCCGCTTGATGAAGTGGGTGTTATGCAGATCGCTCACGCAGGACCGGTCGACACCAACAACGCAGACACAATGCGGTATTATCTGCAGCGAGTGCTCGACGGGAACGAAACGAGCCCCGTCGAAGTAGTCGACCTCGTCGGCAGCGACGGGATTGCTCTGCCGGTCCCCGACAATGTTCGGCTGGCGATCGTGACCGACACTGTTTCTGAGGGACTCATCACATCCCTGAACGGATTGCTTGATCGCGGCGGTATCGTGATGGTTGCCCTGAAAAGCACCGACATGGCCACATCACTCAAAGCGCTGCTGCCTGAGAATACCGGGATCGATGAAGCTTCCGTTACCGATTATGCCATGCTGGGGCAACTGGATTTTTCCAACAGCCTGCTGACCCCGTTTGCGGATGCGAGGTTTGCAGACTTCTCTTCCATACGCTTTTGGCATTTTCGAAAACTCACGCTTGATCCCAATCAGGCTCAGGCCGTTCGAGTTCTCGCGAAATTCGATTCCGGTGCACCTGCGATCATGGAATTATCGCGACCATCGGGAGGTCGACTCTTTGTGCTGACGGCGGGCTGGCATCCTGAGGACAGTCAGTGGGCTTTGTCGACGCGATTTCCACCGATGATTCATCGACTTGTGCAACTGGCGAATCCGCGAAAGTCCGGACACCTTCTTTTCGAAGCCGGTCACCGCATCTGCCCCGCTGAGATATCAGGATCCGAAACGTGGACGCTGACTGCTCCGGATGGCACCGTGCAAACACCGTCGACGCTCGCAGCAAGCGAATCCCCTTCTCAACCTTTGACTGTAATGCCCGAAGCCTCTGCGAAAACCAGCTCTCGAGACGAAAGCGGAAACGCCACGAAGTCCGATCCTGTTCCGCCCGTTGCGAATCCACAAACGATTTCGCTTGCCACACCCGGCCGATGGACACTCACCGGAGAAACTTCCGAAGGCCCGAAGACTGTGAGTCTACTGGTCACGGTCGCTGCATCCGAAAGTCGCACTGAACCATTTCCCGCCGGCCAATTGCAGGCTCTCGGAATGTCGTCAGACGTCGCCACCGTTCACACCACACTGACAGAACAACCATCTGCTGCCGAAACAGCCCAACTCGACTCAACCGAACTGGAATCTCAGCAGAAATTCTGGCGATGGTTTCTGCTTGCCGGTCTCATCCTGCTTGCGATCGAAAGCATCATCGCCGCAACAATTGAACGCCGCCGGCGCCTGATTGACGCTTAATCAGAATATCCGTGCCGATGTAGCTCGTTCGGTCAAATGAACAAATGCAGTCCGGCCTTGTTTGGTTGCATTCAGTCGAAATCGTGTTAGCTTTGGCGGCTTCCTGATGAAATGGGGCTTGCTATTCGCGGTATGCATTTGAGATCTCAAATTTGAAATCTCAAATCGTTTCTGTGAGCAAAAAGCCACTTCGTAACGATCTCATCTCCTGTTTCCACCCATCCAGGTTCCTTCCATGTGTTTCTTGCGTACCTTCCTGTCGTGCCTTTCATTGATGCTTGGTTCTGTGTCTTCTCTGGCAGCTCAGGAGACGGCAACATCAACCAAGGTTGAATCTGCTGATCGACCGATTCAGGCGTTACTTGTCACGGGTGGATGCTGCCATGATTACGATCGCCAGAAGCTGATCCTGACTCGCGGTATCAGCGCAAGAGCCAATGTCCGCTGGACTGTAGTGCATCAGGGCGGAACTTCCACAGACACAAAGATTCCGCTTTATAACGATCCGAACTGGGCCGATGGTTTCGACATCGTTGTTCACAACGAGTGTTTTGCTCACGTCACCGACAAGGAATTTGTCGATCGCATCCTGAAGCCTCATCGTGAAGGCTTGCCGGCGATTCTTGTCCACTGCGCGATGCACTGCTACCGCGTCGGTGATGATCGCTGGTTTGAATTCTGCGGAGTTCAATCGCCCGGACACGGGCCGCACTACTCATACACGATCAACAATCAGAAGCTCGATCATCCAATTATGGCCGGATTTGGTGAGCGATTCGTTGTGCCGAAGGGCGAACTGTATCACGCGGCAAAAGTGTTCGACACGGCAACTCCGTTGGCTATCGCCAATCGCCAGGATAACAATGAGCCGCAGGTCTGCATCTGGACGAACGATTATCGCGGCACTCGAGTTTTCGCGACCACAGTCGGTCATTACAACGAAACGATGGTTGAACCGACGTATCTGGACATGATGACTCGCGGACTTCTGTGGGCGGTGGGCCGTGATCCGGAGAAGCATTTCACACCGACAACAGAAGCAGTCGACGAAGAACTGCGAGCCCTGGTCGCGGTGAAGATTGAAAAGAATTCCCCTGTGCTGACTCAGGGATGCTGTGGCGAAGGAAATCATGTTTTCAATAAACCGGCAACCGCCAGCAGCGAAGAGACCGGGAAGAATAACTTCGCAAAGAACGCTGTCGACGGTCGGCTTGATACTCGCTGGTGTGCCAGTGGTCCGCAAAATGGCGAATCGATCACGCTCGACATGGAGAAACCTCAGTCAGTACGCAACGTGCGGCTGCATTGGGAATCAAAAAACACGGCCTACCAATACACCATCGAATCATCGCCGGATGGTAAGGCGTGGACTTTGCTGGCGGATCACTCAAAGAACAAAGAGCGCAACGGCCTGTCTGTTGATGCAGTCAAGACGGACGATGCACGCTATCTCAAAGTCACGTTTCACGGATCGAACGGTGGTGGCTGGGGCAGTCTTTGGGAAATCGAAGCCTATCCGGGCGATCTGCCGCCATTGCCTGAAGGAGCCTCGGCAGGCGCGGAAGGCGCTGCATCGATTGAGGATGTGAAAGCACCGGAGGGATTTGACGTCAGCCTGTTCGCCGGTCCTCCGCAGGTTACTTATCCTGTCTGTATCACGACATCAGTAGACGGTGAAGTCTTTGTTGGGGTTGATGAGCAAGGCTCGCTGGGGAAAGAACCGGGCCGAGGAAAAGTCGTGCGTTGCATCGACACTGATGGCGACGGCAAGGCGGACAAGTTCAACGACTTTGCAAAGATGGATCATCCTCGCGGATTAGTTTATGACAACGGCTCCATGTGGGTTTTGCATCCGCCGTTTCTTTCGGTTTTTCGAGATACCAATGGCGACGGCACATCGGACGAGAGCGAAATTCTGATCGAAGGCATCAGCACCGACGAAGTCAATAAGCGAGGAGCCGATCATACGACAAATGGTATTCGCATGGGCATCGACGGCTGTATCTATATCGCTGTGGGCGATTTTGGATTCAATAAGGCCGTGGCGAAAGATGGCACAACACTCAGCAAACGCGGTGGCGGCGTCGTGCGAATTCGACCGGATGGCACCGACATGGAAGTGTTCTCATGGGGCCAGCGAAACATCGTTGATATCGCGATTGATCCATCCATGAATGTGTTCACTCGCGACAATACCAATGACGGCGGCGGGTGGGATATCCGTTTGTCACATGTGATGCAGACGGCTAACTACGGCTATCCGTCGCAGTACATTAATTTCAGCGAAGAAATCATGCCGCCGCTGGCCGATTACGGCGGAGGCTCAGGATGCGGAGCTCTCTACTTTCAGGACGATCGCTGGCCAGCACCGTACAACGATATGTTGCTGACCTGCGACTGGGGACGCAGTGAAGTGTTCAGCCACGTGTTGCCTCACAACGGCGCAACTTTCGATGCGCAACAGGACACGTTCCTGAAGATTCCTCGCCCAACCGATGCTGACGCTGATGCCAGTGGTCGGTTGTTTGTCACGAGCTGGAAGAATGGCGGTTTTTCATTCGAACGCTCGGATGTTGGTTTCGTGGCGATGATCACTCCGAGTAATTACGTGGCTCATCCCGTGGCCGTGCCCTCGGCGAGCGGCAGGGCGTCAGCCCTCCGTGTCGAAGCCCTGCAAGATCTGGACACTCAATCACTCGTTGAGTTACTAAAAAGCCCCTCGGACGCACTGCGTTTGGCAGCGAGCCGAGCGTTGTTGTCCCAATCGAATCAATCTGAAATTTCAAATTTGAAATCTCAAGTTGCCGAAGGCTTAATGGCACTGTCCAAAGATCGCACGGCCTCGCTGAATTCTCGAATTGCCGCGGTCTGGACTTTGCGACAAGCCAATTGGGATACATTCAAAGCCGCCTTCGGTTCTCTTCTGATCGATGCCGATCTGCGAGAACACGTGATCCGCGCGGCAGCCGATCGCAAGTCTCAAATGGAAAAGGGACTGTTTTCTCCGATCTTCTCCAAGCTTGATGACAGCAATCCGCGAGTCCGCGCAGCGGCGATTGTGGCCATGGGACGCTTCGGCGACTCACGGGCTGCAAAGCAACTCCTGGCGCTGACTGAGAGAACTCAGCCAACAGAAAAAACAGAAGGCGATGCATGGCGAAAGGCGGATCCGGGGCGTGTGATCTCGCATCTGGCCATCAAAGCATTGACTGAAGTGAAAGCCATTGACGCGTGTCTGGAAGCGCTAAACGGTCCACACCGTTCCGGGGCCATAGCAGCTCTGAAGCAGTTGCACGATCCGAAGACTGTCGACGGGCTGTTCAAGGTTCTGAGTACCAGCCGTGATGAAGCACTGCGACGCGACGTCTGGACGACATTGATCAGGCTTTACCATCGAGAAGGCGAGTTTACACTTGAGAGCCCGAAGTGGTGGGGAACTCGACCTGATACAACAGGACCGTACTATGATCGACAGAAGTGGAGCGAGTCAGATCGAATCGCTGAAGCTGTGAAAGTCGCCATGGCAGAAGCTGATGAATCGCTCAAGACACATCTCACTGAGCAGTTGAAGAAGCATGTCGTCAATCTGGACGGCTTGTCGGCCGATGTGGCGATGAAAGAAGAAGAAAAAGCGATCGTTCTTCCTAAGGCCGATCCCAATGATCCGAATGCCATTGCGAATCTGCTCTTCGATGTGGTAGCGACGCGAGCCGCAGCAACACCTGGTGATGTTGAAAAAGGACGAATGCTGTTTCGTCAGCAGTCGTGTATCAACTGCCACACGTTTGCCAACGGCCAGCAGCCCAGGGGCCCGCATCTCGTCGACATTGGCAAGCGATATAAGCGTGCCGAGTTGATTGAATCTGTAGTCCAGCCCAGCAAGAAGATTGCTCAGGGATTCGACACGTGGGCGATCGCTATGGATGATGGCAAGATTTACACCGGCTTCATCGTGCTGGAAAGTGCAGAAACGGTGACGCTGCGAGATGCCACCGGGATTTCTCACGAGCTAATTCAGGATCAGATTGAAGATCGAGTCAAACAGGAGATTTCGATGATGCCTCAGGGCATTGTCGGCAATCTGAGTCCGGAACAACTGGCGGATCTGCTGGCGTATCTGGAGTCATTGAAGTAATTTCAGCTACAGCAGACAGAACAACTGACATGAGCCAAATGTGATTAATCTTCGCTCACTTTTTGTCGCGATTGCAAGTCTTGCGATGCTTCCGTCGTTGTTCGGCGTATCGCAAATTCGTGCAGATGTTGCAGACGGTGAGCGAGAGTTTGTCCAGCAGCTGCTGGATCGAGCCATGTACGGTCTGGCGGAGCAGTTCTGCTATCGACAGCTCGAAGGCCCGCACGATGTTAATCACCTGGCAACGTGGGAAATGATGTTGTCGGAATGTCAGCAGCAGCATGCCTGGAACATGGATGCAGACAGTCGCAATGGCATGATTCGCGAGTCGGCCGAACGATTGACCGAGTTTCTTCGCAACAATGCACCGTCTGCCGAGAATGACCTGATGCTGCGAGTTCGCCAGATCGAACTTTTGTCGGCCGCGGGCTTGATGGAAGAGATCATTCAGACGCCAATCTCAAGTCTTCAACTGTTGCCCGCAGCGACAGCCACGAGCAGCGAAAACTTTCTGCCGCGACGAGTGTCTCCGGAAACCAGATTTGCCACCGAAGCCATCAATCAGGCCTGGACGCTTGCTGATTCGTTGCTGACGCAAATCGAAGAAGTCCGCAGAGAAGTTGATCGCGATGCAGTTCGTGCAGCACGCGAGCGAACTCGCATGGTACAGACCGATGTCGCCTTCGTGAGATACCGCCTGGCTGATGCGAAAGACTCGAAAAAGCTTCGTGAGGAAGCCGAGACTCTGATTGAACAGATGCAGAAAACGACATCAGATGATTGGCTTCGGTTCCGTTGTCGAGTCATGCTGGCTGAAATCCAACTGGATCTGAAAGATTTTGATGCGTTTCAACTTCGTTATGGCAACACGCAGGCCGCTGCCAGCAATCAGAACGAAAAGGCCAGCGCAGCCGCGCTGAAGATTCGTTCGCTACTGCAACAGGGATTGCCATCGGAGGCGTTGCAGGAATACGTGGAAGCTTCGAAGAATAGGCTTGCGCTGACCCAGGAGTTGCAAACTCTGAGACTTGAGGGGCTGCTGCAATTATTGGTGCTGCTGTACCAGCTCGATGAGTCGCCGCAACGGACGGAGCTGGAAAACAAAACGCAGCTTGAGTTTCAGCAACTCCGTGACAAAACCCTGGCTTTGACAACGGGAGTCTGGCGGCAGCGGTGCGTCCGAATCGCCGATCACTTTGACCGCGTGTTACAGGTCGGCCCTGATGCAGCACTGGAATTGGAATATGTCTCGGAACTCGTCGATGATGGCGATGTTGTGACCGCTCGACAGCGACTGCAAAGTCTGGCTCAACGACTGTCTTCAAAGTCACCGATTCTGGCAGCCCGTGTCCAGCTTCAGGCCGGAAACCTTTCCATCCGCCTGCGAGAATGGCCGATTGCGAAAGAAGAGTTGCAGCTTGCCAAAGAGAAGTTTCAGGCGGCCAACGACCTGACCGACGCTGCGGCCGCCGATCTTCTGCGAGTTTATGTCATTGGACAGCAATGGAGTTCGGGCACGACCGGTGAAGTCACTGAAGCGGATTATCAGGCCGCCATAGAGTCGCATTTGTCTGCTTTTCCAGATCAGAAAACGTTGACTCAGGCCAGAGACTGGAAAGCCAGGTTACTGCGGGCAAATTCGCCGCTCAAGGCCGCTCGTGAGTTCCTTGATCTCGCCGCAATCCAGGAACCGCCATCAACGATCCCGGCAGCAGAACCAGCTCAGCCGCAGCCGATGTCCTTGGAGCAAACGCTTAGGCTCTGTCTTGCCGGAGACTGTCTGATCGATGCGTTGGCGACGCCAGGAAAATCATTGGTTGATGCGAACAGTTCCTCTGTCACTGAAATGAAGACTCTACGTGATGAGTTTCTAACGCGTGCAGCAGACGCAGACCTTCAGCAACCAGAATCATCGTCTCTGTATTCGCGGATCCTCAAATGCCAACAATCCGGATTGGCACTTGTGGAGCCTCTGCCGGCAACAAGTAATTGGCCGGAGTTGCTGCTCAGCAACCGAAAGCTGCTGGAGTCGCTGCAGATGCTCGAGCGAGCGACCTCAGCACAGCCGGAAGTGGCCGGCGAGGAAACGCCGTCCGCAGAGACCTCCACCTCATCGCAGAAATTGTCGACTGGCGAAAACACCGATCTTCAGTACCTGCGAAACCGCGCAGAAACGATCTGCCATACCATGATCGTGCTTTGCAGCGTCCGGCAGCTTGCGAATGCTGCTGACTACGAGACTTCAGTGGCAACACTCAAGTTGCTGCCACGAAAAGATCGATTGACCATCGCGCAGAGTCTTGGCCGTCAAATGAACCCTGATGCGGCCGCAGTCCCGGGCGATGTGCAATTGGCACTATTCCTGATCAGTCTTGTCACAGAATCTTCGGCCTCGTCCGCTCCGGGACTTACTGTGGATGATCGCCTGATGGAATTGCAGTTGCTTCAAGCTCTTGGTCACAACGCTAAATCGACAACGGCTTACGATCGATGCCTGAATGATCTGTTGGCGATGACTCTGGATGAATCTCAGATTGCCCGAACTGCCGACATCGTGACTCAGTCCGCTGGGACTCAATCATCAACAACGTCGAAACAGACTGCCAAACGATTCTGGCAGTCAGTGCAGAAGCGAACGAAAGCCGGTCAGAATGCCTGGCTGGAGTCTTCGTTACAGCTGGCCCTGATTGCCGAGTCCACAGGCGACAAAAAAGAAGCGGCGAAGATACTGGGTGTGGTCGATGTTTTGCATCCGGAATGGGGCACTCCCGCACGGAAGGCACGAGCAGATGAGTTGCGAAGTCGGCTGGAGGCGAAGAAGTGATAACGCCGTTCCTGCGATATCGATCTGGAGGATTCAGGAATCTCTAACTCTGTCGTGGCGAAATTCGCGGCATCTGTCGAAACCTCTCAGGATAGATTATGGGTGCCGCTGTTGTCTGGCCAGATACCTTTGTCAGTGCTGTCGCAGATATCACGAATGACATCGTTTGCTTCCGTAAGATCTGCAGAGGATGCAAAAGCGTTAGCGGCTGGATTTCGATCTTCATTATGACACGCCCCATCGTTGATGCTGATTCATTGCGAACGTTGAGCACTTTTTGCAGGCAATGCGATGTTTGCGTGACGATTGATCACTTTCGCCATGCGGAGTTGCTGTCTCAGGCCATTGTTGCTCACGAACTAACGGTCCGTGTTCTGCTGGATGTTGACACAGGGCATTCGCTCACAGGCGTTCGCCCCGGACCTGATTCCGTGCGACTGGCCACGGCGGTTAGTCAATTGCCCGGGCTTGAACTGGCCGGAGTAATCGTCGACGAATCGACCTTCGACAAATCCTTACCACTGAGCGATCAAGGGGGCGCGCTGGTACAGGCCGTTGCCGTGGCCAAACATTGCCAGCGAATGGTTGAAGCCTCTGGACTTGCGTGCAGAGAACTCGCTGCCGGCTTGAAGAATTTCACCGCGGCACTCACTGACCCGGATGTTACACGTGTCCTGGCAAGTCCCTTCAGAATGGACAGAACGGCAAATCGTCAAAGCGGACTTGATAAGAAGCGACCAGCACTAAGTCTTGTCGGCCGAGTGATCTCGCGCCCGTCACTGGAGTGGTGTGTAATCGATATTGGTACGGGTTTGATCGAACAGGCATTTCGCACTCAGGTTTCATATCCTGCGGGAGTTCAATTACTAAAGACTCATTGCGATATTTCGTCGCTGCAACTCTCCGGCGAATCGCTCGATCTGCGGATCGGTGATGAAATTGAGTTCGCTCTGAATGCCATGCCTGATGGCATCCATCTGCCGAGCGTTGTTGAGGACTGATTGTCAGCGAATGGGCATTATCGCTGATAAATCGGCAGATAACCGTACTCAATCGCCAGAGCCAGGACCGAGAGCGAGGTCGAATAAACTTTGCCGGCCTGTCGTTCTGTACCGTCTTCAGGATCCCAGTATCCAGCGGGGTTTTGCATATTCAACGTCGTGCGATACAGCGATTCACGAGACTGCTGCCACTCGTCGCCTCCGACCTTGTACATCCCCACGGTGCAATAGTAGACGCCATAATAAAAGTAGTGCTGCCCCTTCGTCAGAGGTCGCGACAGAATCATCTTCGCGGCGGCGAGAGTTTCCTTCGTGCGATGCTCGCCGCAAACTTCGAGGGCGACAATCCCTGTGCCGGCGCGAGTTACGGTGCTGCCATGGCCCGACATGTAGCCAAATCCGCCGTCGTATTGAACATGGAGCCGCCGTACATACGCAATCGCTCGGTCAATGTTCTCGGCCGGAACATCGCAACCAATATCTTTCGCGGCACGCAGAGCCAGCAGCTGCCACGCTGTGACACTCAAATCCGAATCGCTGCTCGTGGGTTGATAACGCCAGCCGCCGTCATGTTCTGTGGACTTGGATTGATTCTGAGCATCAACAATGAGCTTCACAGCCTTTTGCAGCACTTCGCGACACTGTTCCGCCTGCGTCGGATCGACCATGCCGATGACTTCCGCCAGCATCAGCGTGGCGATTCCGTGACTATACATTGGCCCGTCGCTCCGCTGACGCCCCACGAGCAGACCATTTTTCTGCTGCTTGGACAATAACCAGCCGACGCCACGAGTAATCTGCTGACCGTAAGGTCCTTCTTCCGGAACATGCCCGGCCGCCAGCATGGCCATGATCGCCAGAGCGGTCGTCGCTGTTGACTCACCGTAGTCGTTGGTTTTCCATGCTCCGGATGGTTGCTGTTCCGAAGCCAGCCAGTCGATCGCACGACGGATCCCGGCGTCGATGGCCTTTTCCAGCGGATCTTCAGACTCGTCAGCAGCAAATCCATTGAAGGACGAAACGCCCGAAGCTAAAGCGGTTGCCATCAATGCAGCTCGACGAGTCAGTCGGACAGTCATGGCATTCTCTCGCCATACAGAATCGGTGGATCGTCTCAGGCCTCTGGTTCCGGCTTGGCTTTCTTTCGACCACGTGTCTTGGGTGCTGGAGGCGTCGAAACACTCTTGAGAGATTGTTCCAAAGCGGCGATCTCATCTCGCAGCCGCGCGGCCGCCTCGTAGTCTTCTGTTTCGATGGCCAAGCGCTGCTCGTTCCGCAATTGAATCAGTCGAGCCTGATCCTGAGTTCCCATCATTGTGCTGCGTGGCTTCTTGCCAATATGAGTTGTGTCTTCGTGAATGTTCTCCAGCAACGGCAACAACTCGGTCAAAAACTCAGAATAATCATGAGGACAGCCGAAGCGACCACTCTCACGAAACTCATTGAACGAGATGCCACAGTTCGGGCACGCCGCAGGAGACTCTTCACTTTCTGCGATTAACTCCTCCAGCTTCGAAGCCAGATCTGTTCCTGGCGCCGAGCTGCCACTGTCGGCCGTTGATTCCAGATACTCTCGCGCACACGTTTCGCAGAGATGCACAACTCCGGCATTGCCATTGCGAATCTCCGTAATATGGAGGGTAGCTGGTTTAGCGCATCGACGACATTTCTTCATGGAGATCTCTGAGTGCAGGCAATTCAGTAAGCCAGGTTATGAAAACGCGAGAATTAACTCTCGACTGAAATCTTCACAACCCTCGCCAGACGACGCAAGAGCCAGCAGGGGCTTTTCGATCGCGTCCGGTTGTTGGTATCAGCGCATGGCTTTGCAAACAGGCAAACTTCTGACATCAGCCCAGCAGCTTCCGCCGATCATGATTCCAGCTGAGCAGTTGTCACAATCCGCAAATTCCAATTGTGAGACAGTACTGCAATGTCGCCGGATTCCTGATTCAGACCGCACTGAACCCCCAATCTGAACCTGATCGAACCGGAGTGCCTCAAAACGTGTCTCAAAACCTATGCGGAAACTTGATCGAGCCACGGGAGACGGTTAGAGTGTTAGGACCTCTGCAGAAGTCGTAGTTTTCGGGCACGTCCTGATCTGTACGGCGGTTTTGAGAGATGCATTGTCGAGTTTCGTGAGATTTCTCAGATGCGAAACTCAGCAGGATGGTGGCTATAGCTCAGTTGGTTAGAGCGCCAGATTGTGGTTCTGGAAGTCGCCGGTTCAAATCCGGTTAGCCACCCCTTTGAAGCCTCATTCGTTTTCACAGCGAATGAGGCTTTTTTTTTGATATTTGCCCCCGTTTGGGCTGCTTCAGACGATTGAATCTCGCCGTCACACATACTGCCCAAAGTGACAGGGAATGACTCGGAAAGATTCGGTCTGTGACTCGAGTTCTCATCCCGCGTCAGAAGTGTTCAGCAACCTTGTCAATCACATCGTGACGTGACTCGCGGCGGTAGCCGTTTGGCAACTCGGCGGGACTATCGCCATCACGGCCCTTCGATTCTCAGTGGTGCCGTGTAAATGGGCTGAGTAATTCCCGTATTCACGCCAGGCAGGCTGATATTGGTCGCCTCGGTGTTGTCGAAAAGGCTCTCTATTGTCAGCGTTCCGAATTTCGGCACCAGTGAATCTGAAGCGGCCGGAATATTCTCGATCAGGATCGCGGTCGGAGCATTAGAATCCACGATACTCGTTGATGTACTTGTAATCGTCCCCGTCACATTGTTCAGGTGGATTCCGTGCTCAACTCCAGGGCTGTGTTCAGATTTCAGTGATAAAAAATTCAATGCTGACTTCGTATTGCTCAGGTCGAGTACAGCGCCCGACTGAGTTTCAATGGTACTTCCCAATGTGCTGCTGACAGTCAGAGTCGGAGAACTTGCCACAAACAGACCGGGACCATTATTGTTGAAGATCCTCGTCACACCGAGATTCAGATCGCCCGTAGAATTCTGAATCGAGAGACCCGCCCCTTTCACGTTATCTGGCACTGCACCAACGGAGAGTATGCCAGCGGAAACCTGCTCAATGGCAGGCGTCAGGGGATTGGAATCGAACGTGACAGTATTGAACAATGCCCCACCGGTTGCGGCTTCCGTGACTGAGTTACCAGCAAGGCTGCTCACCCACATCGTCCCGGCTCCAGCACTGCCGTCGAGAACGATTCCGGCACCGGAACTCGAAGAAACAGCCAGCGTGTTTAGCAGGACGACCGCGTTGCCAGTTGACCCGGCACTGGTCGAAACATTGACGGCATCCTCCTTAACGCTGATAGAGTTCGAGGCGGGTGCAGCACCCGGGATAGCGGAAAGACCAAGCAGAAGATTGCCAGTCCCGGTCACGTTGGCATCAATGCCGCGGATGCTTCCGGCGGTATTTGTAATATTGAGTCCAGATGCCGCGACAATCCCTCCGACGTTAGTCGTGTTAATCTCAAAGGCCGTATTGCCGGAATTCTGGATTGTCACGGACGACATGTTTGCTGAAGAATCATTCAGCAGGATCCCACGCCCTGCCGGATTTGCGATCACGAGATTATCGATGCTGGCACCAGCGGACGTATTCAGCTCCAGTGCCGTGCTGCCGGAATTCCGGATTGTCACAGACGACATGTTTGCTGCCGAATTATTCATCAGGATGCCGCGATCTGCTGGATTCGTGATCGACATATTATTCATGCTCACACCGACAGACGTATCAAGCTCCAGCGCCGTGCTGCCGGAATTCTGAATCGTTACCGACGACATGCTTGCTGTTGCAGTGGTCAGCAGGATCCCACGCCCTGCCGGATTTGCGATCAACAGATTATCCATGCTCACATCACTCGATGTTGTCAGGCTGATCGCATTGCCCGGAGACGATGCGATCCTGTTGTTTGCGAGTGAAACTCCCAGAACGTTCGTACCGGAAACTCCGCCCTGCACATCAAACCCATTCAGGACCGAGTCGTTTGCCAGCGTGACGTCGCCCACAATTGTTGACGGCAATGCACTCAGGGAACCGTTGGCACCAGAGAGCGGTAATCGGACAGAACCGAAATCGGAGTTGACGAACTGAGTCGGGCCGTTGGAAAACAGAGTCGAACCTGGTGTCATCGTTACGTTTTCTGTAAACGTACCTCCCGCTGGCGTATAGATGACTCCCGATCCTGCCAGTGGATCGAGCATCGCGGTGGAGATCGTCCCATAGGGATTTTCAAACGTGCCGTCACCTGCTCCGCCTGGGACAACATGTACAAAGTTTAATGGAGCCCCGCTGAGGGTTGCCGGACGAGCACTCTCTTCCTTCAGAACAATGTTCTCGCGACGATAGACGGGATCAGCGAGACGGTGTCGCACTGTTTGACCATACCGCGAACCATCAGCGTCACGAAACTTGTGTCGCATGGATCGTCGGGCAAGCGTGGAATGATGGAAAACGGTGTGGCGCACTTCGATCATTCCGTTGACCGTCTGGCCGAACAATTCATCATCCTGAACCGAAACGCCAACAACGACGAAGTCTCGAAATGTCGCTTCCGCACGAACTCGCCACCCGGCCGCTGCAATCGTACGGTTCGAATCATAATAATAGCCGCCCCCGAAAACACTCGATGAGATCTGATGCAAGCTCGGCAAATTGACACCCGCTTCCGCATCCAATCCTGACAGCGCGGCGGTCGCGGGAACAAAGAGGCGGTTGTCCTGAAAGTAGGCGTTTCCCAGCTGATACTGATAATCAGCATCGACCGCAGGCGTGTACCCGTTGGCTCGGAAATCAAAGATTTGTCCAAGCGATTCAACGCCAATTCCCGCCTGATTAAACAGCAGCGAATTGTCGTTCCGTGTATCCCAGTAACCATTGATGCCGTAGATGCGATTCTGATCTTCTACAAACCAACGATAACCCGTTCCTACATTGCTTCCGAACTCTGCGTCGTTAAAAATCAATCCGCGAATGTCCCCGAACCATATGGTGGAATCGGATTCGGCAGGTAATAGTGGAACGAACCAATCAAGTGAACTGTAACTGGTCGTGTGCCCCACTCCTTCTCCCGCCATATGGCGTGCGGAGATACGCGTCATCCACGGATCCGGAGCCTCCTGCGCTTTGGCCGATTCCGCGGCTGCGATCGTTGCAAGAGTGACGAGGATCAGGAACCAGCGTTTCATGTCGACCTGCAACAGCGCAAAGACAAGTTAATCAGGTAGTTCCTGAAACTTCGGCTGTGTCAATTGTGCAGAACAACACAAATTTGAGGGCTCAAGAATCTCCGGAAAGAACGCAGACAAAGGTTCCATTTCGGAGAGAACGGAATGAATTGAGTGACGCCGAAGGACAGGGGGTACCGGCAATCTGTACGGGCGAGGAAACGGCAGTGAAAGAAAATCGGCACCGGAGATTAATTTTGCTAATGCAATGGATGCCGCTTTGACGGGGCAAACCATTGAACTGAACGGCTACTGGGGAAAGCTCAAAAACTTCAGGCTATTTCTCCACAGATGGAACCAGTCTCAACCATTCTTCAATCTGCAGGTGCTGTGTCATGGCACGACTGCCGATCGATGCAACCAGCCAACGTTGAGCTAACAGGCGTGGCGGTTCAGAAGTTCGAACACCGGCAATGTCCGTCTGAGTGGCTGTTGCTGCCTGAGTCAGCCCGCGAAGAAGCGTTGCGGACACTGGTCGCAGCGAAGACGTCAGGCGGGCCGCGTCCTGCGCAACACTCGTCAGCAGTCCATGAGGAATCGCGTGACGACCTCCAACAGCTATCGCTCGCAACCAGCGTTCAAGCGAATCATCGTAGTGGTCAAGCGACGAAGATACTGTGGTCGCGGTTTGCAAAAG
Organism: Planctomycetaceae bacterium; assembly: GCA_046349735.1. Taxonomy (GTDB): domain Bacteria; phylum Planctomycetota; class Planctomycetia; order Planctomycetales; family Planctomycetaceae; genus SXXK01. Next base: position 73,325 of record JAXMBU010000009.1, read on the forward strand.
AACCGGCTGAGGCTCGGCCTTTGACAGATGTGATCTCATCACCCCATTGAGACCGGTTGAGTAAACTCTTTCTGACGAAGACGTCACCAGCAACGGCGATCCGGTCTCCGAGGTCTTCGATCCTGCGGTCGGCGCAACCGCCAGCAGCAGAATCCTCCCGGGGGCTCGAAAGTCGATCCGGCCAACACAACGTATTACCAGGCCCGGCGCGCGTGACAGGGTTTGCAGGCTCGAGCGGAACGCCAGGCAGTCGTCATCAATTGCGATGGCCAGCTTCAAAGGAATTTCAGACTCCGCTGGCTTCACGATCAGATCGTATTCAGAGTAACCAATGACGATCGCAGTGAAGAACAACAAATCGGTGCCGGCGGGAGCCAGATAATCAGATCCGTTCTGCCGAAGAAAAGCGGTGCGAATCTGTTCCACCAATGGCACAGAAAACTTCGCCTCGATCGGCGCTGCATTCCAGCCTTGGCCGTCAATCACGACAGCTCGAGCCGATTCGCCTCCACCCAGACGACCATCGACCGAACGCGTTGCGCGCGAGATCAGAAGACACTTCTGGCTCAGTTCGCGATGTGAAATCGAAAGGCCGGCCAGCGTCACGCCAGACTGCCAGGCTTGTGGAATCCGTTTGGCATGTGCCGGGCTGAACATCACTCACGGAGCCGATCCATCCATCTTCTCCGATGAGCCACGTGACGACGCCACTGTAACCACTCCGTGTCAACACGGGCTCGCAAAACAAGGCATGTAGTTTCAGGCTTTGCACAGGCTCGAAGCTGCGGCGAGCAATCCCGATCCATTGAATGGCGAGCTCCGATTGACGCTGCAGACGCAAACATGTTTCCAGAACTTCATGCAGATCGCTGGCCGCTTCGGCAGAACTAAACCCTTCGTGATGATCACGCAGGCTTCTCAGGGAATTAATGACTCGCAGCCCACCAGCCGAAAGTCGAAACAGCCCTTCGCTGCGACATTCATGAATCGCCCGCAAAAGGCGAGACTGCTGGACGGAACCTGCTGCTCGAAGCCCGGTGGAAAGAACTCCTGCGACCGCCTCAAACATCAGACTAATGGCACGGTGTTGAGCTGGTGACAAATCCAGTTTCTCAACAGGCTGATTCTGTTGGCCAGCGTCCTCGGACGTTGCCTCCGCTAATGCCTGCGGGATTTCTTCTGCAGGACCAATCGACGGGCTGCTCTCAATCGGAATCGTGTTCAAAACCGCAAGGACGTGGAAGCATCGTGGCGACAGCAGACACGAACATTGAACCTGTGCAATATCAGTAATCGTGCTTGCAGGAATCGTGACCGTCTCTTCATTCGCTTTGATCGTCCAGCCATTATTCGACTCGGCCCATTCCCAGGCGTCGGCGGCACGAGGTTCACGATCAAGCTTCTTCTGCAGTCGTTCCGGAGCGGCTGACAAGATTGCCGCCAGCATATCGGGACTAATGGACGGACGGCGCGATGTAGAGTCAGCAGTCATCGGATCTGCTCCCCGACCCATCGAGCAAGCTCCAGAGGACTCAAAGCCGCGACCGGCATTCCGCAAGCCGCAACCTGGGCTGCGATTCCGGTGTGGTACCGTGGCTTGCCGTCATCGGAAAGTGCCGCCAGCCCCAGAGCTTTTGCTCCAGTATCAACGATCGCCTGAACTTCTCGCAGAACCGCGCCAACCGAGCCGCCTTCTTCGAAATCGGTAACCAGCAACATGATCGTTCGAGCTGGCACTTTCAGTCGTTCCCGCGCCGCCATCAGGCCTTTCCAGATGTACGTTCCACCGCCGACCTGAACCTCCATCAACATGGCCAAAGGATCTTCAACGTGATTCGTAAAGTCGATGACTTCCGTGCTGAACGCAAGAAACGAAACGCTTAACGCTGGCAACGCAGAGAAAATCGCGGCCGTGAGCGCGCTGTAGATGACGGATGGCTCCATCGACCCCGAAACATCGACAACAAAAATCAAATGCCAGTCCATCGTACGATGTGCGGGAGTGCGAAAATAGAACTGCTCAGGATTTAGTCGCATCACACCTTCCTGATCAGCTCGCGCGGTCTTTAGATTGGCAAGTACCGTGCGACGCAAATCCAGTCGACGATTCGGTCGCCGCGTCGGGCGAGGTGTCGACAGCCCGGTGAGTGCCGGAGCCATCTTTGTTGCCAGTTCCTTCGCTAACTCTTCGGTGATTCTTCGCGCGATCCGTCGCAGCTTTTCGGTCTGGCCATCCGGCAAACTGCCCTTCATCGAGAGGACAGTTTGCAGCAGCTCAATCGACGGGCGCACCGAATCTTCATTCATGACCGAGAGTGCCGCTGCGCGTCCTTTCTCCACGGCACTGCCCAGCACTTCTTCGCGAACTCGTTCCCCAAAAAGCTCGCCCAGTTCATCCGCCCAGACACGAGTATTCGGCCACGGTGCTTCGTCACCAGCACCGCCACCCGGACCGCCGAGTCCAGCTCGAGATCCCTCGCCTGATCCTCGGCCGTAAAGTTCATCGAGCGCTCTCGCTGCGCGTCGTGCGGACGAACTCATCGATTGATCCCGAACGCCAAGAACTAGTCGCCAGCGATCAACAAGTGAAAGATGGCGAGGGAGGGACTTCGACGGTTGTTCCGTAGCTGCAGAAGAAAGAGACATAATCCCACACGGAGGTCTGACGCCATGCCGCTCGCCGGAGAGGATCGTGAAGTCATCGGTCCAGTTGAAATCGGGAAAGACTTCATCAACAGCGAGCCGAGCGGCCTGATCAGCTTCGAACAACAGCTTTTGAATCAGAGGATCAACCTGAGTTCGCTGAGCCGATGACGCCGTCGCAGGAAGTCGGCGTTGGATTTGCTGGAGCAGTAACTTTCGCAAGGTCGGAGGCAAAACATCGAAACCGCCCCGCATCGCAGGCAGGCGATCAAAAAATTCCGTGTCAGACCACGCATCGATTCGCTCTTCCATTCCATCCAGGCAGATCGGATCCGAATGCAAACGCGGCGAGATAACCGCCAGCGATCCTCGCAAACGCCGAATCAGATCATGGCGCAGTTCTTCGTTGACCGCATTCTCCAGCCAGGAACTTGTCAGACGCTGAAAGTCTTCGATCGACACAGCGTCGATCAGCAGTCGACAGCTCAGGGATGCTCCCTGCATGAGCGGCGATCCCTCTTCGGAGAACTGCTGCATGTGATACAGCAGGCGACCTGACGCCAGCGTGATCGGACCGGACGTGTTCGACGCTGCAGGCGAACACATTGCCGATGAATTCCCATCCCCGGGCAATTCCGTCTGCTGTTCGAACCACAAAACCAGATCCAGCAGAGCACTCACATCCGCTTGATCATCAGATCCCGATAGGCCAGAGACACGGGAGATCGCCGATTGCAGCAGAGGCCAGACATTCAGATCCATTTCTGAAACGAATGGCTGGCAAAACTCAGGTAAAAAGTCGTCCAAAGGAGATGGCAAAGCAGGAATATGGCCCGATCGAATTCGGTCCAGCAAGTCCATCGCCCGCAGCAGTTGGGCCAATGATGCGGACGTGGAGAACGCTCCGAACAACCAGCCAAGTCCTTTCTTAAGCAGATCAGCGAAACCGCAATTTGCGACTGTCAGCAGTTGCGACAATTGGGTGCATTCCCATTCCGAAACGTCCTTCTTCAGCCCCTGAGATCTCAACGTTCCTTCAGCGGCCTGCTTCAGCGTGACACCGCGAGTTCCCGCCAGAGCAATCATGGCGTGCGTCGCATGTTGCCATTGCACATCCCAGACCGAAGTCAGGCTTTCTCGGTCACCAACACTGCCATCATTGGCACGTGTTGCATACGGGATCTGGCAAACATTCAATTGCTCGAACACGACGACTCGCGCGCGATCGAGCGCGCTGCGGAGTGGGTCGAGCCGCATGCGCTTTTCTTCACCGAGCGACTCCGGCCCCGGCAATCGCAATTGCTTGAAGATCGATTCCAGATGGGGAGCCAGCCCACAACGCGGCAAAGTCTCCGGCACAGTTCCGAATCGACTTCCCACCAGCACCGACTGCATGGCATCGGCAACGGCTCGCCCCAGTCCAAACAATTGGCCGCGAGTCAGACAGGTCTGCAAGGCTTCGATTAATTCACCTCGTCCTGCAACCGCCAGTCCTCGCAGCCTTGCCAGATCGCGAGTCATCCGCAGGACTTCCATGCCGTCTGCGGCATTCATCGGATGCCCGGCTTTCCGCAACTCTCGACAAACAGAAACGATGATGCGAGCGATCGCATCGTCGCATTCCGTCAGCGTTGAGGCCTCTATCAGCATCTGATGCCAAAGCGGATCGCGAATTCCGGCCGGATAGCCGGATCGTTCATCAAGCTGTTGAAACGAATAGGGAATCATCGCAGTCACATAGTCGATCGTCTCGGAATCTCGCGGCGATAGAACATGAGTCCGAGTCGTATTGTCGTTCGTGTTCTGCAAGGCGACAGGTTCATGCCACAGCAATGGATTCGGCAGCAGCGCGGCGGCGTGATACGCACCGACAATGGCAACGGCTTTTCGATTCTGAAATGCGGCAATTCGCGATCGCATGAAAGATTCGCGAGCAAGGTCGTAATCAGACGGATCACCGTCGTTCCAGCGCGTGGCCCAGCCAAACATCAAGCCGGCTCGACGAATGCTCTCTGCGTCGCAACCAGCGGCGGCGGATTCCACCAGGCGTTCCCACAAGTGTCCCGAATCGGTCGATTCAGTTTTTTGCATGAGCCGTGCCAAGAGCCCTCGCGGAGCTACCGAGCGATGGCTTCGTTCATAGGTGCGATCACTGATCGGCAGATCAATGGGTTCGATAGGCACGGAATGCTGAGCAGCCCAGCGGATCGTGGCCAGTTCCGGGGAGAAGTCAGCAAGCGGATAGAAGGAAAGATGCTGACCGGATGCATCACAGCCGGACAAAGCGACGGGAGCACGAGTCTCCGTATGAGCCAGCCATGAAAGCCACGGCGCGAATTCGGGAGGTAGCTCCAGCAGAATGACGTCGGGCGAGAATTGATCCAGTAAAGCAGGAATGACTTTGGCCATCGCCGCCGAATGATGCCGTACACCGATCAGAAACGGCTGCTGACACTGAGCTAACTCAGTCAGCACCATTTCGGCGTTGAGGTCGTCATGCATGGTGGGATCGGTCATCAGATTTTGCTGTTCAATCGCTTCGTTGAGGTTGGCAATTCGTTCGGCAATCCGTAGCTGGTGAGAAATGCGATTCCGGGCCAAAGGCCCATCAGTTTAGATAGCGTGGCCCAAGCGACAGCGTCGGGCCAGGAACTTATTGCAGCAACTCTTTTCGCAGCTCCAAAAGTCGCTGCCAGTTTCGTGAATTCTCTGCTCGCCTTTTCACCGCGCTGTCCCAATACGCCAGCAGTCGAGCGCGATCCTGAGCATCGTCTTTCAGCACCGCTCCGAGCAACAGGCGTGGAATAAGACTCAGCGGATCCTTCTGCGAAGGAAAATAAGCGGCTTGTCGTCCAATTGAAGCCGCGATCGCAACGGCCTCGGCAGTGCTCATCACCGAGCCTGGCTTTTCGACGGTCCATCCTTCAACTGTTCTTCCTTCACGCAGGTCTCGGAACGTTGTCACCAGAATATCCAGCAGTCCCGCATCGACAGGCGTCTGGACATTCGAGGCGGCCAGCAGTGCGGTGGCCTGACGTTGAACCAGTTCCACTTCGCGTTGATGCTCAGCGATGGGAGCAATCACTTCAAAATTGAAGCGTCGCTTCAGAGCGGCCGACATTTCCGAGACGCCTTTGTCTCGCAAATTTGCCGTCGCGATGACATTAAAACCTGGCGTGGCAAACACACTGCCGGATTCTCCCTGTAGTTCGGGAATCATCAGGCGGCGTTCCGACATCTGCGAGATCAACGCGTCCTGAACCTCCGGGAGACATCGAGTCACCTCTTCGACACGCACGATCCGGCCGTTCTTCATGCCGGTCATCATTGGAGAAGGAACCAGCGCTGCTTCGCCGGGCCCCTGAGCCAGCAACATCGCATAGTTCCAGGAATAGCGCAGATGCTCCTCCGTGGAGCCCGCCGTTCCCTGAATCGTCAATGCGCTGGTGCCGGAAACTCCGGCCGCCAAAAGTTCTGACAACATGGATTTCGCGGTGCCTGGTTCACCAACAAGCAACAAACCTCGTTCGCCAGCCAGGGTGACAACACAACGTTCGACCAGTGATCGCTCGCCAACAAACTTCTCGGCGATGATGAGAGAATCCGGAAGAGGCAGTCCCGCATAACCTTTGGGAAGCCGCAGAGTTTCTCCGCGACTACCACAGACAAAGGTGACCACGGCCTGCGGTGAGAGGACCCAACCTTCCGGCTTCGCGCCGGTGTCGATTGCCTTCAGAAATGCCAGTTCGGAGGCATATCGTTCCTCCGGTGGCGGCGATTGTTTTCGCCGTGCATCGGCGGTGGTCGAAGAAACGTTGGATTCGTCATTTTTAGCAGCACGTTTGGCCATGATTGATTCTGCGTGAAAAGATATCCGGGCCATTGGCCCAAGTTAATCGAACGAATGGGCCTTTGGCCCGAAAGCCCATGCGATTCCGGGCCAACGGCCCATCAGTTTAGATAGCCTGGCCCAAGCGAATGCGTCGGGCCAGGAACGAAAACACAAAACGAACACCAACGGCCCAACGGGCCAGCAATTCAATCCTATTCCTTGTCGAACGGTCGGGCGGTTGGCCCTCATTTCACCTCTTCATATTTTGGCACATCGCCATCAACGATTCGCTTCCACGCTTTTGCAAACAGCGTATGCACGGGTTCGAGCGGAACGATACGCGATAGCGGCGGAGTTGCACGTTGATGAGCATCACGTGTCATCTGAAACAACGGCATTTTCCACGTTTCCAGAGGCAAATGCGGAGCCTTCAAATCTTCCCAACCGCCAGGCAGAAAGAGCTTTCGGCCGGCCCGTGAGCGACTCGCTTCGAGAACAACGCCTTTGTCGATGAGTTCCTGACTCCATTTCTTGAGCTGTGCTGTCGTCCAACCGTTCCACAGCTGAATATTCTTGTCCGATGGATCAGGCAGGGTCAGCAATTGAAGGTACCACATTGCGGCCTCTTCGCTGAGCTTGAGTTTTTTGACAACTGCTTTCACCACATCAGGTCCGGAGAGCTGTGGATTGGCTTCAAAGCCATTTGCCGGAACCGGGGTGTTTGTGATTCGGTCGACAATCTCTTTGAAACTGCCTGATCGGAGGATTCGAAAATTATTCAGCACTTTCAGCGCGGAGTGGTCCTCCGGGTTGGGATTGTCCATCGACTTGAGTGCCGTCAGGGCAATCAGAGTCTCCGCCACCTTTTGATGTTCTGCCGCACTGTTAATCAATCCCGGTCGAAACATCAGCAGTGTCTGGTAACCTTCAATCGCGACGGCCACCTTGCCGTTGTCCGCGATACTGAGACCCTCATGAATCTGCAATGGGCCAATCAGTGACTCAACCAGCTTCTGAGTCGCATCTGGTTGCTTCGCGTCATAGTCGTACCTCCAGCCAGCGACAAGAATCAGCTTCGGACTTGACAGGACTCTTGTCGTCGCCTCAAACACCTCTACCATCTTTTTCCGGGCTGGGTCGCCACATGGCAGTCCATAGGCCAGCATTGCGATCGCCAGTGAAGCGGCACGCATCGTCCCCTCCGTGAACGTTGGCAGACTGTCTTCACTGCACGAAACTTCCTGACGATTCAGTTTCCCCTTTTTCCCAATCGTCCATTCGTAAGTGGCATTGAACATTGAACTTGTCGAGGCTGCATTCAGTGCCGCAAAGATATCATGTTTATCGACTCCGTGTCCAAAAGCCGCAGATAACTTTTCCAGCCATTCGGCCGAGAGCGGAATTCGATCAGCCTCTCCACCCCAAACCCTGCACAACCGGTCGGCCGCCGTTGTCGGAGATTCCTCCCAAAGCTCAGCCGGTTCACCATCGATCACCGCACGGACAATCGATTTTAAAGTACTCCTGGGCATCGACTTCAATGCTTCTTTGGCCGAGGCACAGTCGCGCGTCTTCAGCTTGCACGAATCACGCAGATGAGCCGGCATAAAGTTGGCTTGATACGCATCGAAATTGGGAAGTCCGAACCAGACCAATGCAACTTCAGTCACGGAAGCACGCACACGTTCGGCAATCGATTTCAGAACGGCGAGCGATGGGATGGCCAGAGGCTTTGACTGAGCGAGGCGTATGAACTCCGCTAGCTGCTCAGGTGACCAAACCGATCGCGGGATGACAGCAACAGAGTCCTCACGCACATTGAAATCCGGAAGCGTCTCGAAGTTGCCATCCAACGAATACTCAAGCACGTCATAGTCGCGATAGCTCTTGTTGACAAGAAAACGACTGTTCCGAACCACGACAGGGATCGGCCATGACTGCGCGTAGCCGGAGGAATCCGGGGCCTTTTCCCCTTCATTCACAGCCGCAGTTTCCGCTTTGAGAAAGTCGTCCCTCGCGGCCTCACCTGAGTACTTACGGAACATCCCTTTCAACTGAGCAAATGGAGCGTGGCACCATGTTTCCGCAAATGCGATCCACGACTTGTCGTTCGGGTCATTTGTAAACGCAGACCATAGCCGCTCGGGAATACCGTCCACAAGCAGATTGAGGAAGCTGAACCATTGGGGAGGAAAATGGGTGAGGTGTGATTTTCCAGCCAGAAAGTCGGTCAGATTATTCAATGACTCACAGAACACTCGACCCGGCAGTGATCGATATCGGGCTCCGATGAACGAAGCAAAACTATTCACGGCCACTTCATCGACCGATTGAACGGCAGCCACCTGATGAGCCGGAACCGTCGTTCGTCGTTCAACCAACTTGGCCAGTTCGCGAATCTTTTGACCTGCTCGAACGATGATCCCACGAATACCAATCCGCAGCTTCTCCTGAGATTCTTTCCCGAGGAGTACCTCGATCGCCGCATCCAGCAGAGGAAAATGTTCTGACTCATTCAGAATTCTGCTGCCTGCCTGTTCTCCCGGGACAGCTCCACGAATCTGATCGATCACTGAATTGGGCTTCGTGGGAGCCACCTTTCCGGCTCGAAAGTTTTCGATATCCATTCGTTCTGCATCGAGTAACCTCTGTACGTCTGCATCAGAGATCTGACGAAGTTTCTTTGAGGCCGCTGCATCACGCACCTGATAGGCATGCAGATACAGCCATGGCAGCGCTGTGGGTTGACCGCGGTTGTAACCACCGACGCCAGTTTTGATCTCCGACACTTCGAAGGTCTGCGTAGGATCCCAGAGCTTGTATCCCGTGGCGTTTCGATAGGACTTCAGCGACTGGACGGCCAGCATTGAATTGGTGCCCACCTGATTCAGCAAACCATCAATGCTTTTGTCTGCTGAAAACTCTGCTCTTCGGCCGTCGACAGTCTCCAGTTGTATCGTCTGTTGCTTGCTGCGTCTGCGGCGATGGCCGATGAGACCATCTTTCGTTCCGAGCAATGACTCCGGGAAGATGCTTCCAAAGGGCAGTAAGCATTGCTTTTCGATTTCCAGTGTCCAGCCGTCTTCGATGTAGTTCTCGAAGAACGATGGCAGAGACTTTCGCCCCTTTTTTCCTGAAGCCGGGTCCACTTCGTATGTTGACCAGACCATTTGTTGTTTAGCGGGATCGTATTCTCCGGAACTGAGCCAGAAATGAGTTCCGTCAGACGAGACGTAGTCTGTAGGGACCGGAGACTTCGACATGCGAGTCCCTTTGTGGACGGTCGCCTCGCCCACAAACGTCCCGCCTCCGGGAACATCGATCACGATTCCGGAAAGCTCCGCGGGAAAGAAGACGTAGTCCGGCTCACCCAGTTGTGGGTCACTATTCCAGAAACAAACGCCCTGATAATCCACGCCTGAGGTGACCAGCAGATCTCCGTCGAGATACATCAATTGCTTAAGTTTGTGATTTGGGGGTAGCTTGAGTTCGGCTTCATGAACAATCCTGTCGCCCTGAAGGACAACCGCTTTCAATCGATCCGTCACGATCAGAAACGGAAACTGCCCGAAGAGTGACGGAGCGACATGTCCGGCCGCCGCAAAATCGGCAAAGACTTTCTCCAGAAGCGGCCAGCAGTATTCGTCCATGATTCCGGTCTGCAGAGTTCTGGTGACCGCCGGCAGAATGGAGGCTGCTTTGAATTTCTCTGCCACATCAGGAAACTCGTCGAAGATCGCCTTTGACGTTTTTGAATCGATCATTTCCAGAGAAGACTCAATCCCGGGTAACGCTCCATTGTGGAGTTGTTCGATGACTCCATTCAGCCAATCATGTCTTGCCTGACGCAACGCAACCTTCCCGCCTGCAGCCTGCTCGAAGTTGGCATCACCCACGGCTTCGCGGAGGGCCTGCTGGAGGGTTGAGGCAAATCGTCGATCAGCCACCAGAAGCACGGGATCTCGGGGACGGTTCTTTGCCGATTTGTCGTTCGTATCCAGAATGGCCCACTCACGCAGACTAATGTTGAGCTCATCCGGGGGATCAGTCATCGGGATCTTCAGATCCATCAGAGTATCCAGCAGATCCACATCGGCATTGACTCGAGTTCCCCAGCGAGCCTTTTGATACGGATGCAGAGGCTGTTTCTCCGAAATTAAACGCGGAGCCGCAGCCTGAACGATGTCAAACAGCGGCTGTTGCAATCGATGGCCGTTCTGGATCAGCCGATTGATCCACGCGGCGGTTCCACCTGTCGGGCCTGCCCCGTCTGGCACACTTTCCTTCCAGCCGTTTTGCAGAATGCCCCACGACTGCAAATGATCAAGCCATGGCCACAGATCATTGGTTCGCCAGCTGGAAGTCTGTGGAATCATGTTCAGCAAAACCCCGGCAACGTGAGCATTCTTCTGAACAAGGCTGCCAACAAATCTGGTGGCACCGTCCCAGAATCCAATGCTGGCCCGACTGATCGCCGGCGAATCGATAATCTCCACGATGATTCGCTGGATCTCATCTTCCAGGTCGAGCTGTGCGGCTTTAATCAAGGGCGTAAGGTCTTTGACCATCGATGTCCATGGCGGCATTCCTCCGAGTGTTCTGCGTACGCAGAGTTCCCGAAAGAAGGTCCATGCAGCGACAGGATCGTGTGTCGAAGCGAGATCTTTGCCATACTCGGTCAGAGCCTTGATGCTGACAGCTCCCGCAAGCGCGAACTCGAGGAACGCATCCTGACGCAATGATTCGTCAACTTTTAACGCGTGAACTTTTTCGGCCTCGCGCGCCTTCCCGAAGGCTCGCGAAGCGTACGTGGAGTTATCTAATGCGATGAATTCGCGGCCGACTTGTTCCCAGAACGAGGGCAGAAAGTGAGCCACGCTTTTGCCAAGTCGCTTGGAGATTTCGACAAACTCATCGTATCCATGACCAGGTTTCGCCTTTGATTTTCTGACGGCCTTCTTGAATTCTTTGACCAGTTCCAGCGCATAGCGAGCATGTTTGGGATCGTTGATGATGGCCCAGCCCGGAAATCCCAAAGCCTGCCGCTGGCGTTTCGCGATCGGGCCGTTCACTTCGGGCGCTGCGAAACCCAGGAACTCCATCGTGAGGTCATCGCCCGCAGCAAGATTGTCAGCCACCAGCCTCACAACGGGTCGGTTCCCGAGAGCCGGATGCTTGTAGACTCGAGCACTGACAGTGTCAACGATCGATTCATTGCGGACTTTTTCTTTCACAGACAACATCGCGCCAGCGGAGAGAAGGTCATCGGGACTTGCCATGGCAATAGCTCTCTGGTCTAAGGCCTGAGGATTGATTCGGGTGTATTTCAGATTTCAAATTTGAAATTTGAGATGAACACAACGTTCGTAAGACGAACTCAGTTGGACTCTTCCGTCTTCTCGATGACTCGTTTGGCATAAATCGCCGATGCCATGCGCATGCCTTCCGAGAATGCAACGGGGCCAACGTCCTTGACGGCGATCGTGTGCTCTTTCGAGTCCGTGAAGATCAGGTCGGCAGTCCACGTTTCCGCTTCGGGTGATTCAGCGCCGATCCAGAAACGAGCTTCCACCTGAACGCCGTTTTCCCAGACGGGACAGCAGGCATATCCGCCGCTGACTCGATAACCAAGGCGGCGACAAAGTCCAAGCACATGATTTAGCTGTTCGAACCGACCACCGTTGAAATCATTGACGCTGCTGGATTCCAGATGCTCCTGTGTCGGTACCCACGTCTGACGGAAAAGCTGATCCAGTTGCTGCTGAATACTGAGCTCAATCGACAGTTGTCGGAAGTCATTCATTTCCTTGAGCAGAATTGGATGCGGGATGGCAATCGCATCTACCTTCAGCCATTGTGTTTCTCCATCCAGATCGATGATGCCGACGCCCTTCTTGTCGTCGATCTGTTTGAGAAAACCGGCTTCGTTCTGACTGAGTTCCCCCTTCTTACAGGCGCAGACAACGGTGTTGGTCAGAATGGACTGCCAGGCAGGATCTGACCAGACCGAAGCCAGCACTTCGCGCGGAACGGGCAATGATCGCAACATCCAGAGCTCGATCGAAGCGCGGCACTGCATTTCATGCTCATTCAGCCAGTCGCGAAGGCTGGTCAATTGCAGGGCAAGCTCCGACTCCTTCAACCACGGTGGCATACTGGCCAGCTTTGCGCCTTTGGGATTTCGGCTGACAACTTTCCCGTCCAATAGTGCGAGGGAATAGTCTTTTTCAGCGGGAAGCCAGAAGACTTCCGGTTCTGCAGCAACGGCGGCCTCTGCTGTCGCCCCTTTCTTTGCCTTAGCCATGAATCACACGTCCTTCAGTTGGTGGAAACAGGGTTCGTGTCTTCGAAGATTCGGCCAGCAGGTTGTGCTGCTCGTGGAGTGTTGTATACATTCAGGGCCCGGGGAAACGGAAGTCTCCCGCACGAAGTCCCCGTAGCATGGATGCAGTCAGCGGTTTCGGTCGGTCATTTTTGCAAACGAGCACTTGGCGTCAGGCTGCGCAACTGGATTAATGGCTCCGGTTGCGATCCACACTTTGCATACTCGGTTTCGGCGTGTCGTAACACGATGATCTTTTCCGGCAATCCATGTTGATGAAGTGGTGCTGAGGATCACCCCGGTATTTCTTCAGCGATGGGTTGGCTGCAAGGATTCGTCTCGACGGAGTTAGACGGCTACTTTGAAAACCGCCGCAGCCCGCATTCGGCAAGGGCTCCAATCATGGTCCCGACGGTGTAGCACACGAGATCGGTCCACAAGAAGCCGAAACCCAGAACCAATCCGCCCAGCGTTGTGTAGCGAATGCTGTCGATCCAGGGAGCATGGTACAGCTGGCTGATCTCGACCACGAAAGCGAGAACTAACGAGATCGTCGCGCGAGTAAGCACGGTTCGGCCAGCGAGCAAAGTACTCACCAGCAGAAACAGCATCAACGCCCACAGCGTGTCACCAGAGTACTCACCGACGAACACGGGCAGGACTGCTTGATAGCGACGCGAAGCAAGGCCAACGATCGTGACCGCGACTGCACAGAGAAAAAAGGTGATGCGGGTCCTGATCAATCTGGCTGACTCCTGAGCCTCGGCGGTCAAAAGACTTGCAGCAAGAACTCTAAACCTTGGCAGCCGATGAATTGCCTCAATGCTGCCTGGTCTCCTGTAATGTCGGCAATTCTGACGGTCGCACTCAAGGAGCAGATTGAGCAGATCTACTTCGACCCCAGCAGTTTCTGTGAGACTGTCAGATCTGCGGACGTGGAGTCAGCCGTCCAGCTCAGCTTGAGCGGAGTTGACTGAGGATTGAGGTACTCTTTCGGAAACGCGATCGACGGACCAACCGATTCCAGGGTGAAAACATAATCGCCAGGTTCCAGCCAAAGAGGCCCCGCTGCTCCGGTTTGGTAGAGGATAAATTTGCCTTCGAGATCAGTGAGTCCAAAACCGATTGGCTGAAAGCTCCCTGCCGAACTTCGATGGACCGTGATATTGATATCGCTGGTCACTCCATCACCAAAAGTCAACGTGCCTGGAGTGCCACCGGTCGCTGGAGCAGGCGCGTCGCTGCATCCGATTGTCAAAGAGACGGTCAACAGAAAGACGGACAGGATATTGCTTGATGGTTGCATGATCAGTTTCTGGTTGGCACTTCGCAGGAGTGCATTAAAGTTAAGTTGTGGCAGGCGATTTCGTGATCAAACCCAGCCAGATTCCGACAGGAGCAATACGGCTCAGAACCAGCCACTCCAGCAGCAACACAATCAGCAAAGAAGCCGCAAAAAGTGGCAGACAGATGCCGATCAAAACGATGATGGAAATCAGCCCCCAGGAAACGCGAGGACTCAACGCGGGTTTTGGTGCGCCGAGTACTCCCTGATCACGGCGCTTCCACCACAGGATCACACCGCTGACCGACAGCAGTACCAAACCCAGAGTCGTGAGTACTCCCAGGACCTGATTCGGCCAGCCGAACAAGGCACCTTCATGCGCCGCAATGCCAACTCCCACGGCGCGATCCACCCAGTGTCGATCTTTGAAGTCTTCTCGACTGAGGATACCACCGGTCTTCGGATCCAACTCCACGGTGACTCGGCGAGGACGATTCGGAGTGTTCGATTTCGCATTCCATGTTTTGGATCGTCCACCGGGTGCGGAGATAATAACTGGTGCATCCAGTTTCAGCGGCACCACGTTGGCGACCATGATATCGATGGCAGAGTAATCAACCGGCTTCGCTGGCGTTTTGCCACCTTTCGCGCCATTGGAACTCCCTCTGCTGCCGCCATGGTCACCATGCTCGCCACCGCTGGATTTCTCTGATCGACCACGTCCAGCATTTCCGCTGCTGTTGGACCAATCCTGTTGTGCGACAGCGGTGCCGGTGACCTGACGAACCTGCTTGAAATAGTCGCCCCAGAATTTGGCCCACGGCAAACCGGTCAGCAACAGAAAGATGGCACAGAAGGAGATCCACATGCCGACGACACTGTGAATATCTCGCCAGAACATGCGTGATCCGCCGAACAAACGCGGATACAGGACGCCTCCCAGGCCTTTCACATTTCGCGGCCACCACAGGAAAAGTCCTGTGATCAAAAGTACGATAGTCCAGCACGCTGCCAGCTCAACGAGATTCGATCCACGATCTCCCATCAACAATTCTCCATGCAACCGAAAAATCCAGCGCATGAAACGTTCGTTCTCCGGGACGGTATGCAGGACTTGCAGCGTTTCCGGATGAACGTAGGCTCGAATCGAGGCATCTTCGTGCTTCACCACGACGCGAGCCGACGAAGCCGGTGACTCCGGCAATTCGTAGCTACTGAATGTCGATCCCGGCATGAACGCAATCGCTGCGGCAATTTGTTCAGAGGCTGGCTTCGCGGGACCGGACAACTGCAGATTGTCGTAGTGTCGATCATTCCACGCTTCGATCTGCGGCTTGAACAGATAAATCAAGCCACTGATCGAGAGCACAATCACGAACGGGATACAGAGCAGTCCGGCATAGAAGTGCCAGCGCCAGACAGCTCGATAATCGGGCCATGATTTTTCGGACATACGACACCTGGGGACGTTGGCGGTTGAGAGGCTGAAAGTGGTGCAAAGGCCGTTGAACCACCGGGGTGAACCCGGTGGCGGAAGGGAATACGGCGACTGTCGAGCGAACTAAAATTCGCCCAGGACTTCGCCACCGTTGCGGCTGTGCATACCGCGATGCAGCATGGCGTCGATGTTGTCGCTGAGGAATCTCACAGAACCATCGCCAAGCAGAACCTGAGCACCGCCGGTATGAAAGCTGCGAGGTCCAAAGAATCCTGTGAAGTGCACGACCACATCCGGGATCTTACTGTTTGGCGTGTTGTAACCGTTGGTGAGTGTGCTGACGGCTCCGGAATGTGCCCATGATACACCACGACCACGCAAAGCTGCGCTGGATGCTCCGCGCCAACTGGTCATGGTTGCCGAGATGGCAGCAAGGTTCGGATTGTTGATCACACCGCTCGGACCATTGCTCCAGGCTCCACCGGTAGCGGCGAGTCCCTGAACGGCCTGCAGAGCGGCGTTGACTCCGGTCGAACCGTTCATCGTGGCCTGGTAGTTGAACTTCGGCAAAGTGCCGGCTGCCAGAGTAAAGTCGGCTCCCACGCTGCGAATCGCTTCGCTCATCACGACAGTGTTCGACGTCCCGTCGGTGATATCTCTGATCTTTGCGTTAGAGTTTTCATAGACAATCCCATCGGTTGGCCAACGCAGGTCATAGTTGGCGTTCATACCGCTGCCGTAGCTGATCATGTAGTTGAGCCCCGCATAGATCGCTCCGCCAGCACCTGTGTTTTGGGTTGGAGCAGGATCGCTGGGGCATAGCATGACTTGCAAGGGTGTGGCAAAGGCAGCTGCAAACTGAGGATTCGGAACCAGATTATTGAAAGGACCGCTGAATCCGTACTGCGTGAAATCAAGCATACTCTGCAGATTGGCCTGTTCCATGTACGGCAACAGTCGAGCTTGCGGTGAGAATCCCTGAGTGTTCGGAAGGTAGTTCTGAGCATTCGTCATCGGGTAAACACCAAACGAACCTTCGTAGTTATGCAGAGCAAGACCGAACTGTTTGAGGTTGTTCTTGCATTGAGTTCGGCGAGCGGCTTCGCGGGCCTGCTGAACAGCAGGCAGAAGCAGTGAAATCAGGATGGCGATAATGGCGATGACAACAAGCAACTCGATCAGCGTGAAGCCGCGAGATTGAATGCGGGAACGAGAGATCATGATAGAAACGCTCCAAAGCGAAATTGAATGAATCTGAAGAAGTGACGGAGAACGGCGTGTGCTGCTGAGCTCCTCAACGGTCCTGCAGCCCCGGTTCGCACGCTCAACACAGACCAAACGGATCAAGCTTGTGGAGAGCGAACCGGTAGTTTGGTTGAGCGCGCGAACGCGGGCTGAACAAAACGCGGGGACTGAAGCGACACGCACAAACATGTGCAACACGTGCAGGAAAGACGATCTTCACATGTGACTCGAATCAGAACTCAAGCAGAGTGAAGACCACAAAGAGGCGGCAATGGTGCATAGCAGCCTGTTGATTTAGTCGCTTCATCAGCCGCAGGGCGTTAGCCCCCGGTTGTTCTTCCTGAGCTTCAGAGGCGAAAACCGGACGCTAACGCGTTCCGGCTGATTAACTCAACAGGCTGCGAGGCGATCTTCGGAGGAGGGAGCGGCGGTCGAAGAGTTGTTGAGTACAACCGTTCTGAAACTTCGTGCACGATTTCTGTCATCTCGACAGAGCTCGTGACAAGGACAACTCGAGCAGGAATGATCGTGGCCGGGAAGCACAATGTTATAGACGGCTGCCCCTGACACTCTGCGGCATAGACCGAAAGAACCCACTTTGATGTTTTGGTGCGGGCCAGAGTTTTCGGCAACTGAGCCGCTGAATCTTCAGACTTACTATTCTTCGAAGCTGCTAACTCTTCGCACTTCGGCTTATCGCCGTTGTTCTTTGCCTTCGAGCACAAAGCACAGGATTTCTTTACGACTGCGCTTTCTTTTTTGGCGGCAGCAAGGACATAGTCAGGCAGATCGACACGGTTAGCCTTCGCCCAGGCAACTTTTTGAGAATTGGTGAAACAGCAACATTTCTTCCAGCATTGTTCCGCAGACCGACATCCGCACGGACGATTCTGACACGGGAAGGGTTGAGACATGTCTTTCTCAACACCATCAGATGGCCGCAGGCTGATCGGCATTGGCAGTAGCACAGCGCACAGAACGAACCCGACCGACAGGCAGCTCAGCCAGCGGAAAACCGGGTTCGATAATTTGCCGTACGGAGTTCTCATCAAACTTCGACTGGGTTAAACCCACATGCAGACAGTGACTGCCAGCTCGCCCTCCACGAATGACATCCTAGCCGCCCATGAATCGAGGACTCGAACATCGGTGCACCGTGCCAGTTAATTCTCAGTCCTGGGAGCGGTCGATCCTCGGTACTTGGCTGTCCGGCTTAAAATTACGTGCTGTTTCAGCGACAAACTCATACAACTCCCGCACCCAAAACACGGCGAGCAGAGTTTCTGAGAGGGCTTTATGCAGGTTATTGAATCACGGCAGTTGTGCCGCAGCTATGGTTCCCGACGCGGCATTACGGATATCAATCTGACAATCTCAGCCGGTGAGATCTTTGGTTTTCTTGGGCCCAATGGCGCTGGTAAGTCAACGACGATCCGAGTTCTGATGGGACTCCTGCGGGCTGGTTCCGGAGTTGCGAACATCTTTGGTCGCGATTGCTGGAACGAAGGAACAGAGATTCGCCGTGAAGTTGGATATGTGGCCGGAGACGTGCGTCTCTATCCCTGGCTGACGACGCGGCGAGCTCTCGCGATGCTTTCTCGGATTCATGGTCGCAGCCTGCACCAGAAAGGCTTTGAGCTGGCAGAAAGATTTCGCCTGGAGGTTGATCTGCCCGTGCGAAAAATGTCGCGTGGCAATCGACAGAAGGTTGCTCTTGTTCTGGCACTGGCTCATGAACCAAAGCTGGTGATTCTGGATGAGCCAACATCCGGACTCGATCCGCTGATGCAGGATACACTGATGAGTTGTCTGCGTGAGATGGCTGCGAGCGGACGCACAGTGATGTTTTCCAGCCACACGCTGAGTGAAGTGGAATCGCTCTGCGATCGAATCGCCATTGTTCGAGATGGCCGCATTGTGGAAGACTCCACGGTCAGCCGTCTGAAGTCTCAGGCTCCTCGACAGATCGTTGTGACGCTGCGTGAAGAACAGGATTACAACAATCTGAAATGGCCCGACAGTGTGGTGGTGAGAAGTGTTCCGCAATCATCACGGTCAGTAGATTCTACGTTGCCAGCAAGCGTTGCGATAGAAGACAGCAGCCGGCGAGACCGCACCTGTGTTCTGGAACTTGTGGGTTCCTCCGTTTCGTTTATGTCATGGGCGGCCGCTCAGGGATTTGCCGACATTATGATTGGACCACCGTCGCTGGAAGTGTTGTTCCGCAAGTACTACGAAACATCAACGGAGGCAGCGTAATGTCGGGGCTTCTGCAGAAAATCTGGATGGAAGTTCGTTGGCCGGTTTTATGGCTGAGCCTCGGATTGTGTGCCATCATGGGGCTGCTGACGGCTTTACTGCCGAAAGTGCTGGGTAACATTCATCAGATGTTTGACAAAATGCCTATGGTCAAACCTCTGCTGACAGCCTTGTTGGGAGTCGATCCGGGCGATCAGGTATCGGCCCAGCTCTCTCAGGCCTTTCTTTGGGTGCACCCCACAGTATTAACACTCTTGTGGGCACATGAAGTGATGTATTGTTCTCGGATGCCGGCGGGTGAGATTGATCGAGGCACAGCCGACTTTCTGCTGTGTCTGCCAGTTTCGCGATGGAGCGTTTTCATCTCCGAAACAATCGGCTGGTTAATCAGCGGGCTGGCAATTTTGTCGTTGGGATATCTCGGCCATCTGATTGCATCGCAGTTCGTACAGCCGGGCATGCGACTGTCCATGTTGCATACGCTGATGGTGATGGCGAATCTGGCCGCCCTGTATTTGGCCGTCGGAAGCTTTGCGTTCCTGGTCTCTGCCTTCAGTGATCGACGAGGCCGTGCGATCGGCGTGGTCTTCACGGTGTTATTGGCTTCGTTTCTGCTGAACTTTCTGGCACAGTTTCAGGACTGGGCGAAGTCCATTTCACCGTGGCTGTCTGTGATGGAATACTATCGCCCTGCGATCATTATTCAGACCGGCGTGTTTCCATGGGGCGACGTCAGCGTACTGCTGGTTTCATCAGCAGTGCTTTGGCTGGCGTCCGGAGTCGTGTTCCGGACACGAAGCATCTGCACGGTATGATTTGCCGTGAAAACCTCGCCAAAATCAACGGCAACTACTTTGCTGGGAACTTCCAGCCATCCGGAATCCGAGCCCCTTTGCGGACGACCACGATGCCGTCGCGCACGACAACTTCTCCGCAGTCGCATTCTGGTCCTGGTGCTTCACTGGCGACGATTCTGGCGTTGCGGCCGATGCAGACGTTTTTATCCAGCATCGCACCATCGATGAAGGCTCCATCGCCGATGCCCCAAACGGGTGTGGCGTCGCCGAGCGCGTACAACTGATCGTCGGTGGTCGGATAGAAGTCTGCTCCCATCACGACGGTGTTCTTCAAAGTCACGTTCTTGCCGATATGAGTTCGCATCCCGACAACGCACTTTTCGATGATCGTTGATGTTCCGATAAAGCAACCATCCGCAATCAGGCTGTCGCGAACCGTGCAGGAGCCCATGCGTGTTGATGGCAGAAATCGCGGGCGAGTAAAAATTGGCGCTCGTCGATCGGCGAACTGAAACGGCGGATTGGTATCCGTCAAAGCAAGGTTCGCATCGTAGAAAGCTTTGATTGTCCCGATGTCTTCCCAATAGCCGTCGAACAGATGCGTCTGCACATGATGATTTTTGATCGCGAGCGGAAAGATGTCCTTACCGAAGTCTTCATGGTCCGTTGATTCCAGCAGATCAACGAGCAGATCGCGATTCCACAGATAAATCCCCATGCTGGCCAGATATTCTCGACCGTTCGCTTCTATGCCCATCTTGTCGATCCAGTCGGCCGGTGTTCGCACCTTGGCGAGCGAAGCATCATCCTTCGGCTTTTCGACGAAGCCCGTGACTTTGCCAGTACCGTCAAGTTGCATAATTCCAAAGCCGCGAGCGGCGTCTGCATGAACCGGAACCGTGGAGATCGTCACGTCCGCATTGGCGTTTACGTGAGTCGCCAGCATCTCCTTGAAGTTCATACGGTACAGCTGGTCGCCCGAAAGAATCAGAACGTACTTAATCCCATATTCTTTCAGGAAGCGAACCTGCTTGCGCACCGCATCGGCAGTGCCCTGGTACCAGTTTGATCCGTCCAGCGTCTGCTGAGCCGCCAGAATTTCGACGAAGCCGTTGTGAAACAGGTCGAAGTTATAGGTCTGGCGAATGTGTCGGTGAAGGCTGACGGAATTGAACTGCGTCAGAACATACATCCGATTGATGTCGCTGTTGATGCAGTTGGAAATCGGGACGTCGATCAGTCGGTACTTGCCTCCGAGCGGAACGGCGGGCTTCGAACGATACTCCGTTAACGGCAGCAATCGAGTTCCCTTGCCTCCCCCGAGAATCAGGCAGACGACATGACGCATAAACTCATCCCTGTTGGCAATTAGCGACTTGCAGCGGCAACTTCACACTGTGCCGCAGCTTACCGAATTCCCTCAATTCAGGAAGCGCCGGCGGCTCGTCATCTCGCCCCTGAGAGCCATTTTTACCTTACCGCAACTGAATATTTGCAAACTGTGCTGTACCGCGCAAAGTTTGTTCCATGCAGCACAGTTTTAAAGCAATCAGCGTTTCACGACGCACTCGTCATGATTCAACAAGGCTTGTGCGAGGACTGTGGCGGCGGCAATTTTGGCGGCACTGATGGATGGATCTGACGGCTTCTGACCGATCATGATTAATTGGTCGGCCTCTGTCGGATGCGCCTCAAAATGCTGTCGCTGTTCCTCATAAAGTCGGACAAGGATCTCCAGTTCTCTGGCATCAGGATGACGACTCAAGCAACGAAGACTCGCGAGATTAACCATCTGAGCCGGATCACCGTTCGCGTCGCGATGCAGCAACTCACCGAGTACACGAGCTGCCTCAACATACTGAATGCCATTCAACAGAATCAAAGCCTGCAAGGGAGAATCCGTGCGTTCCCGCTTTGCCGTACAGACAGCGCGCCGAGGTGCATCGAAGGCCACCATGGCCGGAGGTGGCCCGGTACGGCGCCAGTTCGTGTAAAGACTACGACGATAAACGCCATCGCCGCCACTGGACGCAGCGGGCTTAAAGGACTCCGTCATCTCATAAGGATTCACCGGCGCGCCGCCGATGGCGGGGTTGAGAAGTCCGGCGGTCGCCAAGGCATTGTCGCGAATCATCTCGGCTGACAATCGAAAACGAGGTCCCCGAGCCAGCCACTCATTGTCTGGGTCGTCAGTCATAGTTTGCTGATCGGCGATGCTGTTCTGCTGATAAACGTCGGTGAGCACAATGGTGCGAACGAGTTGCTTCATATCCCAGCCGCTGCTGATCAACTGGACGGCAAGAGCATCCAGGACTTCCGGATACAGTGGTCGTGCGCCCTGGCTGCCGAAGTCTTCGGAGGTTCGCACCAACCCTCGCCCAAAAATGCTCTGCCAGACTCGATTGACGGTGACACGAGCAGTCAATGGATGTCGTGGATCCGTCAACCAACGAGCCAACCCAAGTCGATTCTTCGGAGCGTCGTCAGGAAAAGGCGACAACGCAGCCGGAGTGCCAGCCGTTACTTCTTCTCGCCGCTGAGCATACTCACCGCGAAACAGCACATAGGCCTTTTTCGGTTCCGGCAACTCACGCATCACCATGATCTCTTTCAAACCATCGTTGAACTTTGCCAGCTCACTGCGCGCAGCCTGCAGAGAAGCCCGGTGCGCGGTCCACTCCTGATCGTGCGTCATCAGGAAATGTTCAAACAGCTGATTCCGAAGTGACTCATTGAGTGTGTCCGCTGAAGCCTGCAGATTCTGTTTCGCAGTCGCGGCGTCAAACGTACTCAGAGCCTCCAATGGGCTGAGGTTACGACTGAAGACTCGAAAATCGTCAACCATTCCGCCTTTGAAACCGCGGTCACGGAATCGCTCGCCCAGAGCAATGTTGTCGCCGCCACCACCGGTGATTTCACGTGACAACTGGTCTTTGATTACGACTGTGCTGGCTGGCTGCCCGTTGACAAAAATGGTAAGCCCCGCCGCGCGGCTGCTGCCATCGGACGAAACAACAACGTGTGTCCATTCGCCTGGCGTCAGAGGAGTCTCTGCCGCGATCGAAGCCGCATTACCCGGCCAGAAGTGAATCAGTGACCACTTCAGTCGGCCATCTTCGATCAGCAATTCGTAGCCTCGACTGGCCGCATCCGTCCAGGCTCTTGATCGATGAAACACGACGGCCCGTTCTTTGACATCCGGAGTTTTCAGCCACAGCGAAACAGAAAACGGCTCTTCGCGTCGGAAGTTGCCAAGAGGCAGATCAACGGGATCGTCACCTGTGAATTCAATCGCGTTTCCTGGTGTCCCGGCGTCAGTTTATTCTCGCCACGAATGCTGGTCGGAGCTCCGCCCGCAATCGCGTTCGCTAGCTTGTCGCCATCCTGAGTTTCGAATTCATAACGAGCAAGTTCGGAAGAGAGTCATCTCGGCTGACGCACGCTCCGGCTTTGACAGCCATTCTTCGAATGCGGCACGACGTGACTCACGCAGTTCAATCGACTTCTTTTTCAAGCTCAGTGACTGCCGCAGTCTGCAATTCACTCCGTGTTTCGTTTTCCGGCGGCGTCAGTCATTGTCGCGGGCGTCGGTGGTGAGTTTGTGAAGTACGAATAAAGACCAGCTTCGTCCACGTTCTGGAAGATCGAAAAGAACTGATAGTACTCCTTCTGCGTGATCGGGTCATACTTGTGGTCATGGCATCGAGCACACTCGAAAGTCAGCCCAAGGAATGTGGTGGCAAAAGTCTGAACTCGGTCGCAGACGTATTCGACGCGATACTCTTCCTCAACGCTGCCACCTTCAGACTCCTGCTGATGGAGCCGATTAAATGCTGTGGCAAGGATTTGTTCATCGCTGGCGTTCGGCAACAGGTCGCCCGCAAGCTGCCACGTAATGAACTGATCGAACGGCATATTGTCGTTAAACGACTTCACAACCCAGTCACGCCACGGCCACATCTCACGTTCACGATCGACCTGAAAACCATAGCTGTCGGCGTACCGAGCCGTATCAAGCCAGTCGACCGTCATGCGTTCGCCATATTGAGGCGTCGCCAACAATCTGTCGATGAGTTTTTCAATGGCCTCAGACGATTCGTCGGCGACAAACGCCTCAACGTCTTCGACTCGCGGCGGTAACCCCGTCAAATCAAAGCTGAGTCGTCGAATCAGAGTCCGACGATCAGCGGAAGGCTGCAGCTTCAATCCTCGAGCAAACAGGCTGGTGCGAACAAGCTCATCAATCTTGCGAGCTGTTTCCTGTGGCGACGATTTGATCTTCACCGCCTGCTGATCAAGAGAAATAAACGACCAGTGCCCTTCGTACTCCGCGCCCTGCTCGATCCATTTCTTTAGAGTCGCCACTTCCTGTTCCGTCAGCTTTCCCAGCTTGGCACTGGCTGGCGGCATTTGCAGGTCAGGATCGTCCGTCGTAATTCTTTTCAGCATTTCGCTCTCGGAAACATCATCGAGATTAATGGCTCCTTTGCTGATGGCCGCCTCACGAACATCAAGACGCATATCGGCTTCCCGTTTAGCGTTGTCGGGGCCGTGGCAAAAGAAACATTTGTCAGACAGAATCGGTCGAATGTCGCGATTGAAGGTAACCTTCTCGTCAGCAACAACATTTGCGGCGACCCCGCAAAGAGCGAATAGGAGGACGATTCGTGACATGGGATGCCTCGACGGCGAAAATTGAAGATCTGGTGAGGATCAGACGCACGATGCCATGCGTCTTTGTAGAGCACGACCAGAGCCAGCTCGGAACGTGTCCAATTTAGCCCACAGCCACCTTCAAAGCGAGTGCCGAGTTATGAAGTCTCATGTGCGAATGTTTTCGGTGAGAGCCTGAGTTTCAGAGAATTGGCTACGACGCACCATCGCGAGTGAACGCTTCGTTGAAAGTGCAGAGTTTGAACCGCGAATGGACGCGAATTCACACGAATAAAGGACAATAAACATCCGAGATGTGGCCGACAGCATTCGGATTGGTAAGTCAGTACCCATTTCCTCTGGATCATGACACTCGTCGAATTCGTTATTGCGATTCTTCCCTATTCGCGTGAATTCGCGTCCATTCGCGGTTCAGAAAAAACCTGAGCGGCAAACCAGTTTTGTGATACCCATTTTTCATTGTCTTTCGCGATGCCGTCATTCGGGAACCCGAGGATAGAAAAGCAATCTTCTCTGAGCACCTTTGCACTTTCTGTGGGTTCGCACCACAATTGACCGCCTGCCTTCGAGTTTCCACTGCAATCGTTCTGCAGTACTTTGTTGCTGAGAAATGCCATGATGCGGTCTGTTCTTGTTCAGCATTCTAAAGCCTTCGGTTTTGTCGCTGCACTCTGCCTGTCACCGATTCTGCTGGCTGACGAACCGCACGCCAGCCAACTGCTGCCGAGTACGACTGTCGCCTATCTGGAGATACCCCAGCCCGTCACGATCCTGAACACAGTGCTCGATCACCCGCTGAATCAGCGGATACAGGCGATGGACGTCTACAAGAAGGCCCAGATGTCAGAAGGCTTTCGCGGATTTTTAACCGGAAGAAAATTCTTCGAGCTGCAAATCGGTGCCGACTGGCGACCAGCGATTGAAGCGTTGACCGCCAAAGGGATCTACGCAGGATACGATGTTGCGACTCAGGGCGCGGTGTTATTGGTTCGCGGCAAAGATGAAGCCACTATGGAGAACTTCCGAGCGAAGATCCTCGAGATGACTCGACTTAACGGCGGCGAAAAAGGCGAGCCGGTGGAGTACCGTGATCTTTTGATCTATCGCCTGGAAAAAGGTGGAGCGGCCGTTGTTCGCGACTGGTTGGTCGTGACAAACAAGTCTGAGCTGGGAAAGAGCGTTGTTGACCGACTGCTGGACATTGCCGAGGGAAAAATCGCGCCGGATGACGCCGCATCACTAGCCGGTCACACGGATTTTCAGGCCGCACAGAAGGCGCGAGAAACAGACAAACATGCCTGGGGGTTCGCTAACCTGAATGCTGTTCGGGAAGCCGGTGGGGCTAAGAAAGCATTTGAGGAAAAGGCCGAGAATCCTTTGGCGGAACTTCTGATCGGTGGTCTCCAGAGTACTCTCAAACATTCGCCGTATATTACAGCGGATCTGACGGTTGCTTCTGGTGGTATTGACCTGCAGTTTTCAACACCTTGGCAAGCCGACTGGATTCCGGAGGAACGAGAATACTACTTTGGGCCGGACAATGAAGGTTCTGCTCCGTCGTTGCCTGAAGTGCCCGGCACACTGTTGACTCTTGCGACTTACCGAGATATCTCCCAGATGTGGCTGCGAGCTGGCGATCTGTTCGATGAGCAGACAAATGACAAGCTGGCCGAAGCGGACAGCAACCTGTCGACAGTTTTTGCCGGGCGAGATTTTGGCGAAGAGATTCTGGGATCTCTGGCACCAGAGATTGGACTGATGGTCGTTCGTCAGTCTTTTGAAAACAAGACCCCGGTTCCTGCGATCAAGCTACCTGCTTTTGCCTTGGTCATGAGGCTGCGAGATCCGGAAACGATGCGATCAGAACTGCGGCGAACGTTTCAGAGTGCGATCGGCTTCTTCAATATCGTGGGCGCTCAGCAGGGAAATCCTCAACTGGAGATGGACATGCAGAAAAATGGAGACGTCGACTTGATCACGTCTCGTTATCTGCCGGAAAAGAAAGACAAAGATTCGACGACTGCTCCCATCATTTTCAACTTCTCTCCATCGGTTGGATTTTCTGGCGATCGATTTGTTCTCGCCAGCACTGCAGAGTTGGCTCAGCAACTGACAAATGCACCAAATCCAGAGGCACGCCAAGCCGGCGTAAATACAATCCTGCAGTTATTTGTTCCTGCCATCAGCGAGTCACTGGCCGACAATCGCGAACAATTGATTTCGCAAAACATGCTGGAAGAAGGCCACTCTCGCGAAGAAGCCGAAGCAGCAATCGGACTACTTTTCGAAATCGTCCGCTGCTTCAAAGGTACCGGCGTGGAGCTGACTCGAGCTGATCAGCAGTTGTCGCTGGGACTGAGGTTGGAAGTGAATGATCAACCGTAAATCGGGCAGGCTGAGCACACATTGCGATTTCAGGCAGCGGCTGCTTCCGCCTTTCTGCATTCCTCCAGGACAATTCAGCGTTCAGCAATGTTCATGTCAGAACTCCACGGGGCGACGGTCGAGCGGCCTCGCGAAGTCATCTCACAAACCATCGAATCCCGTGCTGCTTCACGTAATCGGTGAATTGCAATGTGTATGGATCGCAGCGGCGATAGACTGTGTGGCCGTCGGTGCGGATCATTAGCCAGCCGAAGTCCCAGGCGTCGCTGGAATATCGCATCGGGACAGCCGGACGAATGCGAACGACTGGATGAGTACCGATCATGAACAGCTTCTGCTCCATGTAGTAATACGCGGATCCACCCTGCACGAAGACTTCGTGCTCAACGAAGTCTTCTCCAGGTTGCTTCAGAGGATCACATAATCCTGCGATGCCAAGTTTGATTGAGCAGCCCGCAGAGAACGCCTCAATCAGATCCTTAAGCGAACCCGACATCACAGTGCCGTCAGACGAGTGATGCAGGACCTGTTGCCAGTCGTCGCGAACGCAGAAACGGAAAACGTCAAAGTCGTAGACGAAGTTATGGCTCGGCGCATTGGTGTCGGTATCCCATGCGTTCTCGACATGATACTTTGGCATATCAGCGGGAGCTTCTGCGATCGCAGCGCCTCGTTGGCCAAAGGTGGGGCGTCCATCCAGAAACGGACGCGCGATGCCCTGTGTTCCGTCCTGGTTGTAAAGAAAGAACGACATCGAAGGACGAGGACCAAATCCTGTTGGCAGCTCGATTGGCTGCCGCAAGCTCATTATCCCGGCGCTCCAGGCGTTGTTGATGCGATAGGTCACGCCGAACTCAGCGACCTCACGAATGCGTTCTGCGCTGGATGATGTGACGTCGATGTGCTCGTTGTGAATGAACTCCGTCCCGATTCGCAAGTCCGCAGCTCGACCAATCGCGGCGCCGAGATCGTCAGGAGATCCCTTCAAGATCTGACGAGAAGAATTCAGTTCCAGCAGGCATCGCCACGATTGAATTGGATTGGCCACAAAGCGCTCCTTCAGTCGTCGAGCGGACACACATCAGCATCTCTATGGCCGGAGTTTCCTGATCCGGCCGATGGATACAACCTGATCAACGAAAAAAGGATTACGAAGCAGTCGCTCCGTAATCCTTTTTAATTTCTGGTTAGCATCCAGGATCTGCTTTCAGACGTTTCCTGGTTGGAAGCGAAAGCGCTTCGTAACCTTTTTCTGATTTCAGCAGAGAACGCTCAAGGCGAGTCTACGATTACTTCTTGGCTGGGGACAGCTGGCGGATACTGGCACCGCTTCGCTTGGAAACCAGTTCCTTGCTGCCGTCTGCATTGATCTTCACACCAACGCGAGTTGGCTTGCCAGTTTCTGGACAGATCAGCTGAACGTTAGAAGCGTCAATGGCCAGTTCGATGTGCAGACGTCCACCTTGCGGGCTCTTTGGGTGGCCTCGGCGAACGTGCTTGTAGACCTTATTGATTCCTTCAATAACCACTTTTCCGTTTTTGCGATCTACGGACAGCACGGTGCCACGACTACCGGAGTCGTCTCCAGAAACGACCTCAACAGTGTCACCTTTGCGAATGTGCATCTCTATCAACTCCGAAAACACTCAATTCAGGGCCAAAAACGGAGAAATTCGATTCCCTGCAATCGACATTACAGCCGAATTTCATCACGAAATCTGCAAAAACGCTGCCTAATGCGACCACGGACCACAGTTTAGCGGCCCGGCGCAAGGTGTGCGCGGAAAATCGAAGCGGCGAAGGATGACAACTTTTGGTCCCCGAATCAAGGCTGCTGACGGCCGTTCGGCTTCGAATTATTGAGTCTCTCGTGAACAGCAAGAAACGCCGGCCTCAAAGGCTGGAGCCCTGGCTTTCTCGAGAGACCTGCAGAAACCGGTCGCGAATCTCGTTAGTCGACCCCAGGGTAATCCAGACGTCGTATTCCCACTGAAAACCGGGAACAATGGCTAGTGTCTTAATCGGAGCAAAGTACGAACAGCTTCCGAGCGAATTCACGTCTTTGCCGAATCGGTAACACGTCAGGTCATCAGCGACAGGGACATAACAACCTATACCTCGGTCATCCTCGCCGACATAGGCGGCCCAGTGCTCCGTGATCTTTTTGTATTCGTTTGGGAACTCAGGCTGAGTTCTTTTCAATTCAGCCCCGGTCCATGGAGCATCGCCGTCGTAGAACACCAGAGTTGTGAGGCGAGAGTCGACAAAGAATGCCGGCAGCTCCTGATGATGTGCCGGATGCGATTCCGTTCCGGCATAGTGAAAGCGAAATCGAATATGCAGCATCTCATCCTTGAGCGTTACTGTCTGCTCCATGGTGCATTCCGAGAGCAGCTCCCCCGAGGCCCAATGCAACGGTTGTGACTTCACCCATGAGGTTGTGGGTTCGTGCTTTTCTTCCAGGATGACGGCCGATTTACCTCGCCAGTCTCCTCCCTGAACCGGATTCCATCGCCACGGCGTTTTGTTCCACAGCGATCCATCTTCTTTACCGTACCAGGATTGCTGAACCAGTCGACCACGATCGAAGCTATTGATCAAACCGCGATCAGCACCAGCAGCGCTGATCCAGGCAATCGCACCACCGGACGAAGGACTAAGTCCCACCTTGAGCTTGTCGTTCTTCAGCCAGATGAGTTCTTCCGGGGCTTTTTCTGATGCGGCGGCCACAGTGAAGGCGCCTTGCCAAGGGAAAAAAGTCGGACCTGCGAATAGGTCGCATAGGACATAGACGACGTATAACAGCAACGGCCTTTTTTGAAACAAGCTGGCCCCCGGCAATTTGTGTGAGCCACAATGAGCAAATAGCATGATCAACGTTCCTCGTCAGGACTTTGGCGCGTTTCGGTAATCCAGCGGAGGCTTCTGATTGGGCTGCATCAATGATTCGTATTTCTGATCGCCTAAACGCTTCTGGAACTCTTCCTTCGCCTGTTGAAGCAGCTCCGGGCTGCGAAACATGTCGATCGCTGTTGCGGCCAATACTTTAGCCGCCAGGTGCATTCCTTTTTCTCCGATTGTTGTTCCACCCGCAGCAACAGCCTGCCACGAATGAGCGGGCGTTCCGGGAACCCAGCAGGATGTGCTGAAACCTGTGGTCGGAACCACCCAGGAAATATCGCCGACGTCTGTCGAACCCTTGCCGATCGTGCCATCGACGTCTTCGACACGACTCAGACTTTCCAACGACACCGGTTCCGAAAGATGCTGCTGCATCCGCGCGGCAAATTTTCGTTCCTCTTCGTTGTACGACAGATCATTGAGCTCAACCAGTCGGCGACGAGCCATATTCGACAACGTCTGATTTGGCAGGATTTCTCGAATGCCGCCTTCGTAACGGATCGTCAGCTCAGTCTCGGTTGCCAACGCTCCGGCTTTGGCACACAACTCAAGTCGCGAATACAAGGGCTTCAGAAACTTCGCTTCGGGATGCCGAATGTAGTAGTAAACTTCCGCAAAGGCCGGCACCACGTTCGGCGCTTCGCCACCACTGGTGATAACGTGATGAATTCGAGTTTCCTCCGGCGTATGTTCACGCATCAGTTCGGCCGCATGATTGGTCAGCTCAACGGCATCCAGTGCTGAGCGTCCCTGCTCCGGTGATCCGGCCGCGTGAGCTGTCCGGCCACGAAACTGGAACTTCACGGCAACTCGTGCAAGGCTGGAACGATCTCCCGCCGAGGTCTTGCTGGACGGATGCCAGTGCATGACCGCGTCGCAATCTTTGAAGAGTCCGGCTTCGACCATAAACACTTTGGCACTGCCGCCCTCTTCCGCCGGGCATCCGTAAAATCGCACCGTGCCGTTGAGCGTGCCGGCTTTAATCTGCTCGGCGATGGCGATCGCAGCCGACAGCGACGCCGAGCCAAACAGATGATGCCCACAACCATGACCGAATGAGTTCCCATCGTCACGTGAAAGCGGCTCTGGCACTGCCTGCTGCGAAAGCCCAGGCAATGCATCGAACTCGCCAAGGATTCCAATGACCGGCTTGCCCGAACCAAACTCGGCCGTAAAAGCCGTGGGGATTTCGGCGACTCCGCGAGTCACCTTCAGGCCAGCCGCTTCTGCTGCATCAGCCAGCAGCGAAGATGAGACCGTTTCCTGGTAACCGGGCTCGGCAGCCAACCAGATCTTCTGCGCCATCTGCCATGTTGCTTCGCGACGATCAGTGACAGATTTCAGTGCTCCATCAATCGCTGGATCTGATTCCTGAGCGTTGGTCAGAGAAGACATCAGCAGCAAAAGAGCGATGGCTTTACAACATATACGGCAACTCCATGGCGCCCAGGAACTCGACTTGTGACTGACGCCAACGCGAGTTTCTGAAGCCAACGCAGAGTCTGGCAACGACTTTGAATATCTATGCATTGAGAAATACTCACGGTGATGATGGAGCCGGGAATTCCCGTCGGCGGAGCGACGGGTGTACCGTACGCTCGTCGCTCCGCCGACGGGAGGTTTTCAGAAACTCTGTCTACAGTTCTTCCAGCGGTTTTAAGCCGGTTCGAGGACAATGCGGCAACAGGCCACATTCGGTACACTGCGGTCGGCGAGCGATGCAGGTGCGTCGTCCATGGTGAATCAGGCGATGAGAGAATTCGATCCATTCGGACTTCGGAATAAATTCCATCAATTCTCGCTCGATAATCTCCGGGTTCTCCGATGAGGTCAGCCCGAGAAGATTCGTCAATCTTTTCACATGGGTATCAACAACAATCCCGGAGGGAATTCCGAACCATGTTCCCAGGACAACGCTGGCGGTTTTTCGGCCGACTCCCGGCAGAGTAATCAACTCTTCAATGTCCTGCGGGATTTCGCCATGAAAGCGTTCCACAAGTGCCTGAGCCATGCCTCGGATATTGGCAGCCTTGTTTCGAAAGAAGCCCAGCGGCTTGACAATGCGTTCCACATCTTCCTGAGACGCTTTGGCCAACGCAGCGGCATCTGGATACGTTCGGAATAATTCCGGAGTCGCCTGGTTCACTCGCTCATCAGTGCATTGAGCCGACAGGATCGTGGCCACCAGCAGCTGAAATGCTGATTCATGATTTAATGCACATTCCGCTTCAGGAAACAGCTTTTTCAAAGTCGCGATGACCGACTTCGCTCGCGTACGACGAATCGCCAAAAGCTCGTCTGGATCCAGCGGTACTTTTTTCGTCGTTGTCTTTGATGATGCGCTTTTCTTTTTCGCCACAGAAAACCGTTTCCCAATTCAAGTCGCGTAGGCAAGCGTTACGTTGATGGCCGCCATTTACCGTGGAATATCATACCAGCGGGCTGCAACACAATTGACCGGCGGTGATGTTGTGGAAATCGATGAATCCGTCGAATGCATTTTGGGGTGCGGTGTAGAGCCGGGACTGAACTCCTGCGGTAATCCGAAGGATTCCATCGTTGGCTTTGGCCGATTCCGTGGGTACCATTCGGAGACGTCGAACTGATTATTTCGGTTCGGCACACCTCCCGCCCCAAATTCTCGCCTCATTACAAACGTCTGGTTTGATCCTATGCAACCAGTGCTTGTCAGCATTCCATGCGTTTTCCTTGTGCTGTCCTGCGGCGCCAACATGAGTCTCCGCGCGGACGAAAAGCCTTCGGTCGAATCATCCTCGCCTGCAGCCAATGCTCCCGTGGATTATGTGAAAGATGTCCGCCCAATTCTCCGCGCCAAATGCGCGATGTGCCACAATGAGGCAGAACCCAGCGGTGGCTTGAGGCTTGATGCGGTTGCCCACGTCATGAAAGGCGGAGACAGCGGCCCCGTGTTGGTCGCAGGAAACAGTGCTGAGAGCCGACTAATACAAGCCGTCGTTCAAACCGGCGATCTGAAGATGCCGCCGCCCGAGGAAGGCAAGCCTCTTGAGACTGCTCAGATTGAAATCCTGCGCCGCTGGATCGACCAGGGCGCGAAGATTCCGGACGATGAAAACCAGATTACTCATTGGGCGTTTTTGAAGCCTGTTCGACCTGCAGTACCTCAAGCAGAAGGAACTGGGGCCCTTCATCCAATCGATACGTTCATCGCTCAACAATATACTGCTCGTGGCCTTGCCACAATCGCTCCTGCGCCGAAACATGTTTTGCTGCGACGCGTGTATCTGGACCTTATCGGTCTTCCGCCAACTCCGGAACAACTTGCGGCCTTTGAAAACGATTCATCGCCGGATGCTTACGAGAAAGTTGTCGACCAGTTGTTGGCAAGTCCTCATTACGGCGAACGCTGGGGTCGACACTGGATGGATGTCTGGCGTTACAGCGACTGGGACGGTTACGGGGCTGAGGTTCGCGAAAGTAAGCCACACATCTGGCGTTGGCGGGACTGGATTATCGAGTCATTGAACGCTGACAAACCTTACGATCAGATGGTCGTCGAAATGCTGGCGGCTGATGAAGCCTGCCCGGATGATCTGCAGGCCGCGCGAGCGACCGGGTATCTCGTTCGCAATTGGTACGTCTTCAATCGCAACGCCTGGCTCGACAACACTATCGAACATACCGGCAAAGCGTTTATGGGCGTTACTTTCAACTGCGCTCGCTGCCATGATCATATGTTCGATCCAATGAGCCAGACGGAGTACTACAACCTCCGCGCTATCTTCGAACCTCACGACGTGCGAACTGATCGAGTGCCCGGCCAGAGTGACATCGCGAAAGACGGACTTGTACGAGTTTACGACGCGAACACTGCTGCACAGACGCTGCTGTTTGTGCGAGGCGATGAGAAGAATCCTCTGAAAGATAAGCCTCTGGCTCCGCTGGTTCCCGCTGTCTTTGGCAACAAGGAGCTTCCGCTTGAACCGGTCAGTCTTCCAGCCAGTTCTTACTACCCCGGGCTGCAGCCTTTCGTGATTGAGGAAGCGAGGCAGAACGCCGAATCAGAACGAAAGCAGGCCGATGATTCCCTGGCTACAGCAAAAGTTGCCATTGAGAAAGCTCAAGCATCGCTCGCGGAATTCAGGAATCGACCTGATGGGCCTGCAGAGCCAGCAACACTCCTGACAGATGATTTCTCCAAGGCTCGCCCGGAGATCTGGGAAGCAGGTGCCGGCAACTGGCAGTATGTGGACGGATGTCTGAAGCAGCTGGATGCAGCCGACACAATGTGCAGCATGAAGGGGCGGCAGGTCGTCTCCGGTGACTTTACGGCACATGTGAAGTTTCGAATCACTGGCGGTGACGTCTTCAAATCTGCGGGTATTGCATTTGATGTTGTTGATGACCAGAACCTGACGTTCCTCTATGTCAGCTCGGGTGGTTCGAAGCTGCAGATTGCTCATCGAGTCAACGGAGCTGATCAGTACCCGGCCAATGGGTCAAAGCCTATGGCGGTTGAGCTGAATCGTGATTATGAGATGACGGTGAAAGTTCGCGGGGCACAAGTAGAGATCTTGCTGAACGGCGAATCACAACTCACCTATTCATTGCCGAATCCTCGTCCAGCTCAGGGGCGTGTGAATGTCTGGACCTACGATGCGACGGCTGAGTTTACTGCAATCGAAGTTAAAGACGCGGCTGAGATCGGCGAAGCGACGTTGATGGCAAATCTGAGGTCAGCAGAATCGATCCTCCAGACGGCAGAAAAGAAGCAGGCAATTGCTCAGGCTTTATTGGAGTTCACAAACGCTCGAATTGCGGCCGACGCGGCCAACTATGCGACGCCTCCTGCGGACAATGCCAAAGAGCTGTCGTTAGCCGCCGGCAAGGCGGAGAAGAACTGGCTGCTGCAACAGGAAGAACTGAAACTGCTCACGGCGGAGCAATCAGTGGCGGCTGCGAAGGCGGCCCTTCCGGGTGAAGGAATGCCGGCCGATGAGAAAAAGATGAAAGCTGTGGCTGACGCTGAAGCAGCCGTTACGGCAGCAAAGACCGCCGTTGAAACGGCTGCAAAAGCTGTGGCAGAACCGTTTGAAGCCTACACGCGGTTTACTCCGGTTTATCCGTCGTCAAGCTCCGGACGTCGCCTCGCGTTTGCTCGCTGGATCGTCAGTCCCGACAACCCGCTGACCGCTCGAGTCGCCGTTAATCACATGTGGCTGCGACATTTTCATCAGCCATTGGTATCGACAGTGTTTGATTTCGGCATGAACGGAAAACCGGCATCACATCCGGAGTTGCTCGACTGGCTGGCCATTGAGCTCATGGAAAGCGGCTGGAAAATGAAGTCGTTGCATCGACTGATCGTCACGAGCCGAACATACCAGCTGGCATCGTCCGCAGCAGCGTCTTCATCGGATGTAGCAACGGCCGCTGCAAACTCAAAGATCGATCCGGAGAACCGTGCTCTGTGGCGTCAGAACAGTCATCGCATGGAAGCCGAGATCATTCGAGACGCAACCTTTTACGTGGCCGGTCAGCTCGACACGACTATGTACGGAGCAGATCTCGATCCGGCGGCCGGCCTGACACTGGCTCGTCGTAGTGTTTATTTCCGCACGTCGAAAGAGAAGAAGATGACATTCCTCTCCACGTTCGACAGTGCGAATCCGGTGGAGTGTTATCAGCGAGCAGAAAGTATTTCACCACAGCAATCACTGGCGATGAGCAACAGTCCGCTGACGTTAGCTCAGAGTCGAATCCTGGCAGGAAAGTTAAGTGAACAGGTCCCGGCAGATTCGTCAGAGGAGACAGCCGCGTCGTTTATCCGCCTTGCATTCCGCCACGTGCTGCTCCGAGATCCCACGGCGGAAGAAAAATCTGAGTGCCTTGCGTTTCTGAAGCAACAGTCAGAAACATTCACGGCTGGTTCGGCCCTGACCAGTTTCTCTGGAGGCACTGCGAATCCAGTGAAACCATCGGCCGATGCACTGCGACGCTCGAGAGAAAATCTCGTTCATGTGCTGATGAATCACAATGACTTTGTGACGATACGGTGATCGTACCTGTGCCTCCTGTAGCCCGATCTGTCCTCAGATCGGGACCTACTGCTCGGCAAATTGCAGTCTCGAATCAATGTGCGCGGAGCAACTCGTTCGAGTTTCGAATTGAGGAATGGTCAGAGACCAAACCCGGGATCCGAAAGAATCCCGATCTGAGGACAGATCGGGCTACAGTTTTCAGCGTGACATCACCAGTTGGTTCTGACGACTGAATCGTCGGCAGGCGAGGTCGATGATTCTTTCAGACGCCTTACCGTCGCCATAGGGATTAACGTCGACCTGCATCGCTTCGTAGGCATCGTGGTTCGTCAGCAGTTCGCAGACTTCTCGAACAATGCGAACCGGATCGGTGCCGACAAGTCTTGTCGCTCCGGCAGCCATTGCTTCTGGTCGTTCGGTCGAATCACGAGTTACCAACACAGGTTTTCGCAACGAAGGAGCTTCTTCCTGCACGCCGCCCGAGTCGCTTAAGATCAGAGTCGCCTGATCCATCAGCCAGATGAATTCCGGATAGTCGGCCGGCGGAATCAGATGCACATTCTTCCGCCCGGCCAGGATCTCGTGCACCGGTCCACGAATGTTCGGATTCATGTGCACGGGGTAGACATACTGAATCTTCGGAAACATGTCGGCCAGTTGACCGATAGCCGAGCAAAGATTGCGAATACCCTCGCCATGGTTTTCTCGTCGATGAGCTGTGATCAGAACCATCGGTCGACCGGCAATATCGGGATGCTTCTGGATCCACGTCGATGAGTTGGCTCGTTCCTGTTGCACTGACAACTTCAGAGCGTCCAGTACCGTATTACCGGTAACAACCACATCGTTTGGTGAATAACCCTCGCGAAGCAGATTGTCTTGTGCGGCCTCGGTTGGCGCACAGTGCAATGCTGTAGTGAGTGAGCAGACTCGTCGATTAAACTCTTCAGGAAACGGCGAATCAATGCTGTCTGTTCTGAGGCCAGCTTCCACATGGATGAACGGAATGCGTGCATAGAACGCCGCCATGCTGGCGCACAACGCGGTCGTCGTATCACCCTGACCGACAATGCAGTCCGGTTTCGTTTCGGAAATCACACCCGTCAGCATCTGCAGGCAGCGTGCTGTCAGTTCTGACAGTGTCTGGTTCGGCTGCATCAGATTCAGATCATGGTCAACTCGCAGGCCGAAGTACTTCACAACTTGATCAAGCATCTCTCGATGCTGTCCGGTCAGGCAGACAATCGGAGTTACCTTCGGATTGCGCTGCGCGGCCAGCACCAGCGGGGCCATTTTGATGGCTTCCGGACGAGTTCCAAAAATGCAGAGCATCCGAAGTGACATGGTGATGGGTCCGGATAAAGGATTTCAAATTTGAGATTTCAGATTTGAAATGGAAGAGTCGCAGCTGGTGACGAAGTAAACACGGAGGGCTGACGCCCTGCCGCTCGCCTTTGTGATCTCAGACTACTCGGCCTGTTGCAGCCATTGGTCAGCGGCTTTGGCATTGAATCGCAGGACGTCGATATGAAACTTGGGCAGATGTGCGATGGATGATTTCACGGGGATCTGATTGACCGGCTCAAAGATGTCCGGATGATTCTTCACCAGATCTCGCAATTCCTGAGCGACTTCGATGGTCTGGAAAAACTGAGGATTCTCGAGCACCACAAATTTGGGGTTGGCTTCAACAAACTTGGTCACGATTTCTCGATCGTTCTCAACGTGCTTCTGAAAATCCGTAGAGGGCACGCAGACAAAGTCGTACAACAATTTGTCGCCACGAATCACAGAACGGGAACGACTCGGATCCAGATGCCGAATGTGATAAGTAAAGTTGCCATCCCACCAGCCATCGAAAAAGACGCTGTCACCAGGTGAGGTCTGTTCAAGAATCTGTGCGGCGGCCGAGCCGTAACCTTCAACTCGGTAAGTCGGAAGACTCATCGCCCCAAATGCTGTTGAAGCAAACACGATTGCATAGGCACC
This sequence comes from Planctomycetaceae bacterium, assembly GCA_046349735.1. Taxonomy (GTDB): domain Bacteria; phylum Planctomycetota; class Planctomycetia; order Planctomycetales; family Planctomycetaceae; genus SXXK01. The sequence goes on from JAXMBU010000009.1 coordinate 111,115, forward strand.
CACGGCGAGCGGCAGGGCGGTCGCTCTCCGAGCGATTCCGGGTGCACTCGGAGGGCTGACGCCCTGTCGCTCGCCGGAGAATGTCCGTCGAAGAAAACCGAGTATCGCTTCCAATCCGCATACTGCGAAAAAGGCGACGGAAGGCATCCAATAAATTGCATGCCGTGCTCTTAGTTCGGCCAATGGCGAGAACGTTACGTACGTCGCCACCATCAGGGCAATGAATGTGGAGTTTTCCGTTCGCTGATTTCGGCGTAGTGAAAGGACAAATCCCAACGCACAGAGAACTGCAGCTGGCCAGCCGGATTGTTCTACAAGTGCGACCGGGTAATACCACAGGTTTTTTGTGGCGAGAAATGCGTTTGCCGTTCCATCTTCAGAACCACCGACCGATTCTGCTGCCTGACGAACATGCAGATGGCCCATTTCCTTCGCGATGACTAAATAGACCGGACCAACGAGGACAATAGCGATCGCTGAGGCGATAAGAACATGTCGACTCCACAGCCTTCCCCAGCCGCCTCGCAGCACGAACATCGCGAGATAGAACGGAATCAGCACTGCCGCATCGAATCGAGTCAGCGCCGCCATGGCTGCATAAATCGCGGCCATGTAGAGATGCCGACGTCGAGTGCCTCGGAGCCACAGATCGAACTGATCGACAGAAATCATCACCAGTGCGAGAGCCGGCATTTCCAGCATGACGTCACGGCTGTAATCAAAGATCAACGGCGCGATCGAATACAGGATCATTACGGCGGAAGCGCGGTCATCATCAAGAATTCGACGTGCCATGCGATACACGCACCAGCATGACGCAATGAAGCTCAACAAAACCAGCCAGCGTGCGACGTCTGCTGACGTGCCGAAAACCATCATCGCAAGTCCGCATACGCCGTGAAACAACGGAGGCCAGACTAATAACCCGAGTGCAGGGTATTGTTCGTAGTAACGTTCTGCGTAGTCTTTGGGATTACTTAAGTGCCCTGTGGTGACTGTGTCGGTGAGGAGATCTCGAAAGAAGATCGATGTCACAACATGTCGATTCGAGTCACCACCAAACACAGGTTCCACCGGCCGCGCGCACACGAGGTGCAACGCTATTGGTAGCGCGATGAGCAGCACTGCTCGACGAATGCGGCTGGCGTGTGTCCCAGGTTGTGTTGATGACGGGATCATGTTCTGTTCGGTTCAGTTCCCCACCGGGTTTACCCCGGTGGTTTACGGGCTTTTGCACCAGCCGTTTGACACTTCAAATGGGCATGGAAGTAGTGCAAAGGCCCATTTCCACCGGGGTAAACCCGGCGGCGGTGTTCGTTTGAGAACTACGTCCGCGTTTGGAGGGCTGACGCCCTGCCGCTCGCCTGGTGGTTATGTTTTGTATGGCTCTCTGCGATGGCTGCTGCGTGATCTTTCATTGGGCGGATGTCGTAGTGTTGGCTCATCATGTCGATCATCTGAGAGACCAGCTCAACCTTGGGTTCTGCAGGTCGACCCATCGCGGGAAAGAATGCCAGATCCTTGTCATCGTCGCAGCCCATGAAGTCGAGCGGATGCAGCAACAGCGACGGCGCGACGCCCGCCATGCGGCACATCGTCAGCGCCATCCGCCAGTAGTTGATAGCGGTGAATCGTGAGAACTGAGCGAGATACAGGATGTAGCTGGCGTGAATCGGAACCTTAAACAGTGGCATCGTGGTGACGGGGATCTCCGTCAACTGGCCTTCAGGGAAATTCCACGTGAATGGCTTCAGCGGTCGAAAACCTTCGTTGAATTTTCCGAAGAGCTGTTTCCGCTCAGCTCGCTGCTCTTTGGTCAACTTCGTCGACATGAAGTAGTACATGCGTGCAAGCGGACCCAGATAGGTCGGAAACGTTGAGCAGTCGTATTTGTAACCACGACGAATCAGGATCTTCAGCAGCAGATCACAGAAGCTGAATCCGGGGCCTCGAAAGCCAATCGGACACTGCCCAGTGACTCGCTCAAGATGCTCCTCTGTCTTCGCTAATTCGCTGACCAGTTCCTGCTCGGAGTACAGATGCAGCCACGGCTCATGATTGAACGAGTGATTCCCGATCTCGTGCCCGGCGGCTGAAATCGAGGCGAGGGCTTCAAAATTTTCTTCACGTGCGGCATCCTGACCGACGACGAAGACGGTCATTTTCAGGTCACGTTCGTGAAGAACCTTCAGGAATCTTGGCACGACAAGATCCAGATATGTGGGGTACTTGTCCCAACCTGCGTCGCCATGAGTTTTCATGTACGACCATTTGTTGTCGAGATCTAGTGAAAGGCTGGCGATATGTTTCATAGTCGCTGAGTTTTCAGTTGACAGTGTTCATTTTTCAGCAATGGCGAGCGGCAGGGCGTCAGCCCTCCGTGTTGTTTTTAGATCGAATTGGTTCACCACAGTGGTCACAGAGAGCACAGAGGAATCACTGAGGTTGTGGCCGGTCTCCCGACCGAGCCACTTTCATTGACCGAAGGTCTCCCCAGCACTCCACTGGACCCCTGCGGTCTGAGTCGGCGGGGTCTGGAGACCCGCGCCGAACAGAGAGCTTCACTCTGCGCTCCTCTGCGAACTCTGCGTTCACATCGAATTTGTAATGCCTCTGCGATTCGCCTCTGTGTTCTCCGTGACCTCTGTGGAAAATCAACGTGCTCCTGTGTGCGCAAGTTCTCGAAGTTTCGATGTTTGGTCTCTGGTCGTCGTGTTTTCAGTTCGCCCGGAAACGCGGCCGTTGGCCAGAAACTCAGGAAGCCGGGCCACAAAGTCGTTGGCCAACTTAATCGTTTCGTTCACGTTAAGTGTTCCGTTCACAATGTGAGCCGAGTTCAGCGCGAACAATCCTGGGACGGATGTGACGATCGGTGGCAGACGATCAGAGTAGCCCAATGTCGGCAGAGCGAAGACGTGGCGAACGCGAGAAACTCGGAACGCCTCCACATCGGCCAGTGACAGCGATGGATGCATTCTCTGCAAGCCGGCCAGGAACTCATGTTCAATTTCCGCATCGGACTTCTCGAACAGTTCATCGTTCGGCGTCACATAACGGGGCAGATAGACAAGGGCCTTACCATCGAGTTCCTGTTTATCAACCAATGACGTCATCTCGATCACGGCCGTGAAAGGATAACCAGCATCGGTGATATTGGTAACATAGTAAGGCGACAGACTCTTTTTCAGCAGCACAGACGCGCAAACGATGCCGTGGTAACGAACACCGTCGAACAGTTGTTTCTCGGAGGAACTCAATTCCGGACAGAGACGGCTCATGACTGGCGTCGGCAGAGTCGAAATGACCTGATCAAAGACCCGATCATGCTCGGCGAATTGGACCGTGAGTCGTCCGTCGATGGTCGTACGAACGCCTCGGACCACGGCGTTACATTGAATCTCAACGCCCTGGGACTTCAGCTTCTTTGTGAACTGTTCCAGGATGTTGGCGTAGCCGCCGCGGCAATAACCGAACATTTCCTTCTTCAGGCCAGTTCGGCGAGCTGCGTACATGCGAGCAATCGTGGCCCAGATAAATGCGGCGGAGGTTTCTCGCCAGCACTCGCCAAGTTTGCATCGGAGCAATGGCAGCCACATCTTTTCGAACGTGCGACGACCGGAGAGTTTCGTCAGCCAGTCACCAACGGAGATGCTCTCCAGCTTCTTCCAATTGGTGACTCGAGCCGCATAAAAAATGGTGCCGCCAAGTCGCAGTTTGTCGATGAGACGTAATGGCGGGAACTTTAAGAACTCGACGGTATTCGACATCGAGTGCATTTGGTTATCGGTGAAGAATCCGGTCTTCGTTTCGACCCATTGCATTTCATTCTCGAGTCCCAATTCCCCGAGCACTTCTCGCGCGTGAAGATCGGACATGAGCGTCACGTGGTAATGACGATCCCATGTGCAGTCGCCGATCTTCCACGCATCGGCTAAGCCGCCAAGATTCTGACGGCCTTCGAGCAATGTGACTTTATGCCCCTGCTGCGTCAGACGCAGTGCGAGAGTCATGCCGAGGATTCCACCGCCGAGAACTGCGAAGTGTTGAGTCATGGGGAAGTTTTCAGTGTTCGGTTTTTAGTGTTCAGGAATCGCAGGTTGAACAACAGAGGGCAGTATTTCGTGTTCGATACATTGCACACACAGGGTCCGTCTTGCGGCAGAAGTCCTGTCTGGCACACAGGATCTATGTTGCGGCAACTCCGGCTTCGACTTCTGACACAACATGGCCATCGATCGAATAGCTGCGACCACACTGACAGGCAGCGTCAACGGGCACAGAGTTATCGCCGTCATGGAACCGATGCACGGGCTCACCGCAGCGGCAGACAACTCCGATGACTCGGGCCGGCGTTCCAATCGCCAGACAGAAATCCGGAACGGACTTCGTCACGATAGAACCCATTCCGATCATCGCCCAACGACCGATCTCCAGATTGCAGCCGACGATACATCCGGCTCCGATGGTCGCCCCCTCGCGAACCACCGTAGCCAGAGTATGCTCGTCGGGATCTGAGGACCTGAGTTCCTTCAGATCTGGCGTTGTCGCTCTGGGAAATCGATCGTTCGTAAAGATCGTCCCGGCACTGATCATGACGCCGTCTTCAATCGTCACGCCGTTGCAGATGTAGGCGTTCGAGTTAATCTTCACTCGATTGCCAATCTTCACTTCGTAGGCAATTGTCGACTTTCCGCCCACGAGACATTGCTCGCCAAGCACAGCGTCATGTCGAATGTGTGCGTTGTCCCAGACCGACGTCCCTTCGCCGATCTGAACGTTGGATTCGATAATTGCAGTCGGATGAATGCGGGGCATGGAAAGTTCTCAGTGTTCAGTTTTCAGTGTTCAGGTACTAATTCGACCAGGAGTGTCCGCTTCCTGTGCTCTGCCTTCTTTACTGAAAACTGAACACTGAAGCCTGAACACTCATCAGTCAATGACTCACAACATGTTCGCTTACGATCGAGCGACGAAACTGAGCGGCGGGCGTTACGGTGTGCCACTTTTCTGATCGCAGAGCGGCATAGGCCGTCTCAATAACTCGTACAGAGGCGATGGCATCAATCGGAGTGATGATCAATTCTTCCGTACCACAGATCGCGCCACCGAAGTTTTTGATTTGGTTTCCGAAGGCGGCAACTTTGTCGTAACCGTTTCCAAAGACAGTCCATTCCTTCTGTTCAGCCAGCTTGTACTTCGACTCTTTCCATCCGACTGACAAGGTTCCTTTAGAACCATAAATGCTGATGAAGTCCGCTCGAACCTTGTTCAGGCTCCATGACAGGTCGATATTTCCCATCGCGCCGCTTTCCGTGCGAGCAAAGATCAGCGCTGTATCTTCGACAGGCAGGTTCTGAATTCGCTTACCCTCGACAACCTGCAGTTCGGTAATATTGCCCAGCAGATATCGGAGGATGTCCACGGAATGAGTTCCGTTGTCAATCAGAACACCGCCACCACTGATGGCGGGCTGACTGTTCCAACGTTTCGACATATCGCAAAAGCCGGCGAACGTGTTCTCGTAGAGAATGATGTCGCCGAGGATCCCGGACTCGATGATCTCGCGGGCTTTCTGGACGTCAGCAACAAATCGAAACTTTGAACCCATGGAAAAGACAACGCGATATCGCTGTGCAGTCTCAGCCATGCGAATGGCCTCATCCGTGCTGATAGCCAGGGGCTTTTCACAAAGCACATGAACACCCTGCGCCATCAGACGGCAGCAAATATCGGGATGAGTTGATGGTGGAGTACAGACGATCGCCGCTGTTGGCCGCAACTCTTCAACCATGCGATCAACATTGTCGTAGGCCGGCACGTTGCACATCGCCGCAACGTCCTTCGCCGACTCAAGACGAATGTCGGCAACTCCAACGATCTGGTAGGGCAGTCCCTGAACGAAGGCCTGCGCATAAGACCGTGAAATCCCGCCAGCTCCCACGATAACAAAAGTTGGCTGAGTACGAGCGATCATGAGAAACTCCAGGAGTATGACTGAAAGATGAATCGAGGAAAAAATGAATCGCAGGTTGAACCAAAGAGAACGCAGCGAGTTCGGAATCAGAAAGCATCGCAGACTTGAACGCAGAGGTCGCAGGGGAACGCCGAGGAAAACAGTCGCTAAAGCTCCTCTGCGATTCCCCTCTGTGTTCTCTGTGACCTCTGTGGTCAGTCTATGAGCTGGTGCTCGGAGGGCTGACGCCCTCCGCTCGCCGAGGTTTACTTCACCAGTTCCTTGCTTGTGAGAGCCAGAACGGCGTTGCGGATGTTTGTTGACAGGTACTGAATATGTTCGTCCGTGTACTTTTCGTTCCATGGAAGCACAAGGACATGTTCAAGTGCGTTCCAGGTGCCTTCGTAGTGGCAGCGGCTGTAATCTGTGGCCTCAGGTCGCGCCAAAGTAAATGGCCAGCGGCTGGTTCCAAACGTCACCTGATTCTTGATGACCTGACATTCGAACGCAGGTTTCTGGATGTATCGTGGAGCACACAGAATTCCGAAGTCCTTTAGAGCAGCTCCGAGAGCCACCGTGCCACCCGGAATGACCGTTTCGTCAACTCGCAGACAGTACTTCCAGAACGTATGAACGCTCTTTTCCGTGATCACAGGCGTTTCGATACCAGGTAAACCGGCCAGCTCAGTTGTCAGGGCTGCCGCGGTTCGAACTCGAGATTCCACGACGGCATCCAGCTTGTCCAGCTGGGCAACCGCGACAGCTCCCAGCAGTTCGCTCATGCGGTAGTTTGGAGCCACGAAGTAATGGTCCGGTTTTGCATCGCCGTAACCCCACGCCTTGTTGATAAACAGGTAGATGCGGCGAGCCAGCGCGGGATCGTTCGTTGTGACGATGCCACCTTCTCCCGTCGTAATATGCTTACCCTGCTGCAGACTGAAACTGCCAACGGCACCGATGGTACCCACATACTGGTCACGATAGGTGGTCAGAAATGCCTGAGCACAATCTTCAATCACCGGAATGCCATGACGATTCGCCAGTTCCATGATCGGCGCCATGTCGCATGGGTTGCCGAACAGATGAGTTACAATGATGGCTCTGGTTTTTGAGCTGATCTTCTTTTCGATCGCCTCAGCTGTGACGTTGTAAGTATGCGGATCGACGTCACAGAAAACAGGGATTGCGCCCTGATAAATGATTGGAGTAATCGCTCCCATATCCGTGATGGACGTGGTAATGATTTCATCGCCAGGCTCCGTATCCAGAGCTGCGATGGCACAATGAACGGCGGCTGTCCCGCTGGAGCAGGCATAGGCAAACTTCGCACCGATCTTTGCTGCAAACTTTGTTTCCAGCTGTTTTACGAAATTGCCTTTGGTGCTTGTCAAAGTCCCGCTGACGGAACACTGCCGTACGGCCTCCAGCTCTTCAGGTCCAAATGTTCGTCCTGTAGCGTCCTGATCAGATGGCAGTGTGATTCGATTTGTCATGTTTGTTGGTCTTTCGAAAACGAGTACTTCGACTAAAGGATTCAGGTTCAGTTTTGAGAAAGCAGATTGGTGGATTACTTCAAAGCCGCGTGCGATCCAGTGAACTTTCTTTCGACGACTTTCGACAGCAGCCTCAAGTGGGCAAGAATCGTGCGGACGGTCTTCATTTTTGAAAAACCGAACAGCCGGACTTCAAGGGTCGCCGGATGCTCAACAATCCTGCGACCATGAAGACTTAACTGAGCCGCCAGTTCCGCCGTCCCCAAAAAGCCATTTTCCACGAGCGGCAGATCAACGATTTGCTGTTTGCGATAAACTCGAAAACAACTGGTCCATGTCGAAAGTTTCTGCCCGAGCAGAAGGCGATACATGCATGAGAGCGTATGCGAAAGAATCAATCGCCAGCCTGGCACGTTGTTCACTTTGCCGTCACGGTGATATGGGGATGCAGTAACCATCGCGACGTCTCGCGTCAAACGCGGCAACATGCTCTGCAGCTCATGAGGATCGTAAGAACAATCGGCATCAATCGATGCAACGATCTCAGTCTGAGCCGCGTTGATGCCAGTCAGAATTGCCGCTGAAACACCTTTGTTGGTTTCATGGCGAAGAATCGTGATATCGGAATCGTCGCCAAACAGTGACTGCAACACTTCATAAGTGTTGTCCTTGCTGCTGTCATCGACAAACAGAATCTTCAGATCCCACTGGCGTGACAATTCATGCCGAAGTGACTGCATTGTGCGATGCAGGTAGGGCAGAGTGGACTCCTCGTTGTAACACGGGATCACCAAGGTGGCCCCGGGGCGAGGAAGCTGGCGCACTCCGAAGTTTCCAGCCGGTGTCGACTCTTCGGTGTCCAACACGTCAATGCAACGAGTTCTTCCAAATGTCGTCCGGTCGTGATTTTCAAGTCGTTTCGAAAGACCGGCCAGCGGACTATTGTGCAGCCCCGCATGATCAATGATCGAAGTGAATCTGGCCGACTTCAGATACTGAGGCAGAAGCGTGCGATATTTGCCAAGGTTGCGATAATGACGAATCTTTGTCATTCGCCCTGTGACGCTCAGTTGCGGCTGATTCTCATCAAGCTCCCACACCTGAAAGTACATGACGAACGGAGATGTCTCGGTCCGCTGCCATTTCTCGACGGCAGAGTTCATGAATGTCTCTGGAAGTTGCCGCAGATAATTGCCTCCGGCAATTGGCAACCAGCCTCCGGCAAACGGCATCGTGGATGGCGGAATCTCCAGAATTGTGCCATGCGAAGTTGTTTGTTCATGAACGTAACGTCGCCACGGCTGCCGCCCGAAATCTCTTCTGCGTGGCATCAAACTCGAATCGTACAGGTAACCAGCTTCCAGAAGCTCATCGAGGAAGCCCAGGTTCTTCTTTCGAAGCCATCCGTCAGACAGTCGGAATCCGACAACCGAGCGGCCGATCGTGTCTTCCAGTAACTCTCGAGAACGTCGCAGGTCTTCTCGCCGCGCTTCGGCACTGAGATTCAGCAACGGCTGATGCAGATAACCTCGGCTGGCGATTTCATGTCCTGCGTCCGCGATTCTGCGAACAAGTTCAGGATACTTTTCCGCTATCCAGCCCAGCACAAAGAACGTGGCCCTGGATTCATGCTCCGAAAGCAATTGCAGCGTTTCTTCGGTGTTCTGCTGGAGCCGTGATTCAAAGCGGTACCAGTTTCGAGGACTGATGAAACGATGGAACGCCCCCGCCTGAAAGTAATCTTCCAGATTCACCGTGAGAATGTGCGACTGCGAAGACTTGATGTCTCCGTAGTTGACCTCAGCGCTCGAAGAATTCGGTTGGAGTTCAAGCACCAGCATGTTTGAATCGCAGACCCACAGGTTTCATGATCGCCATCAGCGTGAACCGCGCGCTCAGTGGACCGCCGGTTCATGGACGAGTGAAACCTAGGTTCTGTAAAACCAACGAGCCGTTGAATTCATGAAACAGTTGATGTGTTCATGCCTGCCAACGGGGTGCAATGGGTGAAATCTGTCGGTCATACCGATTGGTCTGACCGCCCGGCGATCTGGAACTTTGAGTGCGACACGAATAATCGAAAGAACCCTCTCCGCGCGAGCCAACATTCCGGACAACGTATGTCAGCCATACGAATTCCCGATTCGGAAGGTCTGGTCAGTGGACCAGCGCAAGCAATGTTCGTAAGAATCCGGCGTAAGTTCCGGGTGATCAGGTCTGCGTCAGGAAGTGAAGAAATCTCGTGCTGCGAATTGGTCCTATCTCTCTGGAATTGCCCGTTGTTCAGGCAGCATTGAGCGGCTACAGCGACTGGCCGATGCGTGCCGTCGCCAAAAGACTGGGAGCTCCTTATTCCATCTGCGAAGTTCTGACGGATTCGTTTGTTAACTCGTTGAAGGACCGAGTGAAGACTCGACATCATCTTTATCTTGAGGAAGAAGACCACCCCGTCGGCGCTCAGTTGATGGGATCAGAGCCCGAAGAGTTTCCAGCGGCTGCAAAGAAACTTGTGGAAGCAGGTTTTGACGTGATTGACGTCAACTTTGGTTGCCCGGCAAAGCGATCCGGCGGGCGTTGTCGCGGTGGCTATCACCTTGGTCAGCCGGAAGTCGCCATTGATATCCTTCAGCGTGTGCGTGACGCAGTGCCTTCTAATGTTCCCGTTACTGTCAAAATGCGACGCGGGCTCGATGACACTCAGCAGAGTCGCGACAACTTTTTTCGCATCATCGAATTTGCGTTTGCGATTGGCGTTGCTGCAGTCACCGTACATGGAAGAACAGTCGAACAGAAGTACATTGGCCCAAGTCGATGGTCGTTTTTGAAAGAGGTCCGGCAACAATTTCCGGACCATACATTGCTGGGCAGCGGAGACCTCTTTACGGCGGAAGACTGCGTTCGAATGCTGAAGGAGACGGGGGTCGACGGCGTCACAGCAGCGCGAGGTTCGATCGGTAACCCATGGATTTTCTCTCAGGCAGCGGCATTACTTCGCGGCGAATCTCTTCCGGATGCACCAACAGTTTATGAGCAACGTCAGGTGATCTGTGAACACTTTCGTCTTGCGGAAAAGATCCTTCCGGCGGATCAGGTTTCGAAACAATTGCGAAAATTCTGCATCCATTATTCCAGTTGGCATCCGGAAGCGTCGTCCGTTAGAGCCGCCTTCATTGCGGTGAAAAACGCGGAGGACTGGCATCAGGTCATCGAGCAGTGGTATCGCTCTGATCGACCGGGACAGTACCCGGCAAACCCGGGAAACACCGCTACGGGAAACTCAACATTGAGCGAATAATTTGCCGATGTGCCGGCGAGCGAATCCGTCTGGCGACCACGTCGAGGTGCTCTGAAAACCGAGAAAAACCGGAGTCCACATGGTTCCGCGACCATTGATTGCAACGAAACCGATGTATTTCGGATTTCTTCATCCCTTGGATGCGACCCAAATTTAAGTCTGAAAAAAGCCTGGTAGAATCTGGCGGTCTCCATTTCCCCCGTGCAGGCCGGATTTTTTTTACCGATGTTTTCAATTCAGAAACTTTTCAGCAAGGACGCCCGTTTTTTTGAACTGCTGGAGCAGAGCGCAGCCGAGGCCAGGGAGTCTGCCCGCTTGCTGGTGGAGCTGCTGAAGGATCGAGAACACTCCCATCCCCTGGACCAGTTTGCTCTGTCTCGCAGCAAAGATCGTCGCATCACAGAACAAATCCGCGAGGAGCTGGTCACGACCTTTATTACGGGCATGGAACGTGAAGACATAGATGCACTGGCTTATGCTCTGTATCGCATTCCAAAGACGATCGAGAAATTTGCTGAACGCTACAACCTCGCTCCGCAGCGACTGCAGGGGATTGATTTTTCAATCCAGATGGAACTCGTCGATCGCGCGACTCTGACGCTGTGTGAGATGGTCGGCCATCTGCGAAAAATGCCTCCACTGGAAATCATGAAGGAGCTGATGGACAAGCTTCAGGCCGTCGAAAGCGAAGCAGACGATGTCATCATCAAACTGCTGGGTGAGATCTACAATGGTCGTTTTGAACCACTGCAGGCCATGATGGTTCGAGATCTCTATGACCTGCTCGAAAAAATTATTGACCGATGTCGAGATGCAGGAAACGTGATTTCACATATCACCATGAAGAACGCCTAGCGGTCGGCTTCAGGCCGCTGAAACTGGCGAATGTCTTTCTGTTGTCAGCCCTTCGACGAAGTCTCCCTGGACTTCATTGGATTGGTGGACTTCCTTTCGGCCCTCTCTTTCGAAAACTCCCTGTCCGGACGTCGCGGAACTGCCATGCTCCTCATCTTTCTCGTCATCCTGATTGCATTGATCTTCGAGTACATCAATGGCTTTCATGACACGGCTAATTCGATCGCGACCGTCGTGGCCACAAAGGTTCTCACGGCCCGACAGGCGATTGTTCTCGCGGCCTCCACAAATCTCATCGGCGCGTTGTGGGGAACAGCCGTGGCGAAGACCATCGCGGCCGGGCTGGTCGATACCAGGGTCGTCTCTCAGGAAGTGCTTCTGTGCGCGTTGATGGGTGCGATCGTCTGGAATCTGATTACGTGGTACTGGGGACTGCCTTCAAGCTCCAGTCACGCATTGATCGGCGGACTTGTGGGTGCGGCTGTAGCTGCAGCCGGCACATGGAAAGTCGTGATCTGGTCGCAGCCTGACAAGGAACATTGGTACAAAGGCAAAGGGTTGCTTTGGAAAGTTCTGGTCCCGATGTTCTCATCGCCGTTCTGTGGATTCGTCCTCGGTATGTTCATCATGGGGCTTCTGTATTTTTCCCTCCGCAATTGGCGACCTCGTGCTGTCAGCATGGTATTTGGAAAAGCACAAATGATTAGTGCAGGAGCTATGGGGTTCATGCACGGAACCAACGATGCTCAGAAAACAATGGGCATAATTGCGTTGGCTCTCGTCGCCGGAACAACGGAAGGGAAATTCGCTGACCTGCCGGACTGGCTGGGATTCCTTCGAACCACCATGCCTGAATCCGGAAAAGATTTCGAGATCGCGCTGTGGATCAAGATCACTTGTGCCATTGTGATGGCTGCAGGAACAGCCGCGGGTGGCTGGAAGATTATTCAGACGCTGGGCCACAAAATGGTTCGCCTGCAACCTGTTCATGGATTCGCAGCCGAGACAAGCTCAGCGGCTGTAATTGGTCTTTCTTCCATGCTTGGTATTCCCGTGTCAACAACGCACAACATTTCCGCCGCCATTATGGGAGTTGGAGCTGCAAAGAGCTTCAATGCTTTGAACTGGACGATCGTGGAAAAGATGGCCTGGGCATGGATGCTGACGATTCCGATCTCCGGTGGTATCGCCTGGTTACTCTACCGCGCGATGCAGTTGAGTGGCTTCGTCACCGGTGTGTAATTCCCGCTGAAAGCTGCGTCTGCACCGCTATGCGACGCCACAAATCCTGAGCGGTCTGCGGGTGTGCAGCTTGAGATACATCGACTGGTGATGCTTGAACCCCTCCCAACCATAATCAATGACCTGATCTGCATCGGCCAATGCAAGCCGATTTATGTGGGACCGGGAAATCGACCTTGAAATCCATTCTGGCCAATTGAGATCAGGGTTACGGCAAGTCATACTCCCGAACGCTTTAGGGGAAATGGGAGGAATGGGCGGCTCTGAATCGCCTTTCCACAGATCGATTTGTTCGGGTTACTGTTTAGGCTTTAGGGGAATTCAACGGGCAGAATCGCTCTGTATGAATGTCCCGGACAGAGGATTTTGTGATGAATCAGGGTTCTCGCACGAGTTCTGGTGCTGATGCAGGATCGAAGTTTCAGGAAATCTTCCGCCGGGCATTCGGGAAAAGGCGTCAACGACGTTACCGCAAAGGTCTCGAGGGAACTGAGTCTTTGGAGACCAGAGTCCTGCTTTACGCCACACGGATCATCAATGAGGGGCCAGAAATCTGGAACATGGCTGACTCATCTCTCAGACACATTGGACCTGTCCCTCTGAATTACGAGACGTTCATCGATCGTGGAGGACTACGGTCCGAGTACCATCCAGACGGCTCAAACAGCTTTGATACAGATACGATTCGCTTTGAAATGACCGAAGACGGAGGCCCGCTTGCGCGAGTCTCTGTCAACGTCTATCCCAGCCGCGGCCCATCTTTTGACCTGATGATTCCAACTCGCAAATCCGGCGCGGATGGATGGAGTACGGTGGACTTAAATCGACTGATCAGCGCCGAGCTATCCGGGCCTGGATCGAACACGAGGCTGGCCGTTGTTACCGACGACCAGCTCTACGCTTCTCTCGACGGACTTCCCAAAGGGGAGTACACGCTTCGGCTAAAGATCACGAACGACCTGCGTTCAGTTTGGACGTTCCAGGATTTCAGGAGCCTGTCTTACAACTATACGGTCACTGTCGATAACCGTGTTCCAGGTTATCCGAATACACGTCCATGGTTTACAGAGACTCGTCCGGCCGAGACAAGTAACAACTCCATTACTCTCGGCACAATTGGCGTCCATAACTCAACGACTGTGGTCAACGGTTATTTGAACAGCAATAGTCTGCCCGCATTAGTGACAGATCATGACGCCTATGAGTTCCAATTGCCCTCACGAGGAATAACGGGATCACAGGTGCGCGTGAGTTATTTGCCAGCGACGGGCAGGGCTGGCAAGATTCGGGATCTGATTCAGGCAACTCTGACTACGCAATTCGGACAGGTCACCGTTCGCCCCGAATTGCCAAAAGATGCGGCGGGTGAACGTGAATTCCTGTTTGATCTCAAAGGATACAGTGCCCAGACACCTTTCCGGCTGGAGTTAAAGTCGCTTCCGTCCGTGGGTCCCGGTGGGTATTCCGTTGAGTTGACTCATCCGCTTCCGGAAGTCTCACTCGGTCCAGTCGTTTCGCTGAGCGAAGGTTTTGGCTATTTGTCGACGATTGAAGGACTGGAAAAAGCCTTTGATGCCTCAGGTCAGTTATTCAGTTCTCAATTGGGCAGGCCGCTGAACCTGAGTGCGACAAATCGAGCCGCGATTGAGTCATGGTTTTATCCGAAATCGTCTGATGGTGCATCGACCATTTGGGAGTTCAGGAATCAGCAGGGACAAGTGACCTGGCAATTAAAACAGGTCAATGGTCGAGGCCTGCATGTTCATGTACTCCGAGGTCGTGGCGCTTCTGCAAAGTATTTTGATGCCGGGAAAACTGGAATCCTGAATACCGAAGCATGGAATCATCTGGCGATGACGTTCGATGGTCGTCAACTGCGACTCTTCGTCAACGGAGTCAGTGTGTTGACGATACCGGAAAACTCAGGCAACGCGGGTGTGCAGTCAGTTCTGGGCGACATCAACACTGTCAGTTTCGGCGGTGGTCTCATCGACGAAGTGAGAGTCTGGAACGTTGCGAGAACGCAGTCTGAGATCCAGCAGGGTCTGCTCTCTGCTTTTTCGGGAACCGAACCGGGACTCCAGGCTTACTGGAGTTTCGACAAACTGACTGGCCGGGACATTGCAGATCTTTCGCCAAATCACAACTCGCTGCATCTTCCTTCGACACAACGTGTAGAGAACGCCGTTCCGCAGATTGGATACGTTGATGTTTTGCTGGATCAGAAGGTTTCTGATCCCAAAGGGCTCGTCGTTACCTATGAACTGAGCGGAACTGCCAAAGCGACGGTGGACTTCATTCCGTCTCGGTTTCGAACCGTCACGACCGATCCCAACACGGAACGTGAGGGGATCATTATTCCTTTTGGCGAAAAGTCGGCACGTATCTATTTCATGGCCAAGCAGGACACGCTGGCGGAAGCAGCGGAATCCATTAACGTCACTTTGAAGCCGTTCAGTTTTGAAGGTATTCAGAGCGGTCAGGACTATCGAATCGGGGTACACAATTCGAAGTCTCTGGAGATCATTGACAGCGGGGCCTACAAAGTTGGTATCGCTGTTACCGATGCCAGTGGGCGCACCATCACTGCCAACAATCCGCTCCACCTGGATCCAGTAACAAAACTTGGCAAGTTCTATTTCCGATTAACCAGCCAGCCGATTGCAGCAGTTGAGCCAATCATTATTCAGATGGACGCTAACTCAACACTGAGCCCCAGCAGCACGCGCGGTGGTACTTTCGGCGTTGAGTTCAAAACGGAAGACTGGGACAAGCCAATTGAGTTTACAATCAGATCCTTTTTGACCTCCGGGACGGAAGGCTCATTTGAGTTCAGCAGTGAACTTCGCGACCGTCAGGGACGTGTAAGGACCGATCGCTATCTGACCACTCCCGTCAGATTCAGCACGACCCTGAATCCCCCTCCGCGTGAAGCCCGTCCGACAGAAGGAAGCGCTGCTGATGCCATTTCGACAACTCCCACCGTCAACCTGAAGCACCTGAGGGATGTTCGCGAGGACGCTTCGAAGCCTGGTGCGTTCAGCGTAGAACTCAGCGCGCCGGCTCCCGAGGGTGGGCTGGTTGTGCATTACGCTGTCTCCACGAGCAGCCATGCAACTGCAGGCATTGACTATCGCAGACTTCCTGGATTTGTCTTTGTCCCCGAAGGACTGCGACAGACGGAAATCCCGGTTTACGCGATCGACGACCAGGTTTATGAGGGGACCAGCGAAGACCTGGTCATTACTCTACAAAGTAATTCTCGTTACCACATCGGGACGGCGGGCAATCCAACGGTACTAATCAAGGAAGACGATCATGCCGACATCTATGTCGTCAACACATCGATACTCGATGTTGACGCTCCCAAAAGTCCCGCGCGGCCTTTGCACCTGATCGAAGGAGCGGCGACGGAGCAGTACACCACCACGTTCAATGTTCTTCCATCCGTTGGTAAAACGGGAAGCTATGAAGTTCCTGCCTGGTCATATACTGGCGGACTGGCTTCGAAGGTTTCGTCATCTGACGGGGATACCATCCCTTTCGATCTGCTCACAACGGGTGATCCCACAGCGAAGCTGACATTGACCTTAACTCCAACGACGGCTTTGGGAACAAGGACTCTGCCAACGGTTCGTACAGGTGGTGATTCAGAACATAATATCAATCTTGATCGTCTGTTGCGCTCGGCTCTGCGATTAACAGGCGGAGGGAGTTCGGCCGCGGGCCATGTTGTGGGCGACAGTCGAATTGAGTGGTCTCTTGCCGGGCTGGCCGCCGGGAGATATCTCGTCGATTTATCGCTTCCGGTGATTTCACAGATACTGGCGACCAACACAGACTCAACTTCGGTGTTGACCTACGAGTATCGCCTTGAGTTTGTTTCATCACCGACAGCTCCTTTTGTAGTCTTAACCACACGCACAGAGACGGAGCTTTCGTCGAGCTATTCCACGCTCGTGACAAATGAACCTTTGACATCACAAACCGCACAGCTTGAACCCAATAACGACACGATCGCGTCTGCCCCTGATCTTGGGGTTGTGACAGAGAATGCAGAGGTATTGAAGCAGACAGTCAGCAGCTCTGTCGACAAGGACCATTTTCGATTTACCCTGGACTCCACGCTGGGACGTCCGGACACTCTGATTGCGCGGTTTTCACATACTTCTCAAAGCGATTTGCGGCTCCAGTTGCTGTCGACAGCGGGCCATGTGATACGCACATCTGATGAACAGTCGAACAATGAGTATATGGATCTGCGGGATCTTGCAGACGGTGAGTATGTCGCGCTGGTCACGGCAAGTCCTCGCGGAGCTGCTCGATTCGTTGAGGAACCATATGCCTTGAAATTGACTCGACTGCAACTGGGCGTCGAACCGGGGCCGAATGATGACATGTTGACCGCTCCTCATCTGGGCGCTGTTCACGATGGAGATCGGTTTGCCCACTTTTCCCTCAACACGGTGACGGACCAGGACTACTTCCATTTCACACTCGATACCGCCAGTGGTCGACCGGACAGCGTTTCTCTGTTGAGCATTGCGGCCGACGGAGTGCTGGGAATGTCACTGCATTCACTGCCTGATGACCGTGAAGTCTCGAAGCTCAGCGGCAACCAGACGAAGCTTTCCCTGGCTGGCCTGCCTGATGGGCTCTATGGCATACGAATCTTCAGATTTGCTCCTGGAACAATGAACAGGTACGACCTTGGATTTGGCACGATCACGCCCCTGGCTGGCGAGAGGAATCTGAATCAGGTGGCTGTGCGACTTCATTCCCGTCCAACCGCCAATGTGTCCATCACGTTTCATAGTGATGACCTGACCGAAGGCACTGTGACGAATGTTCCGTTCATCTTTACGCCGGACAATTGGGATCAGCCGCAGTTCGTAACAGTCACGCCGCTGGCGGATCAGGACTCCGGCACGAACAAGAACACGACCTACACAGTAACGGGAAGTGCCAGCAGCAGTGATCCGAATTATCAGCATCGAATGATTCGATTTGCGGTGACGAACGTCGACAATGGCGAGTTTGTCGCCCCGACGGTTCCTTCTCAGCTGGAAAACGGAGCCCCGGCCGAAGGGAATCTCCCGGTCGTCTCCATACAAAAACTGAAACGAGGCGCTGTTCCGGAGGGACACACAGACGATGCGTTCGCAATCAAAATTGATCGGCCATTGGCCACCGACCTGACGGTTGGCGTCGACTTCCGGCGCGGAACCGCGACCATTGGAGAAGACTTTACTGTTGTCACCGGAAGTTCCATCACGAATTCCGCGACAACACCCGGCGTCGTTAATGTCCTGTTTAAGGCGGGTGAAACATCAAAGACCATTCAACTTTCCCTGATTGATGACAAGATCGCAGAGTCTCTGACAGGAACCGATGAGATTGTCCGTGCCGCAATCGTTGATGCGAAGGAGTTTCGTGTCACGAATCATGCTGATCCGGGTTTCACGGATCTCATCGCGATTCTGGATATCAACTCGGCGGGCGTCAAAGTTCTGAAGAACGGAAGCCCTGCCAGCACCAGCATGTCGACCGTCGCTGAAGACAGTGCCGGAAGTTCGATCGAGTATTCTCTGAAGCTGAATTCGAAGCCGACGGCCAACGTTGTTGTTTCTGTGGGCAGTTCCGATGTCAGCGAAGGATTAATTTCGAAATCCTCAGACGGCGCCCGCGTCGATGTCGTCCATCTGCTCTTTACTCCTGCAAACTGGAACATCGAACAGACGGTCTATCTGAAAGGAGTTGAAGATCGAGTTGATGACGGGGATGTTCCATTTAGTGTCGTCGTAACGGTTCAGGGTGAAGATGATGTCTACCGCAAGGTTTCGAAACAAAACTTC
The DNA here is from genome assembly GCA_046349735.1 of Planctomycetaceae bacterium. Taxonomy (GTDB): domain Bacteria; phylum Planctomycetota; class Planctomycetia; order Planctomycetales; family Planctomycetaceae; genus SXXK01. Next base: position 129,808 of record JAXMBU010000009.1, read on the forward strand.
TCTGCCATCAACGCCGATAACGACGAGCTGGGAATAGCCGTCTCTAATCCACTCACGACTGTTGATGGTCGCCAGAACGTTTTCAGCGTCACTCTTAAGTCGCAACCGAACAGTGATGTTCGAGTCACCATGAACGTGCCGGATGAGCAACTGGAGATAGAAGATGCGCGCGCTGGTGATCCCTACACGCTCGTCTTCACACCGAAGAACTGGGATCTACCTCAGCTGGTCCGTGTAACTGCGGTCGATGATGGCATCGTTGAAAACTTTCATCGCAGTCAGGTTGTCTTTCGTGTTGAAGTCGGACGTGCATTCGTCGGGTCGGGCATCGCAGACAATTTTACGGCGGAGCGAGCTCTGGATCTGGGAGAGGTCGCAGGAGGTGTTCGCTGGACCAATATGTCACTTCGTGAGAACGAGAACCGGGTTCTGCAGGATGAGTGGTTTCGAATCAAGCTGACTTCCGGCGGAAGCTCGCTCGACAAACTGCGATTGAAAGCGCCAGGGGATCATCCTTCAAAGCTGCCGACCATTTTCCTCTATTCGGCGGATGGAACGCGTGAGTTACGGCATTCCGGGTCGGATGATGCGGCTACCCGCGAGCTTTCTCTGCAGGGACTCACTCCGAAAGAGTACCTGATTAAGATCGGTCGTGGCAATTCGTCGCAACCGTTTGACTTCTTCATTGATGATGCCGATCGCGCTTATGAGTCTGTGGACCTGGCGCCATTGCCAGTGTCGATCAAAGACAATGATTTGCCAACGGCCGAGATTATCGCGGGGCCGACGGCCTCGGAAGTCTCCGGCAAACCAAGCTACTTTGCGGTGAGACTTAATGCACCGACGGCTGCCGAGGCATCCGATGTTGGCATCAAGGTAAACTTTAAGATCACAGGAGGACGTGCAACGGTTGGCAACAACACATCGGCGCTGCATGACTACACCGTTCTGGCCGATCATTTTACGATCAACCCCAATAACCCGTCGACGGGGACGGGCTGGATTCGCGTAGCACCGGGTGACCTTCAGGCCAACATAGGAATCGTGCCGGTTGACGACAAAGCCGTTGAGGACATGGCATTGACCGTCCGGAGAATCACGCCAATTACGGGTGGCTATGATTTGCTGTTGTCGACAATTCAAAGTTCCTATCGCTCTTCCAATTCTTCAGGCTCATACGCCGATTGATAGTCTGGTCGTTCGATGGCACGTCGATCAGGGCTGAGGTTCTGCACCGCAAAACCCCTGAGTCCCAGCAACCTGTCCCCGGTGGGAAATCCATTGAGTACTTTGATCACGTGGAAGTTTCGATCGCGGCCTCAGATTACACGCATGCCGGAAAGTTCAGGCGCGACGAAGCTTAAGGCACGGGGTGGAGTCTGAAAGATGTTCAGATCAGCCTGCTTCCCGGAGACGGTTACATTCTTCCGAAAGCCTTCCGTGGATCGACAGGGATCCGCCGGTCACAGTACTGCTGACCTGGATCCCGATCGCACCATGTCAGTTATGACGATCTACGATGATGACACGCCTGGACTGCAGGTTATCGAGATGGGCAACACACGACTCTGTCAGAGGGCGATGAAGCAACTTTCCAGGTGGCGTTGACCTCAGAGCCTCAGCAAGATGTCACGGTCACATTGACGCCCGGAGGAGGCCTGAAGATTTTTGATCCGGCCTCATCAACCTCTAAATCTTTTGACCACACGACATATACCCTTGGTACTGCTGGCGTTCCGGAGACTCTGGATCTCGTGCTTGATTCCGTTTATGTCACCGACAAGGGCTGACTGCAGTTCTTGATGCGGCTGTCCTGATCTCGATGGCATCGCAGTCCACGCAGTCTCAAGGTCATTGCCTATTCAGGGTGCGAATGGAAATACAGCGGCCACCGCGAGCTTTAAGCGATCCCTGGCAGCGGCCCCGACCTTGTGGATGCTGCAGGAAATCCGCTGGAGGGAAATCTGGCATACACTGCAGCGTCTGATCGTTTCAGGACTGGAAAAGAAAAGCAACGGCTCCATTGACTTGAAAGTTAGATCGATCTGCACGCCGAAACGACCATCACGCTGAGCCCGTTAACAGTCTCTCGACGACATCAGCAGCATCACTGGTGTTTACGCCGGCGAACTGGTTTCAGCTGCAGACAGTCTGAATTACGGCTCCGCAAAATAACAAAGCTGAGCCTGGTGAATGGCATCAGACCCGATCAACCGCGTGCGGTCACGAGCAATGATGGACCGATGGGCTGGCCGTACCTGTTCAGGTCTATTGAAGACACCGCCGGATGTCGGCGATACGCCTGAAGGAATCCGCAGTGGTTCTGGAATGTTACAGGACAGTCTGCTGGGACTTGAGGTTCCGGTCCTGGGCAACATTGGTGAATTGCCGGGGGTCAGTGATGTCTTTGAAGACTTTGAGAAACCCGTTGAAGAATCATTGGCCAATGTCGAGGATCTGACGGTCAACAAGTTCAAGAGTCTGGCAGTATGCTCTTTCAGCCCTGGTTGATCGGGGCATTCTGGACCGGGTGGAAGTTACCCTGGCAAAATGACACTGAAGTCAGCGTTGTTTTTGAAGTCGGTATCGATTGTCGTCGGCCAATTTGATCTTTCCGCAGACCTGGGGCTCGATGCGCTGGGAATCAAGTTTCAGACTCAGGGAAAAGCCAGCGCCGTGCTGGAATTTGGCCTGACGCTGGGATTTGGCTGGAACCAGCAGTTCGGTTTCTTTCTCGACGCGGGCAATACCGCAATTCATATGGGCGCGAAGCTCAAACTGGAAGGCAAAGGAGCGACTCCTGACAACCCGGAGAACCTTTTCACAGGACTTGGCTCAATTGGTTTCCTGCAGGTCAGCTTTAAGGACGATGCCGGGATAATCGCATGGAGCTCGGAATCACGTTTGATGTCACTGAATGACCTTTCGACAACCTGAGCGACTGTCAACTTCTTTGACATCAACGGGGATGACTTCATCGAGGATTCCTTCATCCATGACGTGGGCAAAGATACGAATCACGACGGATGAATTGACACAAACAGTTCAGGAGATCAGCAGTTCATCTCAAGAACTGTCGCAGAGCCATGGGTGGGTATCGATTCCCAGGGCAAATCAGAGAACTTCCCGATCATTCTGGCCAATGAAACGGATCCGGTCCTGAAAGAGGCTGCGCACGCCAACTGGAATACTGGCGGTGCGAGGTCGGCTTCATTTGATGAAGCGGAACTGATTCGGAAAGAAGGCGTCTACCGCAGAAAGACCCTCGGCAATCGCACCATCGTATATCTGGATGCCAATCGTGACGGCAAGCTGAATATTTCACGACGCAACGCGGATCCGTTCACGTTGGCCTGGTCTGCAATGTCAGACCGTGAGAAAAACAGCAGCGAAATCTGGTTCTCACCGACCAATGCGAGCCTTCCAGGCGAGCTGAAGATTCTGACGACCGGTGCCGCGAGAACTCAAAAATTCTTCGTGGATGTCAACTTCAATCAGCGTGCGGACGCCTCCGAAGAAATCAGCAGCCGCCTGCGCAAGAAGCTGGACAAGAATCGAAGTGGTGCCCTGGAAGGTGACATCATTCAGGATGGTGAAGGTAAATTTGTTCAGGGAACGAGCGTTGCCTTCTACGACCAGAACCTGAATGGTCGACTGGACCTCCGCGAGAAATTCATTTCCTACTCCTTTGATGATTTTCAATTGAGCATGGAAGTGTTTTCCGAAGACAGCGCCGGTGTGACGTTCCTGGATCTGAATCAGGATGGGATCCGGGAGTCGAGCGAATTAGTTCTCGGAGCAGGAACGGGAGGAACCGTATTCCTTGATCTCAACAGGAACTCGGTCATGGATACGTCCGAGTCCAATTTCTCAGCAGCAGCGGCTGATGGAGCGATCACAATTGCCTCTGACACGGCCAACACGAGCAGTGATGGGCGTCTGATTAATCTGGGGGGAACTCAAACGCAGCCTGGCCAGTTTAATGGAGGCATCACACGCGCGGTTCTTACAGTCGACGGCGTTCGCTTCATTGATCTGGATGGAAACGGTGAACTGACTCTGGATGATGAAGATCGGCCACTGGAGCCAGTCGCGGAACAGTCGTCTACTCTGAACTTTGAAGATCTGGGTCGACTCGTATCGAAGATTCATCATGCAAACAATTCTTTATTTGCCTCCATTCCTGACACGTTGATGAAGCAACTGGAAACTCGAGCGAAAAGAGGTGCTGTCAGCACGACCGATCAGCACACAGTTGCGACAGCGTTCTACAAACTGGTGTCTGAACACAGGATTGTCCTGCAGCCGAGCGATGGAAATCGGCTCACACTGGCCGAACTGGCAGCATTCATCAAGGCCGATCGCAGTGAACATGCGACAAAGGGCGCTCAGGTCAGGGCCGCTGCGGCAGAGCTGTTCACCTACCAGTTTCAGGGTGCCGCAAATCTGGGGCTGGAGACTCATACGACCATCAACGGAAGCAGCATGCTTCCGAGTATGCATTTCGACCTGGCAGTCAGCCTGCCACTGTTCAACTATGGCAATGCAGAAGAATCTAATGACAACGGGATGAATATCTCGTTCAACAATGTGGCATTGGATCTTGGCTCTTTCATCAATAAGTTTGTCACGCCGATTGTGTCAACAGCCAATGACCTGATTGACCCGATCAAGCCTCTCGTGAAAGCTCTGAACGCTGACACGGTCCTGCCAGGTCTGCTGGGCATGAGGGGAATGTTCGAGAGCGACGGGAAGCCCGGAATTTCTCTGCTGGAGATCGCAAAGAAACTCAGCCCCGGCAACGCCTCAAAAATTGACAAGGCGATCAAGTTTGCAGATCACATCTCCAAACTTGTCGATCTTGTGGACACTCTGCATAAAAGTCTGAGTTCTGAAGAGAGCCTTCTGGAATTCGGCGACTTTTCGCTGAGCGATCTGCGTGCAGCCAGCGACGATCCGGCCAACTCTTCATCGCGACCACGTTCCAGTGCGACGCGTTCTGACGGCACTGCGCCGACTCGAGCCAATTTGCCGAATACTTCTGCGGCTGCGATCGATCAGCAGGCTGGTAAGTCCAGCCGATTCAAGAAGAAGTATGATGCTCTGAAATCCCTTGATGGTTTTCAGATTCACCTGTTTGAACCTGCGACCGTCCTGTCTTTGATTACCGGTGAATCTAACGTCAATCTGGTGACGTATGACATTCCGGACTTTGAGTTCGACTTCAGTCTTAAACGCAAGTTTTCGATCTGGGGGCCGATTGCCGGGCTTCTGGAGGGAGGATTCAATGTCAAGACAGATCTGTCAATCGGGTTTGATACCAGCGGTGTTGAAGCGTGGTCAAAAACTGACTTTGCTGCTAACAAGTCGTATCTGGTCTTTGATGGACTGTATTTGAATGACTGGAATGCAGCAGGTGCTGAAAAGGATGAATTGACTGTCAAGGCTTTTATCGGAGCAGGCGTCGGCCTGGACCTCGGGATTGTTAATGGCTTTGTCAAAGGCGGAGTGGAAGGCATCATTGGCCTCGATATGGTCGATGTGGGCGAACAATCCGGAACGTCGGATGGTCGAATTCGTGGCAGCGACATTGTTCAGAAACTCTCTACCAATCCGGCAGATCTCTTCGATCTGCATGGCGTGATTAATGCCTACCTGGCAGCTGAGATCAACGTCGACTTCTTCTTTTATTCGGCAACTGTTTACGAAAAACGTCTGGCCACCATCGAATTGGCTAAGTTCAAACTGAACTCCAACGGATCACGCGGCAGCAACACGTCGGGGAATGTACAGACCGGGCCCATTTCAGGTTCGACTGTATGGTTCGATGCGAATAACAATCTCGTTCTGGATCCCTTTGAGCCGTCCACACATACTGATGCCTCCGGTCATTACGAACTGTTCATTCCTGATCATCTCAATAACAATAAGGGCGTGATTCGGACCGAGGGTGGCGTGGATGCAAGCACCGGACTGCGAGAAACAGATAACGTGGCGTTGCCGCCTGGTCTTCGCGGTAATCTGACCGCATTTACCGCGATTGAGGAAGTGATCGTGCAGGGGCCTGTCAGCACCAGCCTGTTCGATTTCAACCATGACCACCTTGTAAATTTACTGGACCGATCAACTTATCTGTCTCTGAGGACGTCAAATCCTGCAAACACGTCACTGGATATTAGCCGTGATGGTCGCGTCACTGATCTGGACCTGCAGTTACTCGATAAGGTTCTGTTTAATGCGAGGAACGGCGGGGCACTGCCCGTCGATTACGCTCACAGCATTGTGAAGTCCACCTTCGGAATAGACCCTTCAATCAACCTTGCATCGTTCGCTCATTTTGATCAGGCCAGGAACGGGAACAGGCTGGCGGTTCCGGTCCTCATTGCTGAAAACATGGTAAACACCGTGGTGACTGAGATTGAGGGACTACTGGCAGGTTTGGCAGGACAAGCCTCCGAGAATCTGCACTATTCAGGAATCTTCAGTGAAGCCGCATTTGCCGCCGTTGCTCGACAATTGCTGCGTTCTAAACCTGGAAAATTTGACCTTGAGAATCGCGCCCAACTGAGAATCATTGTCCTTGAAGCCGCATTGCTTGCGCAGGAAATGATCGCGAGTCATGCCTTCAGCATCTCAATCAACCGAAGCCGATTAAATACAATCATTGATGATGTGACGGTGGTAATCGCAGCAACCATCAAGGAAGAGAAGGAGGTCGCAAAGCGTGCGAAAGATCCTGCAGAGCTTGCGCGATTAATCACGGAATGGAAGGTTTATGCGAATGGAACCATATCCCATGACCTGCATGAAGCTGGAGCAGGTCATTTAACGGGGCGTCAGCTTGTCACGAGCGATGGTCACGCCGATGCGAAAACGCTGGATAAAATTCTGCACATTCCCTTACCACCATTGTTTGTGGAAGTGCCTGACCAGATCCTGAATCAGAACGACTTCCTTACAAATGTGATGGTAACCCTGACTCGGCAGAACGCCGGAGCCGGAACTGTATTGCTGGAAGCAACGTCCGACAACAGGCAGCTTTTCCCGGATGGTTCCATTTCAATCGTGGAACTCGGGAACGGAAAGTTCCGGCTGGGGTTCTTCCCCGACGAGAACCAGGCGGGTGTGGCCCATATCAGACTCAGGGGAAGCGACACGGCAGGCGGAATCGCTGAGCAGACCATAACAGTGACCGTCATGCCTGCCGTCGATGTTTCCGTCAAAGCGGCAACTTTAACGAGGGATGGACTGCTGACGATTCTTGGCACGTCAGCCAAAGATTCAGTTGTTGTGAAGCAGTCTGCAGGACGAACTCTTGTTACTGTCCAGAACTACCGCGGGACAATCAGCAATAACTTTTCCGCAAGTGATGTTCGCAGAATCGTACTCCGACTGCTCGCAGGAAATGACTGGGGAGTTGTCGACCCATCTGTCAATGTGCCGGTTGAAATCTTTGGAAATGATGGGAACGACACGATGCTGGCAGGATCCGGTCCTGCAACAGTCGTTGGAGGAAATGGCCATGATGTCCTCAGAGGCAGCCCGGTCGGCGATCTGCTTTCAGGCGGCCCCGGCAATGACCGGTTGACTGGCTATGCGGGAGATGACCAACTATTGAGTGGCGACGGAAACGATCGGCTGTTTGGCGGTGATGGCCGGGATGTTTTGATCGGGGGAGCAGGGAATGACAGCATGTCGGGCGAGGCCGATAATGACGAACTGTACGGTGACTCGGGAAAAGATTCTCTCGACGGCGGACAGGGGAATGATCTGCTGATCGGCGGCGCGGACAACGACAGCCTGACAGGGCAGTCAGGACACGATGTCGTCGTTGGCGGCGACGGAAGTGATTCCCTCGATGGCTCTTCAGGGAATGATCTCCTGATCGGCGGTAACAGTGCCTTCAGCAGAACTCCGATTGCCTTGCGTGCAGTTCTTTCTGAATGGCGTTCCTCGCGCAGTCATGCGACCCGCGTCGGCAATCTCCGCAAAGGAATCGGTCTGAATAACCAATTCAAGCTGAATAGTGGCAGCGTTGCAAATGACAAAGGGGCAGCAGATCGGTTGATCGGGAATAGTGACATTGACTGGTTCTTCACGTCTGCCAACGACAAACTGATCGACTTCACGTCAAAGATCGGTGAAAGCCTCGACAGAATTTGACGGCCGGATTAACCCTTGATTCCAGCCTATATCGTTCTTGCAATTGATTGCGAGACGACACCTCTTTTCATCTTCAACTCATCGGGATCACTCTGCGCAACAATGAAGCCGGAGCAACAAGCATGATGACCAGAGCCGCCAGCTTTGCGTCAGCAGTCATCGCAAAGACGATGATGGCATCAAGAAAAATGATGCAGAGTAACATCAGGCCGACGGTTTGCTGAATTCGGCGAGGAGCCCCGGAGGGCACTGCGGCAGCGGCTCTCATCAGGAGATTCAATGACAAAATAAGTAACGCCATTCGACTTCCACTGACAGCGTTCTCAGATGTTCCATACTGACTGATGGCCCAGGCATCAAGGCAAATGCCGCTGGACAAAATGATTAAACCACACACGAGTAATGCGGGCCTGCTCTGCCCGGCCTCATTGTGAGCGAAGACAGTGACCCCAACAATGTAGATCCCAAGGGCCACGGCAACAGCCATCGGCAAGGCTTGCCAGAGTGCGCTCAGGTCGGAAACGGCACTGGCGCCGAGCATCAGATTGAGAAACCGGCAGCTACCCATACCCAACGGTGCAGCAATCGTTGCTTTCAGAAAACCATTGTAGGCGAGTACACAGGGCACAATCATTACAGCAATGACCAGACTTGGCGTCCCCACGGCCGCAGCAGCCAGGACCCCGGTCAGCATCAGCAGGCTTCCAAAGATTGCGGCGGAACGCAATGAAATGCGTCCCGAGGGAATCGGTCGCTCGGGACGTTCCACTGAGTCTGTCTTGGCATCAAAGACATCGTTCAACACCATTCCACCGAGATACAGCCCTGAGGTCGACAGCAGCAGCAGCCAAAGTTCTTTCTGTACTGGCAGCTGTGCCACCTTGAGGTGCGGAATTCGGTGCGTGATGAGAAATCCGCAAAGAATATTTGACAGCGCTGTGAAAACAGTCGGCAGCCTCATCAGTTGCAGCCAGGTCATCACAGAGTTGCTCGTGTGACTCTTCCCCATTCGCGAAATGGGTTCAGGTGTTGAAGCGGTTCCATGATTATTCATCTGCAGTGTTGACCTGTGAGGTGATTGTTTTCTGTGTGCAGGATCGTCAGAGAACCAGGTTCCGTGACTCGATGTCATATCTATCCCGCAGCGAATGCTGACGAACTTTAGCTGTTCCGCCAGAATGATTCATGGTCCCCGAGGCGTTTGGTGTAATCGTTGCCGAACCCTCACGATGATCATTCCCGCCACGATCAATAACAAACCGCCTCCTGCAAGCAGATCTGATGCGGTCTGGCTGAGATTGACTCCAAACCAAACTTGCGCGGCGAGCTGCAAAAACGAGTGACCGAAGATTGGCAGCCCCAATCGGCGCCGAACCTGAAAGTGCCAATCCGTGCAAAGGCAGTAGCCAACTCCGTGGAATGCCCCCATCACGAACCACGAAAACAGAGTCGTCAGAACACAAAGCAAATGCGCATGGCGAGTGCGATTCCAAATCCAGCCGGTCAGGTTGAACAGGATCAACACGGCATGAAGCACGAAAAACAGAAGATCAACCGCCTCAAGGCTCCATGCTGGTAAAGCCGACATTACTGTCTCGGTGTTCCACCTGGCTGGCTTGTCGAATTGTTGCCGCCATCACGAGGGAGCAGATCACTCATTGGCGGTTTCGTGGAGGAGGCTTCTCCCTCAACAGCAGGAACGACTTCTCCCGGATATTCGAATTCCTCCCACACCATTGATGAATGCTGCTCGAAAAGACTCCGTGCCTTTTCGTCCATCATGCTGTAATACAGCGTAGCCAGCCCTGATGCCTGCGTGCTGCCATACTCCGTAATTATCCGAGAGAGCGATTTTCTGGCCTTTTCCAGATTACCTTCCTCCAATTGGATCAGACCGAGGAGCAGACTGATTTCAGCTCGGCCTTCATTCATGCTTTTGACCACCTCACCCGACATCGTGCAATTTCGAAAAGGCCAAACGGGTAACACTTCATTGACTGCTAAATTCGCATCCGCAATTAATGGCAGAGAATACAGGACGCTCCCGTACGCCTGCCCGGAGGTGATCTGCCGATCCAACAGATTCAGTTGAGACTTCCATGTTTCGTCAGCTGAGGGATAGTCACCGATCCCGAGCTGCGAAATTCCCGTATACAGTTGCCAGTCAATTCCACCGAGAACTTCAGGTTGTTTAAGAGCCTCCTGACTCATGAGACTTAACATTCGATGCGCTTCTTCGAGGTCACCCGCTTCAAGGAGAAGCTGTCCCAGAAGAATACTTCCCAAAGGATTCGCCCGCATCGTATCCGACTGCCCTCTGATGGATTCAAGGGCTTTTCGAGGCTGACCCGCGTTGCTGTAGCTCATCGCTGTAATTACAACTTCCATCGACTCTTCCGCAGCAGCCTCGTCGGCCGTCTTTGCTTCTCCACTGCTTTCTTTCGCTGACTTTTCTGCTTCCTTCTGTTTCCTGACTCCCTCCAGCTGCCGTTCAATGGACGTCTTCAGCTGTTCCTCGGACTGAGTCATCTGCTCCTTGAGTTCCGTTCTTCGCTGATAAAGACCGGTAATCTGGTCTTCATATTCATCACCACTTCCCTGAGGTACTTCATCCTCCAGCTTCAGCCACGTTTCAAGACACTCCAACGCAAGATCAAGCCGGTTCCTCTGCATGTACAATTCATGAAGGCTTTGCCATGCAGATTTATCCGACGGCTCGATGACCGTCGCCTGACGAAACGCCATAACGGCCTGAAGATACCGAATCTGACCGATTCGCTGACTCGCAGTTTCTCCCTGCAGCATCTGCTCAATGGCACGGGTCATCGCATAGCACTGCCCCAGCGCGTTGTAGACTTCAAGATCATCCGGAGTCTCATTCAGTGACAGGTTCAAATGTCGAATCGCCAGATTCAGCGCCGACAGCACAAATGGAGCCTGTGACTCCGTGCTTGCAATCTTCAGATAATGCAGGCCCATTCGTCGATTCGGACCTGAAGCCTTGCGGGTTCGATAAACGTGCTTCTCATAAAAGCTGGGAGCCGTCGCCACCTGACGCAGACTGGCCGACGGAAGGTCGCTGTCTCTGAATGCCAGACGTGGCAAATTGAACGCGATTTTCTCCGCCTTAGCCTGAGTCATTGTCGCTGTCATCCGCTCCAGGATGGCGGCAGAGGGCCCAACACTGATTCGCAGCCATCCGCCTGTCTCAGTCAGGTTCCTGACCGAAGTAAAGTCAGCCGGACCGGGCGGCGCGAGCCGAGTAATGATGTGCGAAATCCTGTACTCATCCAGTGCCTTTTGAGCCAGTGCCAAACGGTCAAAATGCTGCTTCGCAAGAGCCTCCTTCTCTTTCGGATCGCTGGACGTCGGTGGCTCTGAATCCGCCCGAACAAGCAACATCGAGTCGAGCACAGCGCCATGTTTTCCGAACACAGACGTCAGATCATCTCGACGACCAAAGGGTGTCACGCGGCTGTCAACAAAGCTCTTTCGACCACTCCAGATCAACATATCTCCCTGCTCCACCAGCGTGTGCAGGATCTTCGCCTCGGGGTCCAGCTCCTCAAGCTGCTCCCTGAACGTATCAATGGTCACTCGCGTTTCTTTATCGAAACCAAATCCCAGTGGGACCGCCCCGGGCAACCTCGATGCAACCACACAGAAGCCGATCATTGCAAGCCCAAGAACTGTGGCAGCACGCCCACCTCGGGAAAACATCAGTTCTCGGCTATCGGTCGAATACTGCATATTGAACGATCGACGATACCAGTCCTGAGCGACAATACCCGCGATAACCGCAGCAGCAATCGAAGCTGCCGGGAGCTCATGGGCTGCGATGAGGGACAACAACAACACGAACAGAAAGACCATCAGGAAGCCAAGGTCTCTCGTGCTTCTGGCAAGCAGAAGAACTACCGCCGCCATAAGCAACAGAGCAATACCGGCCACATGAGAATGGTCAAACAGCTGAACGGCATCCGGGTTAAGGATTGAGAAGAAGTCGACGCGTCCATCGAAGCGAATACGAGCCGCATCGGTCGTTAGCTTTCGCTGAGCCGCCATAGCGGGATATTCCGTCGAATAAGTCGTCAGCGGGGCCAGCAATGAGTTGATATGAAATGGATTGACCAGAAGCGCCACAACTCCCAGCAGTGCCGGGAGAAGCAGGGTCTTCTGTTCTGCAACGGCCGCCAGTGACTGCTTCCGTGCTGCTATCCGTCCCGAAATTGCTGATCCAACTGCGTAAGCAAAGACAACACCCGCGCCAACCCAGGCATGCGAATCAAAGTTACACCAAATGGCGATTAACACCGGCAGCTTCCAAATGAGCCCTTCGGCTTTACCAAGACGATGTTTAACCAGAAGTCGCATCGTTTGCGTCATGCCGAGTACCGTGATGAGTTCCGGAACCGGCATAAAGTCTGTGGAACATGCCACGATCGCAAAAACCGCGCAGATCGAAGTCCACCAGCTGGAAACTCCCGGGATCGATATCCGCACAAGCAGAAACGCCGAGATCCCCGCCAGAAGTGCCTTCAGAACTGTCAGACCCTTATCTCCCCCGACCAGCCATGACAGGCTGACGAGGTGGTCGAATAGCCAACTCACATTTGCGACGGACTGTCCGTCCATGGTCATTGAGAACTGATCGACTCGAGATGGCAGAAAGCCATTAGCTCTCATGGCATCTCCCGACCGAATGAGGACCAGAGGCTTCGTATCATTGATTTGGCTGAATGCCATCAACACGGCAAGGAAAATGGCCGCCCAGCGAAGCATAAAGTCGCCACGGATTGCTTCTTCTTCCACCAGCTCGGGCGTCAGTGGTTCTTCGTCCGGCAGTTCGTCTTCCGGGTCTCTTCGCGCCGGATCGTCAAAATCGTCCGAGAAGACAGATTTAGCAACCGGGGCAGGCGCCCCGGGCGAATTCGCGGAGTTGGAAGTGCTGCCCGTGCTGGAGGAATCGTCGGATTTCTTCAGTTCTTCGTTGGTCTGTTCGTCGCCGGTCACGCGAAAAATCTCTCAGGTCAACAGGATAAGGAACCCGCCTCAGCAGGCGCGCAATGAGTCCGCGACAGGTTGGTACGTCCATTTTGCCGCTTTCGTTGGGCAAACTTACAGCCGCCAATCCCTGACTGGCAAGCGAAAAGAACATCTCATTCGACTTTCGAACGCTCTGACGCCCACTCAGCCCGCCTGATCGGGAAGAAGGATCATTTTGACAGGCACGAAAACTGCACAGGACGTTTTCCGCCGCACAAACAGGCTGACATGAGCCATCTGGGCACATGTTTGCTTCCTTCCTTCAGGCGGTCCCTTCTTTCCGCATCCGCGGGTCTGTCTTACGGAGTTTCCTATCATGGCCTTTGATCCTCGAAAACTGACCGTCAAAGCATCCGAAGCCATCCAGCGCGCTCAGGAGATTGCAGAGAAGAGAAACCACAAGTTTCTTCGCCCCCTGCACCTGCTGAAGTCGCTGCTCGATGAAGAGGGCGGTCTGATGACGTCCATTCTGCAGAAGATGAACGTCAAGATCCCTCAGCTGCAGAGAATGGTCGACGGTGAACTGGGGCGCTTGCCACAGTACCCACCGAACGATGAGCCAATCGGCGCAGGCACGGAGGCGATGAAGGTCCTGACGGCCGCGAAGAAACAAGCCGACTCCATGGGGGATGAATACACCTCAACGGAGCACTTGCTCATCGCCTTGACTCAGGTTGAAGACCAGGCCAAGCGACTTCTGCAGCTCAACGGAATCGAAGAATCAGATCTGCAGGAAGCCGTTAAATCCATTCGAGGAGGACAGACCGTGCAGGATCAAAACCCCGAAGACAAATTTCAGGCGCTCGACAAGTATGGCAAAGATCTTGTCCAGTTGGCTCGCGAAGGAAAAATCGATCCTGTGATCGGTCGCGATACGGAGATCCGGCGAGTCATTCAGGTTCTTTCGCGCCGCCGCAAGAACAACCCCGTACTGATCGGTGAACCGGGTGTCGGCAAGACGGCCATCGTCGAAGGTCTTGCTCACCGCATCGTGCTGGGCGACGTCCCGCAGAACCTCAAGAACAAGCGTGTCTTCGCTCTCGACATGGGCGCTCTGGTGGCTGGAGCGAAGTATCGCGGTGAGTTCGAAGATCGACTGAAGGCCGTGTTGAAGGAAGTCCAGGGTTCCAATGGTCAGATCATCATGTTCATTGATGAACTGCACACCGTCGTGGGCGCGGGCAATGCCGAAGGAGCGATGGACGCGTCCAACCTGCTCAAACCGGCCCTCGCTCGTGGTGAATTGCACTGCGTTGGCGCTACGACGCTTGATGAATATCGCAAGCACATCGAAAAGGACCCGGCTCTGGAACGTCGATTCCAGCCTGTCGTTGTGCAGGAGCCAAACGTTGAGGACACGATTTCGATCCTGCGAGGGCTCAAGGATCGTTACGAAAGTCATCACGGCGTTCGGATTACCGACGATGCGATTATCGCAGCCGCCACTTTGTCAGATCGCTACATCAGCGATCGCTTTCTGCCAGACAAAGCAATCGATCTTGTGGACGAAGCCGCCAGCCGACTCCGCATGGAGATCGACTCAATGCCCGTGGAGATCGACGAGGCCACTCGCGGCCTGACTCGCATGCAGATCGAGGCCGCCGCTCTGGAAAAGGAAACCAGCGAAGAAAGCAAAGAGCGTTTGCACGAACTCAAGCGTCAGATCGCAGAACGTGAAGAGACAACCAATCAGCTCAAGTCGCGCTGGGAAGCTGAGAAACAGGCGTTGTCGGGAATCAAACCGCTCAAGGAAAACATCGAACGATTGAGAACCTCGTTTCAGCAGGCCTTTTCACGTGCTCAACAAACGCTTCGCAACGAAGATTTCGTCGAAGCTCAGCGTACGGAGCAGGAACTCAAGGAGGCGGAAAAACAACTGCAGGTGGTCGAAGCCAAATCAGCCGAGCTGAACGCGAACAAAGACAATCGTCTGCTGCGTGAAGAGGTCACCGACGAAGACATCGCCAAGGTCGTCAGCCTGTGGACGAACATTCCGGTCTCACGCATGATGCAGGGTGAACGTGAGAAACTGCTGCGGATGGAAGACGAAATCCACAAGCGGATGATCAATCAGCATGAAGCCGTCGAAGCGGTTTCGAATGCGGTCCGCCGAGCTCGCTCGGGAATGGGTGACCCCAATCGTCCGATCGGCTCATTTATGTTTCTCGGCCCAACCGGTGTCGGCAAAACAGAACTGTGTAAAGCGCTGGCAAACTTCATGTTCGATGATGAACGCAACATGGTTCGCATCGACATGAGCGAATTCATGGAGCGTCACAGCGTGGCACGCCTGATCGGTGCTCCTCCGGGCTATGTGGGATACGAAGAGGGTGGCCGACTGACAGAAGCCGTCCGTCGTAATCCATACTGCGTAATTCTGCTGGACGAAGTCGAGAAAGCTCATCGGGACGTGTTCAACATCCTGTTGCAGTTGCTTGACGATGGTCGACTGACCGACAGTCAGGGGCGCACGGTCGATTTCACGAATACGATCGTCGTCATGACGTCCAACATTGGCAGCCAGGCGATTCAGGAGTTACACGGACAAGCGGATGAAAAAGAGATCCATAATCGAGTCATGGATGCTCTGACCAAACACTTCCTGCCGGAGTTTTTGAATCGTGTCGACGAAGTGATTGTGTTCCATCCACTTGGCCGCGATGAAATTCGCGAGATCGTGGACCTGCAGCTCAAGAAGCTGAACGATCAGCTCGAAAAGAACGGCTACAAGCTGGAGGTTTCCGACGAAGCCAAAACTCTGCTGGCCAACGAAGGATACGATCCAGCTTACGGGGCGCGTCCATTGAAGCGAGTGATCCAGCAGAGACTGCAGAATGCTCTGGCGAACGAATTGCTGGCCGGACATTATACTGCCGGAGATATCATCACGATCGATGCAGCTCGCGACGGGTTTGTGTTCTCAAAACGCTCGCCGTAGAGAATATCGTTTACTGCGAGGCTGGAGGCGACGGTCTGTATGAAAGCCGGCGCCTCCGGCTGGGCGGTAAACAAGATCACTTAATGCGAAATGATGCCCCTTACAACAAGTTGCTTGCCAGTTCAGCCAGTTCACTTCGTTCGCCTTTCTCGAGCGTGACGTGAGCAAACAGGGGCTGGCCAACCATTCGGTCGATCAGAAAGCTCAATCCGTTGGACAGTGAATCCAGATAGGGATGATCGATCTGCTGGATGTCGCCGGTGAAGATAATCTTCGTGCCTTCGCCGGCGCGTGTAATGATCGTCTTGATTTCATGAGGCGTCAGGTTCTGCGCTTCGTCCACGATGAAGAATACGCGTTGCAAACTGCGGCCACGGATATAAGCCAGCGGTGTGACTTCAAGGTGATTCGGCCAATAGGTCCTGGACCTTGGGCGACCTGAGTGCCGAGTTTCCGGCCAGAGGCTGTTGCATCACGGCTATGTTGTCATAAAGCGGCTGCATGTAGGGATCAAGCTTGGCCTGAATATCGCCCGGCAGAAATCGGTCTCGATTGCTGAGCGGTACAGCAGGACGAGCCAACAGGATCTGACGGTAATGGCTCTTTCGCTCCAATGCGGCCGCCAGTGCGAGAAGTGTTTTTCCCGATCCGGCTTTACCCGTCAATGTGACGAGTTTGATGTTGTCATCCAGCAAGGCCTGCAGAGCAAAGGATTGTTCCGAGTTTCTCGGATGAACCCACGACGCTGAAATCCTGTCGATTCGGACAAATGATTTTTCATGAGGTTTGTAGGTTGCGAGTACCGATTTCGAACCGTTTCGCAGAACAAAGTTCTCGTTGGCGATCGGATCAGAAACAGCCGTCAGATGTTCGGCCGGAACATGACCGTTCCCCGGAAAAGAATTCATCCGGCACGCCACTGCCCAGACCTTCGACCAGCTCGCTTCCCAGTGTAGAGCTTGTCCATGCTCTCCACTTTGTCGGTGCTGTAGTCCTGAGCAGTAAGGCCCAGCGACTTAGCCTTCATTCGCAGGTTCGTGTCTTTGGTGACAAGAACAACGGGCCGCGGAGATTCATCCTGCTGAAGCGTCAGAGCAACGTCCAGAATTCTGTGATCCGGACAGTCTTCAAGGAACGCTTCCTTGAGTCGCTGTTGATGTGAAGCTTTAATCACAACACGAACAGGAGCCAAGTCCCAGGCCAGCGAAGTGCCGTCAGAGGAAAGGACATCCCGGTCAGTTCGTCGAGGCGTCTCAGGAACGCTCTCGCTGGAAGTTGATGTCTTCGTTGCCCTTCTTGAAGCGATCCAGTTCTTCAAGAACCGTAATCGGGACGGCAACGTCGGGCTCTTCGAAGTTTCGCAGACAGCTGAGCGTCGTGAAGGATGACGTTTGTGTCGAGCACAAACAGCTTCGACTCCACTCGCGAAGTACTTTCCGCCATCTCATCCTCCCTGACAGGCACTCACCATTCACTGGTACCGCAATCCCGTTCGGCTTCTGGATGCTACCGGTGGCGCTGAGATGGTCAACGACGGCTCAAAGGAACAGCGTTACGAACCATTATGACGGTTACGTAGGGCATGGCAGCAGAGCAACATTTGATGCACTTCTGTTGCTCTCGCCTCAAGTGGTTGCACACACGAGTTGACATCATCGCCCGTGGAAACCCTGCCGACCCATGTTGACTTTCGGCATCTTTGCTCGGCGGACCATTAACAGAATGTAAACATCCGTTCCGCCGAAACAGATTTACGTAACCCGTTACTATTAATGGCCTTATGGCACTCAAAAGCCGATGCAGAATATTTTTCTTTGCGCGCCAATCATGTTTGGCATACAGCCTGCTTTACATCTCCTGCATCAACGCTGATCAAAGTGACCAGCTAAGACAGACAAGTGTGAGACTCACCCGAAACTGAGTTTCACCACAACGATACAGGAGACGAACGATGAACATTCTGAATGCACTGAAGAATGACGAAACGGCTTTGTAGTTTCTGCGGAACTGGTTCTGGTTGGAACCATCTGCGTCCTCGGCATGATCGTCGGACTGAGCGAACTGAGCTTCAACGTTAATCAGGAACTTGAAGACGTCGGCTCAGCCATCGGAAATATCAACCAGACCTACTACTACACACTCGCCAGCGGCAAGGAGGGTGAAGTTGTCGGCGGCACAAATCTCGACTTCGAGGACGAGTGCGACAACAGCTGCGACATCAACTGCGACTCACCAGCTCAGGGTAGAAGTAAGCCGCGAGAGACTAGCGGCGAGAAGCGAGCGCCTGAAACATTCGTTACTGAACACTGAAGACTAAACACTGACATTTCAAATTTCAAATTTGAGATCTCAAATCACAAATCTCTGAATTCAAAATCTCAATCAATAACCTGGAGTAAATTCGATGAACCTGATCACCGCCCTGAAGAACGATGAAAACGGCTTCGTAGTTTCTGCTGAACTGGTCCTCGTCGGCACCATCTGTGTGCTCGGCATGATCGTCGGCCTGACAGAACTGTCCTACGGCGTCAACGAAGAACTGGAAGACCTGGGCTCTGCTGTGGGCAGCATCAACCAGACCTACTACTACACGCTGGGCAGCGGCAAGAAGGGCGAAGTTGTCGGCAGCACAAATCTGGACTTCCAGGATGAGTGCGACAACAGCTGCGACATCACCTGCAACAGCCCAGCTCAGGGTGAAAAAGGCAGCTACAGCTCTTACAACAACAGCTCTTACTAAAGGCGAGCGGCAGGGCGTCAGCCCTCCGTGCTGTCACGACAAGCTGAACGATTTGTTTTACCACAGAGGTCACTGAGTCCACAAAGAGGAATCGCAGAGGAAAGCCAGACACGCTGACCTCTGCGTTCCTCAGCGACCTCCGCGTTTAAAAAATATCGCTCTCTTCCCGCTTCTGTGATTCCTCTGTGCTCTCCGTGACCTCTGTGGTGAAAACGCTCTCTTCGCCCCCCCCGGAAAACAACCTCCCGAACAACCGTGTCTCCTGTTTCGGGACAAACAGCCCGCATTCCTCGCGAATGCCGGGCTGTTTGTCTTTTGTGGGCAGGAATTCTCAGGAATTGCGGCAGAAAAAGTTCCTGAAAGCTGCCATCGCGGCGAACCTGATGTGTCCCTAGAATCCCCGAACCCCTCAATTCAAATGTTGGCCGCGTCCTCCCATACTGATCGGGACGCGCCAACGAACCGATTCTCGGAAACGAACCATGCGCAGCGAATCAGAAGTCCTGTTTGAAGACAATCCGTTCACAATTCCGGTGGCTGATCGAGTTCGCCGGTTGCCGCCCTATCTGTTCGCGGCCATCAATAAGCGAAAATACCAACTGCGAGTCGCCGGCGTTGACGTTATCGATCTCGGCATGGGCAATCCGACCGACCCGCCGGATCCGTTGATCGTCAAGAAGATCGAAGAAGCTCTGGCTGATCCTCGCAATCATCGTTACTCCGTTTCCAACGGCATCGGCAATCTTCGCAAAGAAGTGTCCGCACGTTATCTCAAGCGATACGGCGTGCGGCTCGATCCGAACGATGAAGTGCTGGCCTGTCTTGGTTCCAAAGAAGGCTTCAGCCATATGTGCCTGGCTCTGATGGGACCAGGCGACACCGCGATTGTGCCGGCTCCATCCTTTCCGATTCACGTGTACTCGGTGATGCTGGCGTCCGGCAACGTGATTGCTCTGGATGTGCGAGATCCAGAGAAGTTCCTTCGCAACATTGCCTACACCTGCGAACATCTTGTTCCGAAACCCAAAGTTGTCGTTGTCAACTTTCCTCACAATCCGTCGTCGACCGTGATCGAGCAGGACTTCTTTGTCGAGCTGGTTCGACTGGCTAAGAAGCACAACTTCCTCGTCATTAGCGACTTCGCTTACGCGGACGTCTGCTACGACGGCTACAAGGCACCGAGCTTTCTGGCAACTCCGGGTGCGATCGATGTCGGCGTGGAGCTGACTTCGATGAGCAAAAGCTACAGCATGGCTGGCTGGCGTATCGGCTTCTGCTGCGGAAATCGTGAAATGGTCCGAGCACTCGCGACCATCAAGGGCTACTACGACTACGGGATTTTTGCTCCAATCCAGATCGCGGCCATTGTGGCCATGCGACATTGTGATTCGGCGATCGACACGATGGCGGCCGAATATCAGACTCGTCGCGATGCCCTGTGCGACGGACTTCGCCGCATCGGCTGGAATCCGATCGTGCCCAAAGCCGGCATGTTCGTCTGGTCAGAAATCCCAGAGCCATGGAAGAAGATGGGCTCAATCGAGTTCGCGATGAAGCTTCTGAATGAAGGCGGAGTCGCCGTCAGCCCCGGTCGCGGATTCGGTTCCGAAGGCGAAGGCTTCCTGCGTCTCGCGATCGTCGAAAACAGCCAGCGCCTTCGCCAGGCAGTTCGCCAGATTGACAAGTGCCTGAACTCCGGCAGCGAAGCCGCATCAGCGTAAGTTATCGGGCTGCAGAATTCACGGAGCGGGCTATTCAGCCCGCTCTTTTCGTTTCATGCATTCCCATGGTCCCCAATGTCGCGTACTTAAGGAACACCAGTGTCGGAGCCTCGACGCGGGCTTGTCCCCGTCGAGCCATGATCGAGACCAGAGTACAGTCAATGACCACCGGCGGCCACCATCGCGGCTCGCCCGCATGGAGCCGTGATTCTGTTGATCATCGCCCCGCGGAGACAAGCTCCGCAGTGGCGTGACTTCGCGGAATAACCTTCGTCGCTGGTTGAGATCATTGCTCCATGCGGACAAGCCCCATTGTGGCAAATCAAGCTTAAGTCCACGCCATTCCCATGGTCCCCGTAGCGTGGGCTTCAGCCCACTTTTCGCGCCTCGCTTTCACCACAGACATCGCAGAGCATAAGGCGTTAGATCGCGGGAGAAGAGAAACATGAACGCACTCATTTTGCTTAGCAGAAGGTCTGATCGTCTCGCGGTAAGACATATCGCATGAGAAGTGGGCTGAAGCCCACGCTACGGAAAGCGGCATTCAAGGCGTACACTTCCCGAACTCGCTCCAGTACTGTTCCGCAGGCTTGTCGTTGATGAATTGCAGGGTCCTGATCGAACGGAGCACTTCGAGGTTCGCGTCTGCTGCGACTGATATCGAAATTCTTATCAGCGGCAAGTCTTTCAGTGGCGAAATGTCGGTCACAGAGGTGGCGTCGAGGGAGAGCTTCTCCAAAGGCATACCAACCAACGGCGTCAAGTCTGTGACTGCGTCCGAGGTGAGGGTCACCTCGATGAGCTTCATTCCGGCCAGCGGTTTTAGATCGGAGACCATCGGCAGGAGCAGACTCAGACGCTCCAGCGGCATCTCCTGAATTGGTGACAAATCGAAACACGTTCTGCTTTCGATCTCAAAGGTCGTCAGACGCAGATTGCGAATTGCCTCGAGGCCGGAAGTATTCGCTGGCGCTGAAAAGGATCTGAGCGGCATTCCCTCAAGGCACGACAGGTCGGAAATCTGAGTTCTGTGGCAGTCCAAAGTTATCAGCCGCATTCCTTTTAACGGCTCGAGGTCTGTCACAGACGTTTCTCGAAGACTCAACTCCTCAAGAGGAAGGTCTCTGATCGGTGAGAGGTCCGTCACACCTGTTCCCTGCAGGTTCAGGAATTGCAGAGGCATTCCTCTCAGCGGGGAAAGGTTACGAACACCTTGATTCTGGGCGACATTCAGCTTCTTGAGTCGCAGCCCCTGAAGGGGCGACAGATCCGCAAGAATGCCGCTGTTCAGATTCAGATCCTGCAGGCCGACGAGGGCTCGTAAAGGAGAGATATCCGACAAACTGGCAGTTGAGAGCTGCATGCCAGTGACAACACCATTTTCGATTCGCGGCGGTTCATTTGTGATTGCCCAGACAAGACTCCCATCGAACCCGGGATTCCGTTCGACCAGTTTTCTGCTGACAGCAGAGAGCTGCTTCTCGGCCGAAAGCGACTGAACATCCCTGAGCCATGACACAAATTCAGGATCACGTACGATAGCCGCATCGGTGGAAGCCGTGGCAGAAAGTGGCTCAAGCTTCGCCTTGATTGTATGACGCCCCCACCACGTCATTTGAAATTCTTCCGCGTAGGCAGTGAAGCCTTCCTTCGTGACTTTGATTCGATGCTCGCCCGGTTCAACAGTCAGAGTGACTTTATCTTGTCCGCCGCGGCGAGTGATCTCGACCTTGCCATTCTTGTCCTCTACCACAACAGTGAAGTCTGCGGGATCGATTTCGACGATAAGCCGCCCCGACCTGGTTTTGATCACAATCAATGCCCCGGCGACAATCGGCAATATCATCAACAAGAGCCACCGTGTCAGTTGACCAATCCGGTGGCGACGACTTGCAGCCTCCTGCTTAACAACATCAGCGATTGTCCCGCCATTCGATGGTGTACCATCACCTTCAGGATTCGGTGGCGTGGAGCTGTCCAATAACTGCGAAGGATGCTCCTTTTCTTCAGGTCGACGAGTCTCCTGAATCTCAATCGATTGCAAAGCCTCAATGACACTCGTCATGTCTTGAAGACGATCGTCCGGATTCTTAGCCACCATCTTTTGAAACAGCTCTGACAAAGACGAAGGCACGTCTTCGCGGATCTCACGTAAGTCGGAAATCGGATGTTCTCGATGCGCGAACAGTTTTCTCTCGGGCGAACTGCCATCGTAGGGGGCTCGCCCGGTCAGCAGAAAGAACAAAGTGCATCCGAGCGAATAAACATCCGATCTTGTATCAGCCGCTGTAGGATTCTCGGCCTGTTCGGGGGCCATGAAATCGGGTGTTCCCACAACAAATCCGGAACCCGACAGTTCAGAGGACTGCGTTCCCCTGGGAGGATCCGACAGGCGTGCCAGCCCAAGGTCCAGAACTTTCACAACACCGGTTGCATCAAGCAGCAGGTTCGCCGGTTTGACATCTCGATGAACCATCCCCGCAAGATGAGCGGCCTGGAGTCCGCGAGCCGCCTGAAGAACATAATCGATCGCGGCTGAAGTGCCCAAACGTCCCTTTGACTGAACAAGGGCTCTCAGATCCATCCCTTCAACGTACTCCATCACGAGATAATGGACACCGTTGGAGCATCCTGCGTCATAGGCTGTGACCACGTTCGGATGCGAAATGCGGGAGATGGCGACAATCTCACGTTCGAACCGGCGCACAGCCGCAGATTGCTGCATCAGAGAAGCAGGCAACACCTTCAGGGCAACAAGACGCTGCATCTGATGATGCCGTGCCTTGTACACTTCCCCCATGCCGCCCGCGCCGATCTGATCCTGCAGCCAGTAATTCCCAAGCTTCAGCTGGCTGCTGTGACCATGACAGAATGCATATGCCTGAAAGCGTGTGAGCTGATTTCGTTGAACAAGTTCTACCGCCAGTTCATTGGCCCCCGCGTAAGTAGGCGCCGATGAAACGACCTGATTCAGTGTTTCCTGCGACAGAAGTTGACTCTTTTCCACATCCTGAAGAAACGCCTGTCGGGACACTGTGGCGTGCCTCACGGGCAGCCGCACCAGCACCTCTTTAACGACGTCCGGCAGACCAGGGAACCGAGACACCAGCTGGCTACTGAAGAACTTCTCGCCCTGCCGAGTCCGATACTCCAGCTCGATACTCAGCAGATGCCGAATCAGTTCAGATCTCTCCGACGTCGTCCAGTCGGCAGGCAGGAAATCTTCAAGCGGGCGCGGGGAATCGCTTTGCTGGTTGTCTTCAAACCGCTCGCAGATCTCATCGATCTTTTCCAACAACCGGGCGGACATCCATTTGCTCCTGTGTAAACAATCACATTCTGATCCTGTTTAACTCACGGGAGGACCCAGATTCCCCTCAAAAATTTCCAACATCCGAACACTCGTTTTCCTTCCAGATCTCGCGAATCATCTGCAGATAGCGTTCGATGGTGGAAAGCCCTCGCTGACGCAGGTGAGCGATTTCTTCGTTAGAGTAGCCACGCAGTTTTAAAATCGCCACGGCTCGCAGCTTTTCACTGAGCATCGCCAGGAGCTCCTCACAGTGAATATCGACAGAATCGAGAAAAGCGGGCGACGCAGGGGAGTCGGCCAGCATATCCAGATTCCATGATTGACCATCTTCCTGCACGATATCGCGTTCACCATGTTCCTGACGGATCGCCGGGCGACGATGCACATTGGCCGCCTTCCGTGTCGCGATCATCATCAGAATCTTCCACAAATCATCGCGATTGCTGAGTTGCTGAAATCGGCCGTCCACTGCTCCGGAACAAAGAGCGTTGATGGCACTCAGGGCCAGGTCTTCTTCATCTTGTGCCCGCCGAGCCATTAGGCCGAGCTTGTCGCGAGAAAACCTGCAGAGTCGCGGAAAATAGCGATCCCAAATTCGTTGAGCCGCCTCGGGATCCCCGTTCTTCAGCCCCGCAATCCACTGTGAAATCGAATTCTCTGTCATGCACCTGGAGCTCTGTCAGCAATTTTCAATTGGATGTACGCCGGACCAGGTGAATTGAGATCTGACCATGCGGCTGAATCTCGTTGCCACACATCGGGCCTAACAAACCTTCGTTGCCGTTTCCCGGGGACAGTGGGATTTGGTCGGGAGAATACAGCCACTTTTGGCGTGGCACAAAGAATTGCAGATAATTTTTGAGGGGATTTTCCGGGCTCGCGTGAGTAGTTCTATGCTGGGATGAAAACGGGCATTGGTTTGTTTTTTTGCTGACAATCACCGTCAACCTTTCAGACGCAGTCCTGATGCAACACGGGATGAGGAGATCCGTAGTGATCCAATGTCATGGCCTTAATGCTGGACGGATCCGGTCCCGATCTCAGGCCGACGTCATACTATTTGCCGAAGGAATCTGGCTAACTCACCAACGAAAACTTTCTTTGGCAACACTGTTCAGACACCGTTGTCACCACTAAGGCTCGGTTTCTGGCGAAACGGCTCAGGCAGATGGGATCTTTTAGAACAGAATGTTTTGCCATGTTTAACCCGTGGCCGACAAGCCAGGTGTTCTCAGCTCCTCGCCTGTCGGCCACGGGTTAAACGAAGGGATTTGAGAGACACCACACCAGACTCAGAACCTCTCGGGGTTGAGAGATCAGAAAACATCCATCGGGACTGTTCCTGACCGCTCGTCATCCGATTCGAATATTCCTGATGACTTCAACCATTTCGATACAGGATTCGTAGACTCATGATCTCCGGAAAAAAATTGCAGAGCGTTTTCAAAGCACTCACCAGCCATTTGCAGCACAGTCGCGGCCAGTCCAGTCGCCGCAAGGGAAATCGACGTTTATCTTTTACTGAGCCACTGGAAGTTCGAGCCCTGCTGACCACCTTCATCGTGACCAACCTGAATGATGCCGGTTCCGGTAGCTTGCGGGAGGCCATCAATCAGGCGAACTCCGCAAGCGGCGTCGATGCGATTACGTTCTCAAACGGTCTGAACGGCACAATTTCCCTCACCTCCGGTACACTCTTTATTCGCGACAGTGTCAATATCTTTGGACCGGGAGCCAGCCAACTGGCCATCAGCGGCGGCAGCAGCAACTTTGAAGTCATTCAGGCTGATGACCTCGCCCCTTCGTTGAAAGATGTGCAGATCAGCGGTCTGACAATTCGTGATGGCGGTAATGGCACGACATTCATGAATGGGGCCGGCATCTTCAGCCGTGAGAATCTGACACTGACGAACGTAGCTCTGCTGAACAACAACGCTGGCGCCAGCCTTGGCCTCGCTGGAGGTGGCGGGGGCGCATTACAAATGTTCGCTGGCAACTTGAAGATGCAGAACTGCACCGTTGCTGGAAATCGGGCAAAACAAGGGGGCGGGATCGAACTGTCGTCGGACGCTGTTTCCGGCGAAATTGTGAATTCCACAATTTCCGGCAATCAAGCTGAAGGCTTTGGCGGTGGCGTTCTTGCCACAAATGGAGCCGTAGTGATCCGGAACAGCACGATCACCGGCAACCGAGCCAATTCAAATGATCTGGATGGAAACACTGCCGGGGGTGGGGTCTTCGGGAATCTTTCGGGAACCATTCCGCTTCTGACACTTCACAACACCATTGTGGCCGGCAATCTCTGGGGACCGAGTAACTCAGAACCGGACGATATTGGCAATCCTGTCACCAGTGACTCATCGAATAACGTCATTGGTAATGCCATGTTTTCCGGAGGCCTTGTCAACGGCACTAACTTCAATCTTGTTGGCAACAACGGCACGGGAACGAGGCCGATTGCGTCAATCCTGAACACAACGCTGGCCAACAACGGCGGACCAACGCAGACTCATGCCCTGGTGGCCAACAGCGTGGCCATCAATGCGGGTAACAATTCTCAGGTGATCGGTATCGATGGAAATGCTCTGACAACAGATCAGAGAGGCTCGTTTCGAATCTTTGAAAACGTCGACATCGGAGCTGTTGAGTTGATCGCGGTCACCAATCCGATCGTTGTCGATACCTCTGTGGATGAAAACGACGGCAATGTCAGCCCCGGTGGTGTGTCTCTGCGAGAAGCCATTTTGCTTGCGAATACTGTGGCCGGTGCCAACACGATCACTTTCGCCAACGCCACCAATGGCCAGCCTATTGACCTTTCATCTCTGGGTCGTTTTGAAATTTCGGAGACGCTGACGATCAACGGGAACGGAGCCGCCAACACAATTATTGACGGAGGGCAGAGCACCAACGGCATCTTCCTCGTCCAATCATCTGCGGGCAACGTCACCTTTAGCGGTCTCACGCTGAGAAACGGACTGGCGAGTGACTCTGGTGGTGCGATCAGTTTTTTGTCCAACGGCGTGTTAACGATCAATCAAAGCACGCTGTCCGGAAACAGCAACAGCAGCGGCAGCGGCGGCTCGAGACAAGGCGGCGCCATTTTCGCGGTCGGTGCGGTGACGATCAATCAGAGCACGCTCTCCGGAAACAGCCGCAGCCGCAATAGCGTGAGTCAAGGCGGGGCCATTTTCGCGTACGGTGCGGTGACGATCAATCAGAGCACGCTCTCCGGACACAGCAGCAGCAGCGGCGACAGCAGCAACATAGCCTGTAGTCAAGGCGGGGCCATTTTCGCGGTCGGTGCGGTGACGATCCGAGGTAACTGTCCGGAAACAGCAGCAGCGGCAACAGCAGCAGCACAGCTTAGGCGGGCCATCGGGCGGTGGGTGACGATCAATCAGAGCACGCTCCGGAAACGGCAGCAGCAACATATCCGCTGAGTCACGGCGGGGCCATTTTCGCGAGTCGGTGCGGTGACGATCAATCAGAGCACGCTCTCCGAAACAGCAGCAGCGGCGTTCGCCGTCTCGAGTCTAGGCGCGCCATTTTCGCGGATAGCAGCAACGCATCGAAAACCATTCGTAACAGTATTGTAGCGGGAAATACATCCTCCTTTGCGACCGATATTGGGTTCGGTGGCTCCGGTCCAGTAACCGTGATGAACAGTCTGATTGGTCGCAGTGATGGCACGGCTCTGACGGCAACAACTGGCTCTACACCCGATGCCAATGGGAACTTTGTTGGCGGTTCCACCGACGCGACAAAGATCGATCCCAAACTCGGGCCGCTGGAAGATAACGGCGGGCCCACACAGACTCGTGAGCTGCTGACAGGAAGTCTGGCGGTGAATCGCGGCAACAACAGCTTTGCCGTTGATATCATTAACGGCAACACGACACTGACGACAGATCAGCGTGGTGCCGGATTTGGTCGGATTCAATTTGGCACCGTGGACATGGGAGCATTTGAGTTCTCATCGATTGATCCCCTGCTGGGCACAACAGGCAGTGATGCGTTTGTCGTAACCTACCCCACGACAGTGAGTGGGACCGTGTCAGTT
This sequence comes from Planctomycetaceae bacterium, assembly GCA_046349735.1. GTDB lineage: Bacteria > Planctomycetota > Planctomycetia > Planctomycetales > Planctomycetaceae > SXXK01. The sequence goes on from JAXMBU010000009.1 coordinate 157,792, forward strand.
ACGGTGTCAACTAACGGGGGACCTGTCACCAATCTGGGCGATTTCCCACGAGCTTCGCCCTGACCCTGAATGGTCTGGGAGGCACCGATTCGCTCCGTGTGAATGGAAGTTCCGTTAACGACACCATGACAGTAGACAGCAGCCGACTTGACCGTGAACAACACACGGCTGACCCTGCTCAGCATTGAAAACCGAACGCTGGCTGCGGGGCCGGGCAGTGATCTACAAGTTCGACGCCGACGCGACGTTCTGGGGGACTATGTGCTGGATGAATCTGCGGGCGGCATCGATACCCTCGACTTTTCCTTGACGACAACAGTCGGGCTGACGATAAACCTCGGATCTGGAACGCAGCAGACAGTTCATTCCACAAATCTCCGGCTAACGCTCACTCCACAAGCACCTTTGAAAATGCCATCGGCGGTTCAGGAGCGGACACACTGACCGGAAACGGTCTGAACAACACCCTGACGGGAAAACGCGGGCAACGATACTCTGAACGGATCAGCAGGTAACGACATTCTCAACGGCGGTCAGAATAATGACACTTACAGCTTTGGGACGGCTTCAGCCGCAGAAGCCGATCAGGTGACAGAGAACACGAACGAAGGAATCGATACGCTGAACTTTGCCGCTCTCACCACAGGTGTATCGCTCCAATTGGGCTCTAATGCGGTACAGCCCGTTCATGCCAATCGTACGCTGAAGCTCAATTCCCCTAGCACCTTCGAAAATGCCATCGGCGGTTCAGGGGCGGACACGCTGGTCGGAAACGGCCTTAACAAACTATCCTGACGGGCAACGCGGGCAACGATACTCTGAACGGATCAGCGGGTAGCGACCTTCTCATCGGCGGCCAGAATGATGACATTTATCTCTTTGGACGGCCTCAGCCGCAGAAGCCGATCAGGTGACAGAAAACACGAACGAAGGAATCGACACGCTGAACTTTGCCGCTCTGACCACAAGTGTAACACTCCAATTGGGCTTTAATAATTTCCTGCAAGTTCATACCAATCGTATGCTGAAACTCAACTCCCCAAGCACCTTCGAAAATGCCATCGGCGGTTCAGGGGCGGACACGCTGATCGGAAACGGTTTGAACAACACCCTGACTGGAAACGCAGGCAACGATACTCTGATCGGATCAGCGGGTAACGACATTCTCCTCGGCGGCCAGAATGATGACACTTACAGCTTTGGGACGGCTTCAGCCGCAGAAGCCGATCAGGTGATTGCAGAGGACACGAACGGAGGAATCGATACGCTGAACTTTGCCGCTCTGACCACAAGTGTATCGCTCCAATTGGGCTCTGATGTTTTACAGACCGTTCATACCAATCGTAGGCTGCAGCTCAATTCCCCAAGCACCTTCGAGAATGCCATCGGCGGTTCCAGGGGCGGACACGCTCACCGGAAACGGTCTGAACAACACCCTGACTGGAAACGCGGGCAACGACAGTCTCATGGGCGGGCAGAATGATGACACTTACATCTTCGGGCCGGCTTCAGCCGCAGAAGCCGATCAGGTGACAGAGAACACGAACGAAGGAATCGATACGCTGAACTTTGCCGCTCTCACCACAGGTGTATCGCTCCAATTGGGCTCTAATGCAGTACAGCCCGTTCATGCCAATCGTACGCTGAAACTCAATTCCCCCAGCACCTTCGAAAATGCCATCGGCGGTTCAGGGGCGGACACGCTGATCGGAAACGGTTTGAACAACACCCTGACTGGAAACGCAGGCAACGATACTCTGAACGGATCAGCAGGTAACGACATTCTCAACGGCGGTCAGAATGATGACACTTACATCTTCGGGACGGCTTCAGTTGCAGAAGCCGATCAGGTGACAGAGAACACGAACGAAGGAATCGATACGCTGAACTTTGCCGCTCTGACCACAAGTGTATCGCTTCAATTGGGCTCTAATGCGGTACAGCCCGTTCATACCAATCGTACGCTGAAGCTCAATTCCCCTAGCACCTTCGAAAATGCCATCGGCGGTTCAGGGGCGGACACGCTGATCGGAAACGGTTTGAACAACACCCTGACGGGAAACGCAGGCAACGATACTCTGATCGGATCAGCGGGTAACGACATTCTCCTCGGCGGCCAGAATGATGACACTTACAGCTTTGGGACGGCTTCAGCCGCAGAAGCAGACGAGCTTATAGAATTGCAATTTGAAGGAACGGATCTCTTGAATTTCAGCAGTTTAAGCGATGGTGTTATCGTGAATCTCAGCCTGGGAGGCGCCGTTCAATCGGTGCATTCAGGCCGTACACTGAAACTCAACTCTGGCGTGACGTTCGAAAACATCCTGGGAGGCAGTGCGAAGGATTTGCTGATCGGAAACAGCCTGAATAATCGCTTCGAAGGCGGTAACGGATCTGACATCCTGCTCGGCAACGACGGCAACGATACCTTGTATGGACAAGATGGACGTGACATCCTGATTGGTGGGTTCGGATCTGACAGGATCTTCGGTGGCTCAGACGATGATATTGTTATCGGGGGATGGAGATTCGAGGATATGGTTATGAGCAGCTCGAACATCACCGAAATCAGGAATGCATTGTCTGTTTGGGAGAACATCAATTCATCGTACCAGACTCGCGTGAATACCTTACGGCAAAGTACGTCGGCACTTGCAGTTGGAACTAAGGTTAAGGCTGACCTCAATACGGACATTGATAACCTGAACGGGGAATTGGGCCTGGATTGGTTCTTTGCAGGAGCCACCGACCTGATTACCCTCAACCCAGGCGAAATCGTGGAAAACATTTAGTGTCTCGCCAACTGATAGAACCGGGATCCCTGTCATTCCCGCTCAGGCGGGAATGACACATCCCAAAAGCATCGACGGACAGCGTACTCGCCCCCTTTGGCCGAAACTCCCCGTAGCGTGGGCTTCAGCCCACTTGCCTCTCAATTTAGTTTCACCACAGAGGTCACAGAGTCCACGGAGGTTGAACGCAGAGGACTGTTTGAACGCAGAGGCCGCTGGGGTTCGCAGGGTAATACAACACTTGCTCACAAGCCCCCCCTGCGTTCTTCCGCAGCTCCCCGTAGCGTGGGCTTCAGCCCACTTGCCTCTCATTTTAGTTTCACCACAGAGGTCACAGAGCACACAGAGGTCAATCGCAGGGAACGAAAACCAAACGCACTCATTATGCTTAGCATGAGTCTGACCGTCTCGTGGCAAGACATAGCGGATGAGATGTGGGCTGAAGCCCACGCTACGGGAAGCTGCAGTTATCGCGGCAACCTTATGCCAGTCCCGCCAGCTTTCGGCCTGTCCAGAATACACCAAGCAGCACAACGATCATCGCCGCCCAGGCCGGGTGGCTCCACAATCGAAACGGGCGATTCAGTGGTTCCGGTTCTGGCATCGCGGCGATGCGATCCACAAGCCCCTGGATCTCAGACACCGTGGTCAACTCACCGCGAGTCACCTGAGCAATCTCCTTCAGCACATCGGTGCGAGCAGGCTGGCCGATCAGTTCCTTCTCCTGCCCCAGAACAGCAATCGTCGTTTCCAGCCGAGCACCGGTTTCTGCACACGTCGTTACGAACTTGTATTGACCACCTTCGGTCGGAGTAAACGTACCTGTAAACAATCCCCACGAATCCTCACCGGCCGGTGCCAGTCGCACCGAATCCGTCTGCCCCGAAGGCGATAACGTCTGCACAACGACAGTTCCCGTTCGCAATGGATCTCCGGCAGTGCTCATTACGTTCGCGTTGAGTGTCAGCACATTGCCAGCCTCAGGTCGATCGGGAGAATAGAACAATCGCATCGATTCGCCCTGCGACATGTTTCGCTGATAAGCCATCCAGCGAACCACCTGACCCCAGAAGCGATAGTGATAAAGGTCTTCCACACCTTTTCGCCATCGCCAGGCACCGTCGGAGCCCATGAACAACACCTTGCCGGTGCCAACGGTGCGAGTTGCAATCAATGGGACTCGACCAGACGATGATGAATCAGAATCGTGTGTCGCAAGAACCTGAGAACCGATCTTTGCACGCAATGCCGCCGCGTACCACTGGAAACCGGGCAATGCATTCCAGACCGTTTCATTGGCACTGTCGTCAGGTTCAAGTCGAGTCAACAAGCTGCGACGACCAGCTTCGGTCAATGCAAATCGCGAAGGACGAGAAGACCCGTGTCCCTTCGGATGAGCCGGGTCCAGGATGACAGGGTAGAGCTCTTCCAATTCACTGGTCTGCAAAGAATTCTGGAATCCTCGAAAGCCCGGCAGAAACACCAAACCACCCGCCTGACTGCGAACCAACTGCCGAAGATTGATACAATCCTGCGGCGTTAACTGTTTTCCGCCAATGCCAACGTCACCCAGGAAGACGACATCGTATTCGAACAGTTCCTTCTCCGTCGGAAACTGATCCAGATAACCTCGCCCGCCGCCCACACTTTCCAGATCGGGATGGTAAAGCAAACAACTGACCTCAACGCCGGGATCACGCTCCAGAGCATTTCGAAGATAGCGATATTCCCACCGAGGATACGACTCAACAACCAGAACCTTTAACTCTTCGTCACGAATTGTGATCGGGATCGTCAGCTTGTTGTTGTCTGTCAGAGTTTCAGAAGCATCGACAGGAATCTCGATCGTCAACTCATAGTCGCCCGTCTTCTCCGGCTTCCATTCGATCGTATCCTGTAACTGTCCCATCCCGGTGACTCGTACATTCTTCTCAATCTTCTCGCCACGAGTCCCATTCAAGGAAACTTTGAGATCTTTGTCGGCTGGCAACCAACTGATAACTCGGAACGGAATGCGCAGCGATTTATTCACCACACCAAACGTCGGAGCGTCGGACGCCGCCAGTTCCATGTCCGGCAGTCTCTCTTCACTGCCCACACCGACCGAAAACACCGGCACGTTTTTGACTCGCAACGCGGAGGCCGCAGCACTCGGGGCCTGCCCCATGTTCCAGTCGCCATCAGACAACAACACGATCCCTCTCAGATTGGCGTGTTTGTCAGCGGCCGCCTGCAGAGCCTGATTGAGGTCTGTTCCTTTCTCGACCGTCGGAGGTGGCGAAGAGAACGGCTCAAACACGACTTTCATGCGGCCTTCGACAGGCTTCCAGAGTTCCGGCAGAATCACCGGCGCAACAGATTCCTCACGTGTCTTCGGTTTCTCTGCAGGAGCAAGAGGATTAACAACATCCTGAGTTTTCATGCTGCCGGAGGTGTCATGCAAAATCACCAACGTCGGTTGTTCCTGAGGCTTTATCACCTGCACAAACTCGGGCTGATTCAATGTCAGCACGACAAGAGAAATCAACACAAACCGCAGAAGCTCGAGCCAGAACATCGACCGAGTGTACCCACTCCGCCGCCAACTGATCAGGCAGCAGAAAGCCGCAGCAATCAGAACGATCACCGAAAGCGTCAGAGTAAATGGAGTCCAGACAAACGTCATACAGTTCAGTTCGTTTTGTTCTTGTTTCGATTGTTCATCTTGTTCTGGCCGGTCTCCCGACGCTCTGGCCGGTCTCCCGACCGAGCCAGCCACACTATGTTCTGGCCGGTCTCCTGACCGAGCCAGCCACACTATGTTCTGGCCGGTCTCCTGACCGAGCCAGCCACACTATGTTCTGGCCGGTCTCCTGACCGAGCCAGACTTCGCGACCGGCACGGTCTCCATTGTGCGGGGTCAGGAGACCAACACACAACGGGGAGACCTGGCGGTCAAATCACTGTGCGGGGTCAGGAGCCCCGCGCACAACTGATGCCCCGCGCACAACTGATGACCCGCGCACAACAGTTGCACGTTTGCCCCAGTCGTAAGTCTTTTGTTCCGGCACAGCAACTCGTGTTTCATTCGCCGATGCGCTGATCTTTGGCGTGGCCACAGAAACCTGTTTCTCAGGCACGCACAGCAACGCTTCCGCCATCAGCGCCAGAATCATTAACACCAAAAACGTACGCCAGATCTCACTGGCCAAAGCCATCGCACTGCCGGCCTTGTCGTCGATCCGAGTATAATTCAGCCCGTTTAAAACCTGTTCCAGAGTCCCATCGCTCACAACCTCAACGGCATCTTCCGTCAGCGGACGGTTGAGCGCGAACGACGCTTCTTCGGATTCATACAGTCCGTTATTGATGGTCCTTTGAGACATCAGAACTCGGCCGGAAACTTCATCCAGCGGTTTCCACGTCTCGGCAAGGCCCGCTGGCAGCGTTCCACAGTCATACTGCCGCGCTTCACCTAACGCCGCGGCTCCTCGAGCCACAGCGCGCTGGATCATGACATAGAACGTAATGCCATTGCTGACGAAATTCGAACTGGCCGTGGTAGGCAGAGTACTGCAAAACCAGACCGCTCCCTGATCCGTCGGAGCACGCAACAACAACGGCGGTCCCTTTTCCAACTGAGCCAACGCGGTGCCTTGTTCGTTCACGACTTCACAACTGCGATAGGTCACAAGTTGGCCAACGGGCAACGGTGTTCCGCTGAGAGTATTTCCCAGAAGATCGGTATCCGTTCGCCATCGCGAAATGGCGAAATGGTCGACATCCTGTGGTTCCATCCATTGGCCCCAGCGAGTTCCCAGGAACGCTGTGTCCGAAGTGACTTCCGGCGGAAAGAACATCACACATCCGCCCATGCCAACAAATGACTCCAGTTGCTTGGCAAGGACGTCCGTCGGCAGTGGTGCATGCCAAAGGATCAACGCGGTCTTGTCGAATTCAATGACCGCCGCCTGCGAGGCCGCCACAATCTGCGCGTCGTAAACCAGACTTCGATCAGAAGGAGTTGCCGCTGCAAGCCGCAATAATTCCGCGACTTCCGCATCATCAGACACGATGACGGTCTTCTGCACGGCTGGTTCCGCATAGACAAAATCAAACACGTTGTCAGACGAGTTTGCATCGCGAGGCAACTCAACTCGTCCCCATCCTCGTTTTGATTCGCGATCGATGGGAATCGTATGTCCGTTGCGGACTAATTGAGTTCCCGTCAGCTCCAGATCAATCGTGGAACGAGCTCCCCCGATGACAAAAGTCACGGGAACTCGCACAGGATCGCTGGTCGCTGCGGCTCGCGTGAGTTTCAAATCCATCACAAGCTCAGCCCCATCGACGGTCTCACGGCGATGAACTCCGCTGACAGAGATCGCGAGGTTATCCGGAGCCAGATCCTGATAAGCCAGCAGATAGATTCTGACGCCGTCACGATCACGTAATTGTTCACGAACAGATTCCCAGCGGCCGCCGCCCGGATTCCAATCGGACTGTCGCAGATCCGAACAGATCCAAACGTCCGTGCGACCAGCTTCGTTGGCCAGAATGTATTGAGTTGCCTCCTGCATCAACGAGGGAATATCAGCACTTGTTGAGGTCGGCGCTGTTTCTGGTAGCTCCGTCAGAGCCTCCGGCGAAGTCAGATCGAATCGCTGCCCTGTGGCACTATCAAAGAGAGCGATGCGAGTATTCCGGCCCAGATCTTTAAAGACGCTGGCGAGTTTCTCGACTGCGGTTGCTCGCTTGGAGCGATTGGTGTTCGGATCTTCCTCTTCCATGCTGACCGAACGGTCCAGAATCACCACCGTCAGTTCCGGCGCGCCGCTGGTGGTCAGCCCAAGCCAGCCACCAGCCATCGGTCGACTGACGGCAAAGAGCAATCCCGCAACGGCCAGCATGCGAGCCAGCATGATCAGAATATACCGCAACCGTGCCATGCCTCGCGCCATCCGCTTGGCCTGCAGCAGAAACATGGTCGCTGCCCACGGAATCGTTTTATGTCGATTCTGATTGATCAAGTGGATCAGAATCGGCAACGCGATCAGCGGGAGGGCGTAGAGGATAAAAGGCTGAAGGAAGGTCATGGGGAGTGTAGGTTTTCGGTTTTCAGTGTTCGGTTCTCAGAGAGGAAATAGTCAAGCAAATTTTGGTTCGCCACCGGGTTTACCCAGGTGGTTTACGGGCCTTTGCACTACGCGGCTCATGCTTCACTTGGAATTGAAGTAGTGCAAAAACCTGTTTCCACCGGGGTAAACCCGGTGGCGGAGCTGGCTTGCGGATTAGGACAGGAGTCATTTCTTTCTGGCCAACAAAAATCGGGCGAGGACGTCAGCATAGTTTTCTTCGATGCCGACTCGATGGTAATCCACGGCGGAGTCACGAAAGACGACTCGCAATTGTTCCAGCCAGTTCTGGACCGCCTGCCGATACTGTTTGGCAATTGTTGTCGGATCGACAAGCAGCGGGCCGGCTCCTTCCAAATCCACAAAACGAATCGGCCGATCAAACTGGAAGTCAATCTCTGATCGTTCCACCAAATGAAACACGGCGACATCATGTTTGCGGAATCGCAGATGCTGAAACGCGTCTTTGAGCGTTGTGGGATCCATCAACAGATCTGAGATCACAACCACTAAAGCTCGCTGAGCAATCCGTTCGGCCGCCTGATGCAGAGCTTCCGGCAATCCGGTTTCGCCTTCTGCCTTCATATCTCCCAGTTCATCCAGCACAAACTTCAGATGAGCACCGCTGCGTTTGGGGCGAATCTCTTTTTGAAACGTCCTGCCAGCAGAATACAGTCCGACTGCATCACCTTGCCCCGAGGCCAGATAAGCCAGGGTTCCAGCAAGGCGGCGAGCATAATCCAGCTTGGTTGTGCCTTCTTCGTGACTACCATCCGGTCCGAAGTTCATGGAACCGCTGACATCGACGACCAGACATAATCGCAGGTTCGTGTCGGCTTCGTACTCCTTGATATAAAAGCGATCGCTGCGCCCCCAGGCGCGCCAGTCCAGACGTCGTGTGTCGTCACCGGGGACGTATTTGCGGTACTCAGAGAATTCCAGACTGGATCCGCGAGTCGGGCTGCGATGGCGTCCGGAAACACTGCCGATCATTGGAGTTCTGGCATCCAGGGCCAAACCCTGCAGGCGAGCAACGACTTTCGGATCAACAAAGTTTCGCATAAGGAACTATTCTTTCCAGACTAATAAGTCTGCAGCCTGGGTCGGTCTATTCAGATCGGAGCGTTCATGTTCAAATAAAAACGCCCGCTTCTACTCAAAGTACGGCCCGTACCCATAAGCTCGCCCTTCCGGATTCGATTCGTCGAAAAGTTGGACACGGATGCGTTTGCCACGAAGCCAACATTCGAACCACGCCGAAGGTTTGTAAATCCATGGATCAAAGGAGAAGTCGCGATAGTGACAAGTGAATTCACGGCCGTTTTCAAAATCTACTCCAGACTCATGCTTTCCAAAATAGAAATACGACAAGGCATACAGGGCCGGAACTGCAATCGCCAGTGACTTCAATCGAAGAATTAACCGATTCAATTTAGGCGGCAACGGATCAAGAGTGTATTCATGACGACGCATAGAGCCGTTCCACAACTGCGTCTCGGTATCGACGCGATTCCGCCTTCTACCCAACTTGCTCCGCGTTCAACTCTTCCACCAGTCGTGAAATAATGTCGTTGCTTGTGATACCTTCAGACTCGGCGTTGAAGGTCGTGAGAACTCGATGAGTCAACACAGGCTCCGCCACTGCCATGATGTCTTCCAGCCGAGCCATATAACTTCCCGTCAACGCCGCCCGTGACTTGGCACCCAGAATCAGATACTGGACAGCTCGCGGACCCGCGCCCCAGGAAACCAGCGGCTTCAGCCAGTCCGGAGACTCTTTTGTCTTCGGACGAGTTCTTCGGACCAGGTCGACGGCGAATTCATAGATGTGCTGAGGAACCGGGACACGTCGCACAAGGTCCTGAAATCTCTGCACTGCGCCTGCGTCAAGAATGTGATCCAGCTTGGGAACAGAGCCGCCGGTTGTGGTGCGAGCAATCTCCAGCTCTTCTGAGCGTGAGGGATAATCGACCGTAATCAGAAACATAAACCGGTCCAGCTGCGCTTCGGGCAGCGGATAGGTTCCTTCCTGCTCGACGGGATTCTGCGTCGCCAGCACGAAGAAAGGCGGTTCAAGAGGGTAGGGCCGTCCCACAACGGTGACTCGATGTTCCTGCATCGCTTCCAGCATGGCGGCCTGAGTCTTTGAAGGAGCGCGATTGATTTCGTCGGCCAGTACGATGTTGGCAAACACGGGGCCTTTAACGAATTCAAACTCACGCCGACGATCGGAGGTTTCCTGCAGGATATCTGTTCCGGTGATGTCCATTGGCATCAGGTCAGGGGTGAACTGAATGCGGCTGAAGCTCAGCGACATCGTTTCCGCCACACGACTGACCAGCAAAGTCTTGGCCAGCCCAGGAACACCCATTAGCAGAGCATGTCCGCGAGCAAACAAGCAGATACAAAGTTGTTCGATGACCTGTTCCTGTCCCACAATAATTTTGGACAGCTCCGCCTTGAGTTTTCGGTAGACATCTCGCAATTCATCAATAGCGACGACATCATCGGACTGAAGAGGCGAAACGGCGGTTGTTGTGGAAGACATCGGTTTCCTGTCAATGGTCTGTGATTACGATTGTCTGAGGGAGCCAGGCTCCACAGTTGTTGAATCATTGGTCTGCGAGTTTTGTTCAGTTTAACCCGTGGCCGCCAGGCCAGGTCTTTTGCTCCTGGCCTGGCGGCCACGGGTTAAGCGAAGGAATTTGCGACATACGACATTACTGTCCAATCTGAAACCCAAAATTACCGTTGTTGTTTCTCAACTGGATCTGCACATAGTTGTTCTGATTCTGGTAGTTAAAAAAGGACTGCATCACCTTCCACACTTCCTGCTGAGGAGGTGTAAGAACTTCGTTGCGTTTCTTTTCATTGGTCAGAAACAGCGGGTGAGCCATCAGCACGATTTCGCGGATGTAGTCCTGATATTGGATTGACTGATCTGTTTCCGGAACGGATTTTTCAAACTGTGAAACCAGGGCTTTACGCTGATCGGGAGTCAGCCAAAGTTCCTCATCAAACAAGGCCAGCAGTGACGCGCCTGCAGATGCTTTTAAGGTGGCAGTCCGGTCGATCATTCCGCCGTTGGACGTTCCTTCTGTCATCGTCTTCAAGGCTTCCGACCAGATCTCGTTATTGTCGATGGTTCTTGTATCGATCAGACTGGCTCCGAATCCAAAATTACCTCCAGCCTGCGCCATGTGCTGCTGCATTTGCTCGAATGTCTGCTCGGTATTCTCTTTCCAGTCGGCTAATGCTCGAATCGCCGCGCCTTTGCTGGCAATCGTAAGATGATCGACTTGTTCCGGAGAAAGCTGAAGTTCTTTCTGATACCACTCGATACGCACCGCTGCGGCTCGTAAGTAAAGATCCCGCTGCTTCAACCCGAGTTGATGCATCTGTTTGTACCAACCCTCAAGACCATCTGCGGCCTGAAAAACTACGTGCTGATTGTTAGGGTCCGTACCGGTCAGATCCGTGAGTCGCCTTTTCTGAGGAGTTGACAAAATGTTCTTACCGGGAACACTCGATAGAAGCGTGGACAGAGATTCGTATGGCAAATAGTAATTCTGTGGCTGGAACGAATACATAGGATGCCTGATGGACCTTTTCCGCCCCTGCAAATGGGCCCGCAAAGAGTCACGCTGTTCAGCACTCAAGTAGAGTTCTTTATCAACCATCGACACCAGAAAATTGATGTAAGCATCTCGCTGAAACATCTGCCGTTCCGTTAAGGCGGCATCAAGTTTCGTGGTCTGCTCGGGCGACAGGAGTTCTTTTCGCAGAGCAATGAACACTTCTACAGAGAACTCGGTCGCAATTCCGTCCCCACAAGTAAACAACAGCACAAACGTTTTTGGAAATGGCTTGTTCCGTTGATCAGGATCCTGACCTTTGCCAAATGCTTCGATATCCTTCTTGACCTGAGCAACAAAGATCTCCTTCAGCCGACCTTTCTGCTCTTCGGTCACTTCGCAGGTAGCGATGACCCAAGCCTCGACGGCATCGCTGTAGGCCTGAATTCGTTTCTGAAAATCCTGCTGATCCTGTTCACCCGGCTTGATCATTGCCTCATTTACCGGCATCACCCGAACGGGCATGACAGGCTCCGCTTCGCCACGAATCGCACCGCCGATCATTCTTCCAATCTGCTGGAACAGCGAATCCTCATCAGCACAAACTTTATTCGCAGGCCAATTGAGCAAAGGCAGCAGCACAAGGATGATTGACCATCGAGTCATCGAATACATCACACAGGCCCTGCCAGGTTGGTTATACACTGCCGGAGTTTCTGATGACTCCCCGCAGGTCGTTGCGAATTGTCCGCTTCCGGGCGAGCAATGGCAAGCAGTTGCTGAAATTTCTGACGTTGCCGCTCGTGAACTCTTTCAGGCTCGAAAGAGCGTTCTCGACATGGAGTTTGTCTGAAATCCGCCTCGCCCTCGTGGTTAACGATGGAAAATCTGAGATTTCATGAACCCATGAACCGGACGCTATCGCGTGCCGGCTGAGAGCAGTCAGAACCCGAAAACGAAGCCATAGTCTTGTCAGAGTGGTCGTGACAGACGGGACAATCACGCGACTTATGTGCCGCGGACGTTGCCGAACATCTCAATATGCAGCCGAGATGAATAATTGAAACCATGTCGCCGCGCGAGTCGACGCAGCCAATCGGACTTCTCGGACAGCTGTTCTCGTGTCCTGGCCTGCGGCATCAGCCACACGATATCAGGCTCTGCTTCAGGAATTTCTGACATCCAGCGAATGACTTCTTCGACATCCTCAGGACGATCAATGACAAACTTGAGGATGCAGCGATAGCGAGACAACAAAGCTCGAATGACATCGGGCTTAAATCTTGTCTGCTCATGCCGATCACGCCATTGGGGATCGTCGGGGACGGAATTGCTGAGCTTTGGACTGATCGCCATCAGATCGCACTCAACCGGCTGATCGACAGTACCAGCCGTCTCGATGGTGACGCGTCGCCCCAGATCGTGACACTTCTTCGTAAGCGTCACCAGATCCGGAATCAGCATCGGCTCACCACCGGTCAAAACGACATCCGGAGCCTGGCACTCGGCGATTCGATGAGCCAGTTGATCCAGTGACCACGCAGTGCCCTCGGGCTTCCATGAAGTGTACGGCGTATCGCAAAACCAGCAGCGCAGGTTGCAGCCGGAGGTCCGAATGAACAACGATTGTGTTCCGGCCCACGGTCCTTCACCCTGGATAGATTCAAAGATTTCGGCAATCTGCACGGCAGTGGATTTTTAGGAAACAGAACTCGATTCCGTAACGTTTCTGCGAAAGATATCCATCTTCCGTGTCAGATGCTTTGATCCGCGGCCCGTTTGACACGAATTCGTCGCCTTCGGATCCGAAGAATCAGACCAGCCAGCAGCGAAACGGCGATTTTCCGGGCAGATTTCTGAGAAATCCCACAACAGACCAAAGCCGATTTTTCGAAAGGTCCCGATCATGACTAGACTCTGACACTGTGAAAACTGACCGGAGAGCCAGACAATGTTGACTCGAAGGCCACAAACCTGACTTGAAACGGAGCAACTCCGACGCGATTGGCCCTTCCGGCGACGCTTATCACTGACTCTCATTTTCCTGAACCACAACTTCACTTCTTACCCACGAACTGCCATGCACACTTCCGCACTTGTGAACAATCTGAAGCCGTCTGAAACTCTGGCCGCGGCCGCTAAAGCGCGTGAGCTGCGAAGTAAAGGCATCGACGTGCTGGAGTTCACAGTTGGCGAACCGGACTTCATCACTCCGCAGCACATTCGCGAAGCCGCCAAAGTGGCGATGGATGCCGGACATACTCGCTATACAGCCGCGACCGGGATTGCTGAACTCAAGCAGGCCATCTGCGACGCATTTAAACGCGACCACGGAGTCAGCTATAAGCCTTCAGAAGTCACCATCTCCAACGGTGCGAAGCATTGCCTGCACAATGTTCTCGTCGCCTGTTGCGAACCCGGTGATGAAGTCATCATTCCCACGCCCTATTGGGTCAGCTATTCCGCGTTGGTCGAGCTTGTCGGGGCAAAGCCAGTTCTGGTGGAAACGAAAGAGAAGGACGGCTTCTGTCTTTCGCCCGAACAGTTCCGCAAGGCGATTACTCCAAAGACGCGGCTGATGATGCTGAACAGCCCCAGCAATCCAACGGGCGGAGTCTATCCGGTCGACATGCTGGAAGGTCTTGCCAAAGTCGCTGTTGAAAAGGACATCATCGTTCTTTCCGATGAGATCTACGACAAGCTGATTTACAGCGGTCACACCTTCCGTTCATTTGCTTCGTTCGGCGAAGAAGTGAAGAAGCGAACCGTCATCGTCAACGGCGTCAGCAAAGCCTATGCGATGACCGGCTGGCGAATTGGCTGGACACTGGCGCCGGAAAACGTCAGCAGTGCAATCAACAAGTTGCAGAGTCAGCAAACATCGAACCCATGCAGCGTTTCTCAGTACGCAGCGTTGGCGGCTTTAAACGGACCACAGGAATGCGTGGCTGAGATGTGCAAGGAATTCGCTAAGCGACGCGACTATGTGTCCGGCCGACTGCGAGCGATCCCGGGGTTGAGCTTTGCTGAGCCCGGCGGAGCCTTCTACGTGTTCTTCAACGTCAGCAGCTACTTTGGCAAACCCGTTGGCGGTGGCGAAGCAGTATCCAATGCGACCGACTTCTGCACTGCTTTGCTCGAACGAGCCCACGTGGCTCTTGTCAGCGGCGATGCATTCGGTGCTCCGGGTTATGTCCGCCTGAGCTTTGCAGCGTCGATGGAATCACTGACCAGAGGTCTCGATGCCATCGAGAAATTCCTGAAGTAGTTCGCGCCCTGTAGATTGGATATTCTTGTCCGACCGCTCCTCTTTTAACTGCGTTTCGATGGGCAGAACTGCCCATCGAAGCCGTGGTTTCTTCAGAGTTTGGTTCGGATCAAGTATCAGGACGGCGTCTCACAAACATCTTCGGACGCTATGATTCCATCGACAGCACTTTTGTCAGATCGATCGCCTGACTTCTTCACCGGCTCCAGAATGCGATAGCGAAGCTCACGTCGATGACGGCGAACGGCTTCGATTCGGAGAATCAGTTCCGCGATGGTGAGGCAAATGATTAATCCCATCAGCCAGCCCAATGACGGGAAGTAGATCTTCATGGCAGAATTCGTTGCGATCGCCAGAACTGAAACCACGGTCAGCCCGACGACCAATGTCGTTCTTCCGGCCACCTTGCCTTTGGCCTGTCGAATTCGATGACTTGCCAAAGCATGTTCTAACGCCGTCGACGCCACATTACGAAACGAATTCATATGCTGGCGGATCGCCTGCACGTCCACCGGTCGTCTTTCCACAAGTGGCTTTGGTTCCGACGGCGAAGACGATTCGTCCGATGGTAACTCTGAATGTCGCTGCTGCCCGGAATCGTGAGACAGCTCACCACCATGCTCACTCAGGTAGGACTCGATATAAGATTTGACCGGAGCCCGCGCCTTCGGAGCGCCGCCTCGACGATCAATGCCGTCCCATTTGCCGGCAGGCTTATCACCCGACTTTCTGCGATCCACAAAAATGGCATCAGCCGCTTCTTCCTTCTTGGATCGTTCCAGCAGCTGACTCAGATATTGAGCGACTGACTCCAGATGTGTCTCTTCGGGACAAGGTGCCGGCTTCAGGTCCTTTTCAATAGTGTCATTGAATTCGTCAACTTCCTCCGGTTGTAATTGCGCCGGGACGAGGGGTTTCGTTTCCGTCATCTCGGTCTTCTTCTGGATCGCAAACAAATCTGCCAGCTCGTTCCGCAGACTTGTGATTTTTTCGTCTGTCACCTCCACGATCGCAGAAGCAGTGGGCTCTGCAGACAACACTGCGACCGCTTCGGTCGCTGGTATGGCCGACGGCGAAGGCTTCTCTTCGGAGTAACCAGGCCAGTCAGAGTTCCAGCGCGGCTCAGCGAGAGGTGACTCGTTCTGTTCGTATGTTGAGAACGAACTTCGCCCCTGAATAAACCTGGAAGCACCGTCTCGGTCCAAACACTCATTCAGATCAGGATCTGAATCACCTGAGTAATCTTCAGACCTCACAGGATGGCCAACAGGTGTAACTTCTGATGCTGAATTGGACGACGGTGTAGCGACAGAGAGAAGATCATCTATGCCAGGCGAACGTTCTGAAACAGATTCCGCGGCACCAGCCAACGCTTCCAGTCGATCACCCAGCTCGGCATTCTTAGCTTTAAGTGATTGCAGGTCGTCTGAGTCATTGAAATAGTCGTCGTCAATCAATGATTCCGGGTCAAACGGAGCACAATTGTCCTCATCTGACCTTTGAGTAATCACGGCCTTGATAGCCGGTTCAAGCTGCGGCGATGGCTCTTCGGAAATCTGTTTCTTCACAAACGCATCAGCCGCCTGCAGTTCTGCCTGTTCGTCTGCAGAGACGTCAACGGATTGTGCGTCAAGTATGTTTGAAGCAGATGCCTCAGTCGGTTGTTCGTCCTGAGGTTCCGGCAACGATTTCCTGATCAACTTCCAGCGATGGCGCAAAAGATAAGCGGTCCCGAGAATGATCATCAGACTCACAACACTTCTCA
>JAXMBU010000010.1:0-171100 GCA_046349735.1 Planctomycetaceae bacterium
GGCAACGATTTCACATTGCGAAACCTGCGATGTCGCCCCGAATGGGGCAACCACAACTCAGGCAAAGCCGGACGATATTGCGAGGCTGTTACTTAACGTGGGGAATAGAGGAATCCAAACTCTTCATTTGTGGAAGACACTGAGACCAGGCGATATCCGCTTGATCTAAGTTTTCTGATGGCATCCTTTGATTTTTCGGCACCGACATTCGGAAACCTGTGATGAAACTCCACCAGCAGTTGCTGCGGTCTGATCTCTGATTTCAGGAGATCGTCGACCACGTCATATTCGGCACCTTCGATATCCATTTTGAGGATGTCGATCTTGTTGTGCCCCAGTTCTTTCATGATCGTCGTCAGCCGTTTGACGGGGACAACGATTGCTCGAGCCTCCGTTGAAGGCTTATCAAGCAACGTATGAGAAACCTGGTCAGCGTTTTCCGGTGGATTGAATCGAACGTTTCCATCAAATGAAGCGATGCCGTATTCGTGCATCAGGAAGCCGGCCGGGAATCCCTGCCTCCTGACCCACTCGATCGATTTAGGTGTCGGATCAAACGCATGAATCTTTACCCCGAACCTGTCAATCATTCCGATGTCGAACGAGGCGTCTTCGCCCACTCCGAAGGAATAGATCACACTTTCGGGACGAATGCTTTCCGGTACAACGTTCCAGCCTCCGTACGCAGATCCAATTCGTACGGTGTTGCATTTCAGGTCAGGTTTTTCATTGAGACCGCGTCCAATGGCGGCCATAACAAGATTCTTGATTTTTCGCGCGATCTGCCTCATTGATCAACCTCATTCTGCTTATCTGTTAACCGCCGAGGGAACACACATTCCACAGACTTTGCGGGAACACATTTACGATTCTGGAAAGCCGGTCTAAAGACCTCCTGAGCGTTCAGTGATCTTTTGTCTTCTGCGGAATCGCGACATTGCAGGATGCTGTCTTCGACGGATCCACATTCAAGAACCGTGTTGAACAAGCGGCCGCTGCAAACGCTGATGATGTCCTGAGCTTTAGACTTTGTGCCAAGCCTGCTCCACTCCACTCCGTCATGTTGTCGCTGTACTGGTCGTCGTATGCATCATGTCGTTCACGCGACTCGTCACCTGAATTCAGATTCATTAAAAACTCCGAAGAATCATCCACATGTCCCATGCTGCGGGAACGTTGAAAATCAGTGCCGTTGACTTGATACGAGGAATCGCGGACCACCGCAACATTCGCGTGCAGCAGTCATAACTTTCTCTGGACGATACAGAAATCCAACAATCCCGGAAGGATAGCAGCCGAGACACCATGGAGCGAGAACAACTTCCCGAGACCGCAGGATCAGAGACCTCGGCTCCCGAAGACCGGAACGAATCCACTGCAGACAAATTTAACTGACGCCGGGCGGTCAGTTCTGAAACAGGAAAACGCAGGTTTTCGGCATTTTCTGCCGGAGCTTGTTCGAGTATCCGGCTTCGCTTTGCAGCTGGATTCCTCATCGACGGATTTCAGCAAGCACCTCGCAACCGGGGTGAGGCCAGCATGCTGTTCGCGTGGCCTTCAGTTGATCCTGGCCCCGCGCTGCACTGGGGCGGAGCAAGCTCTGGTGAGAGTCCTGCTGACTTCGACTGACGGAGTTCTGTGAACCTCGTGAATTCCGTAAGACCTCGTGACACTACTGAGGGGATTCAGTAGACTCCGCCGCCCTCAAAATCGACTGCGAACGACACAGGTTTTCCCGCGAAGGCCTGTTCGGCCGCGGGCTGGTTTTTGCGTCCTGCCTGCAATACCTCGCAAATGGTCTTTGGCCTGTCAGCAAAAGCTGAGTTTCAGTCCTGACGTGAGCTCAGGAACAGGCCCGAAATAACTTTCGTATCTGAAGTCGTGAGACTTCAGTCCGAACTCTCACGAGTTCGGCTACGAAGGGAACTTATTTCGAGACTGTTCCTTAACGGCAATCAGGCGGGTCAGGACGAACGCGTCTCAGCATTCACAGCTGTCCGTGTTGGAAATCTGGTGGTTGTCATCATCACAAACGGGTGCAGTCAATCCTGGATCTGAAGCTGACATCGGAAAAGTCACAAGGCTCCCGGGCGTGTGTCTTCTGATCGTTATGATGGGCTGGTCGGCTGATCGCGATTCTGCCGATGACTGGTTTTGGAACAATTGAGTATCGGGTGACAGAAGCGAGTTTTCCGACATGACAACTATGCCCGTGGAGAAGGAGATGGCATCCGGCCAGATCAAGGGTCCGCAGCGAATCGTCGCTCTGGATTTCCTGCGAGGACTCGCAATCTTTCTGGTGCTCTTCAGGCATTCCATTATCCCTCCGGAAGATGCAGGCGTTTTGTCCCCGATTGTCACGTTCCTAAAGAATCTCGGATGGAGCGGAGTTGACCTGTTCTTTGTGCTCAGCGGGTTTCTGGTCAGTGGATTGCTCTATCGCGAGCACATCAAGACGCAACATATCGATGTCCGCAGGTTTGTCATTCGGCGCGGATTCAAGATTTGGCCGTTGTACTATTTCTATCTGGTGCTGACCTCCGGGCTGACGTTCCGTCGCACCGGGTACTCCGTTTCAGAGACCGCCTCTCTGCTGTGGGGAAACTATGTTCATTTTCAGAATTATACCGGGACTCCTCTCCCACATACCTGGAGCCTCGCCGTAGAAGAGCATTTCTATCTTCTGCTTCCTCTCGTTCTTGTGGGATTGCTCAGAGTTCGCCGCAGTATTGATTCGATCGTCCTGATTTGTGCCGGAGTCTTTGGCGCCTGCCTTGCGTACCGTGTTGGTTACTTTTGGGCGGGATATGAGTTTTCCTACATCCCCATTCAGTGGGCCACACATGCTCGAATCGACAGCCTCTCCTGTGGAGTGCTCATCGGATACTTCTACCACTACAAGAAAGAGATGTTGATCAATCTGGAAAAACGCAGAGGCGGCAGGATTATTCCCTGGCTGCTCCTGCTCTGTCTGGTGCCACTCACAGTGCTCGACATGAAGCATCCGTTGATGTGGACTCTGGGATACACACTCAACTTCATTGGTTACGGAGGCCTTCTTCATCTCGTGCTTCAGAGCGACTCCGTGTTGCAAAAGAATATTCTCGTTCGGGCCACGGCGTGGGTCGGGATGTATAGCTACCCGATCTATCTGTTTCACTTTGGTGTGACACGGGATGTCATCGAACGGCTTATGAAGCTTGGTATTCTGAAGAGTATTCCCGAGTTGCGCTGGTTGCTGTTCTTCCTGCTTTATGCGGGAATAGCAATCGTCATCGGATTTCTCCTTGGTCGTTTCCTTGAGACTCCGGCTCTTCGATTACGAGATCGATTGTTCCCGCGAGTCTCTGCGTAGACGGACTTTGCGGACTCCAGGAGCAAACGTCTTGCTGATCGAAACTCGCAACATCACGTGAGCGGATTACGTGGTAGCCGAACTCGTGAGAGCTCGGACTGAAGTCTCACGACGTCAGCTAAGTCGGTTATTTCGGGACTATTCCTCAGGAATTCGTCCACCACACAGCAGAGATGCCATAACCGCATTGACGCAGCTTCGCCCCCACAGAACAGTCCGGCGTTGTGTTGCTTCCAAGTCGATTGGTTTCCGCGTCTACACAGATTCTGACTCAACGGCCTTTACCAATTCGCGTAGGCGGGCTGGCGTTGAGGCGGACACGACCAACACAGAATTTGGAGAGGCGCGCCGAGCCGTACGGATGAGCTCTGCTGGGGAGACGACGGGGCTGCCAAATCGATCTTTGGGGGCGTGCCTGAGAACTCCGTGAAACAGATAGGTGACATCGCGAGTGTAGCTGGAGATTTTGTCGCCGGGCCAGGCTGACTGCCAGATCGAGCCGAATGGAGCCCATTGATCTTCGCTCGCGCCGATACCCACTCCGAATGCACTCACAAGTTGGCGTTCCACGAGGGATTGAAATGTCGCTTCGATCTCGGGCACAAGATCGAGCCGATTTGGCTCGTGAGCAAGAAAGACATCGACTCGATCTCTCCGCAGGCGTTTGAGGCTTTCTTCGAGGGATCGTTCAATGGCTCCCCGCGAAAAATCGTAGCGGGGTCTGGTTGTTGTGGTTGCGGGCGGCGTTGAGACCGCTTTCCTGAGCATCGTCTTGAGTTTCAGGGTCCGATCAAGAATGGGCCGCACAATGGTCTTAAATAACATTTTGGTGGAATTGTAAGGCGGCCGTGGCGGACCAACCTTTGTGGCAATGACAACTTCCCGGGAGTTTCCGAGCACTTTGCCAAGTGCTTCTTCGGCCGTACCGTAAGCGGCTGCCACATCGAAATAGTTGATGCCAAGTTCCAGCGCTGTTTCCACCAATTGCGCTGATCGTCGCAGTCCGATGCGGCCATCGAGCCGAGCACATCCAAGCCCCAGACAGGAGACGCGCCGCCCGACGGGTTTGAGTTCAATGTAGTCCATGACGTTTGTCTTTCAGGTGATCTGCAAGGCGTGTTGCGAACGCCATTCCGGTGAAGGTGGTGTTGGCATTACTGCAGGTGCGGAAGACAGATGCGCCGACAACATAAAGGTTATCGGTGCCGAAGACTCTCAAGTCCCGATCGACAACTCCGTCGGCCGCAGACTCACCCATGATGCAGCCACCCGCCTGATGATTCGTATCGCGGAGGCTGTCGAGGAACGCGGGATCACGAGCAAGCAGCTTTGGTTCGATCTCCAGGTCCGCCAATCCTGCCTGCTGCAGTGCATGTTCCACTCGACGCGTGAACTCAAAGATGTCCGGCAATTCACGCCCCGAGAGTTGCCAGTCGAGCAGCACTTTGGGCAGGCCAAACTGATCGCGTACGTTCGGATCGATCTTAATTCGGCTGTCGTGGAGCGGTTCAACCTCAGCCTGAACGGTCAATGCGATCCGCGATCCGCTCGGAATCAGAATTCGGTGTTCGACAATGAACTTCCACATCAGGGGAATCATATGTCGCGAACATGCAATCACGTTGCGGGCCAGATCAGTCAATGATCCAACCTTGCGACTATAGACTGCGGCTTTCAGAAACTGTTTCAGGAACACCAGGTTCTCGCGGATCGAACTTTCGAACGTCACGTGGGCCTGAATATTGAGCAGAGGCTCCTGTTCCAGAACGTCGTTGCGAAGCCTGACTTTAGGAGCAAACTTATGACCGCTCAGAACAATCGTGCAGAAGACATCGTAAAAGGCTTTTGCGTTACGTGGACTGATATAGGCGAGACGTCCGCCGAGATGATCCTGGAACCTTCGTCCCACGTTGTCATTGTTGCGCCAGGGGCAATCCCACGAGTTGTCGGCTGCGGCGTGCAACAACAACCTTGCGTTTTCAATCGTTCCCGCAGCCAGAATGACATCGCTTCCTCGAACGATCCGCTGTCCTCGCGTCTTGTCGACGACTTGAACTCCGGTCAGGCGACCTCCGTCAGCCTCGAAACCGACCGCCGTACATTCCGTCACCACCAGCAAGTTGGGGTTTGATTCAATTTCGGCTTCAAAGTGCGACGCGACATTCGGGATCTTCAGCCAGCGGGTGATGAAAACTTCGACTCCGTCTGTCAGTTCCGGAGGACGTTTTCGGATTCCGGCCCATACGGCATTGTCGTCGTGCCACTGAGCTTCGATTCCCAGTGCTTCGTAGGTTCGCGGGTAATACGCCGCGAGTTCACTATAAGGCAAGGGCCAGCGTGACTCCGGAAGCCAATCTCGTCCCTCAAAGTCAATCGGCATGAACTCAACAAGCTGACCGCCCCACAGATTCGTGGTTCCTCCCAGCGCGACGCTGCGACCGATGGTGATCCCGTCATGCTTGCGCCCTACAACCTCATAAGTTGAGGACGGAAAGTTACTGATGACACGTGTCCCGGATTCGAACAACACAACCTGTCGTCCAGCGCGGGCCAGTTGGACCGCAAGATGCACGCCCACCGCGCCAGCCCCGATAACGATAGCGCAGTCCGGGGCGATTGTGTGTTGATCCAGCGATGAAAGTTGAGCAAGGAGCATAATTCTTTCGAACTACTGAGAGAGATTGATGTTGCGGATCGAGAGCTGCCGGGGACTCGTCTGCCATCGGCCTTCGGGAACAGCTCCATGACTGGCTCCGCATCATTGTTACAAATAAACAAGGACCTTGCAGGACTCAAAGAAGAAGACGAAGTGTGTTCTCTGCAAACTGAGACTCAGTGCATGTGAAACGCATTTGATCTGATACCGGAGAACCCAGGAGATCGGTCCTTCTATCGTCATCAGGGCGAACCTATGACGAAAAAACGACACACATGCGAGCCCGGGTTAATCTGGCCTGCAGAATGTTCTTCTACTGCAGGAATACAGCGAAATTCTAGTCGGCACGTCGACCTGAGGCTATATGAATGATGGGAGGATCCGAGCTTCCGGAGAAGGGGGATCTCCGGCGCTCGAAAAGAGCGAGCGGGAAAGTCGTACTGTTCTTCAAATGGAGCCTGAGCCCCTTTGTGATTCGGCCCAACGGGCCATTTACATGTCAGCCCAGGGCAACGCCCTGGGAAGAAGTTCCACAGGAATAATTGAGCCCTGAAAGGGCAGAGCAACTGCTGTTTATGATCTCAGTCGTCCGTCTATCATGAATTTGTGCCGCCCCGTTGGGGCTTGGCGTATTCTTCGATTTCGTTCCTGAGGCGTTGCCCCAGGCTGACTTGTGGTTGCCCCATTCGGGGCGGAATCGCAGGTTTTGTTTGGTGAAATCCAGGCTGGATGTGCACGTCGTTCCGCCCAACAGGCCTGACATCTCAGCCTATGGTCGGGTCGCCTACACCTCGGTTCGCCCTGAGATTCACCTCAAAACAAACAAACTGAGTATATTCAGGGTTTATGATTCGAACTCACTCAGAGCGGCGTTCATCAGCGTTTACCGATTCCCCTGCCGCAGGCTGATGTGCATGAGCTGTTCAGGCGATATCTCTACATTGCCCACGCGCACTTCATTTCATGCAGTGGCAGAATCCTCAGAAGCGGTCTATCGCC
This sequence comes from Planctomycetaceae bacterium, assembly GCA_046349735.1. GTDB lineage: Bacteria > Planctomycetota > Planctomycetia > Planctomycetales > Planctomycetaceae > SXXK01. Next base: position 7,011 of record JAXMBU010000010.1, read on the forward strand.
ACGTGAGATCCACATGACCAGACCGGGGCGGCACAGAACCGCGACGGCTACGTTGAAATCAAAAACATTCCGGATCGTTCGCCATTTGCAGACGGTTAGTTACCATTGCGACCCCGCTGATTTATGGTCGCCGGTTACTTCCGCCGACGATTCTTCGATGTCCGCCTACAGCCTGCCACCAGGAGGTCTCTCGATGTTGCCCGTCCCCACTGCGCTGCTGCTGTTTGTGATTTCTGCTGGAGTTTGTGCTGGTCCACTTCCGGCTCAGGAGGTCGCTGGGCCCTCCGCGACGACGCCTTTGACAATCGAAGGTGACCTGGCGTCGCAGATGGTCGACGGGATTGATCGCTTTCTGCTCAAAGAGATCGAGACGACGGCGGCCACTCGCGCGGAACGATTCAAGGTCGACACATCATCGCCAGAAGCCTACGAAACATCTGTGAAACCACATCGAGAAAAGTTGGCAAAGTGCCTGGGCATCCGGGATGCTCGCCTGCCATTTGCGGCTCCCGAAATCATCGTCAACGTGGGCGGTGAATCCGTGATTGCTCAGTCAGAGAAGTTCACTGTGCAGGCCATTCGCTGGCCGGTGCTGAGCGATCCCACGCCGCAGGGAGCCGGGTTGCCATCGATCTATGGTGAAGGCTTGCTGCTGACTCCCAAGGGCGATGTAATTGCCAACGTGATCGTCCTGCCGGATGCTGATCAAACGCCAGAACAGATCTGCGGACTCAACGAGGGCATCGCTGAGGGATCTCAGGTCGCGCGACTTCTTGCGGAATCCGGGTGTCGAGTTGTTGTCCCGGCTTTGATCAGTCGCCACCGAGAGAAACGTTTGGGGCGGGCGGATGTGACGAGTCGCGAATTCCTGCACCGTTCAGCCTTCGAACTAGGCCGAACCCTCGCTGGTTACGAAGTGCAGATGTCACTGAGCATCGTCGATTGGTTCACTGCGTCTTCTCCGAAAACTCCGGTCGGCGTTTACGGCTACGGCGAAGGCGGCATGCTGGCCTTGTTCGCCGGTGGCCTGGATACTCGTATCAACGTGACCTGTGTCAGTGGATTCGTCACACCTCGCGAGAAATCATGGGAAGAACCGATCGAGCGAAACTTCTTTGGGCTGCTGCGAGATTTCGGGTTCCAGGAACTTGCGATGCTTGTAGCTCCCCGTAGCCTGACGCTTGAGATGACTCGCGTCCCGGAAGTCGTACTCGCCGGAAACGGTGGCGCTCCGGCATTGTTGTCGAAAACACAGTTTGAAAAGAGCGTAAATGATCAAATGGTCAGGGACTTGTTCGAACGTGTCGAGAATTTGAAGTCTCCGTTGTCGGCGGTTTTTGAAATCAATGCCGAACTCAAATTCGGCACTTGTTACTACCCCTTTTTCCAAGCGCTGAACCCAAACGCTCCGATAATTGAAAACCTGACAAAGCTGTCAGTCTCTGAAAAGGAAACCAGTCCTGATCCGGCAATTCGCGAAACAACTCTTTTCCGTCAAATCGACCGACACAATCAGGCACTGCTGCGTGAATCGCACTTCGTTCGCAAAGACTTCATGTCAAAGCTCGATCTGACCTCTGTTGAGGCGTATGAAAAATCGGTCGAGCAGTATCGGGATATCTTCCGCAAAGAAGTCATTGGCGAATTTGATCAGCCGCTGCTGCCCTTCAACGCACGCTCACGAAAGTCCTGGGACACAGAAAAATGGACGGGCCACGAAGTTGTTCTGGATGTGTTCCCGGATGTGTTTGCGTATGGCGTGCTGCTGTTGCCGAAAGATCTGAAGCCAGGAGAAAAGCGTCCGGTTGTGGTCTGCCAGCACGGTCTTGAAGGTCGCCCTGTCGACATCTTCCAGGGAGATCACCCGGCCTATCACGACTTTGCTGCAAAGCTTTGCGAGCAGGGATTCATCACGTTCTCACCACAGAACCCGTACATCTTCCAGGATCGCTTTCGCACGCTGCAACGGAAAGCTCAGCCGCTCGGGAAATCCCTGTTCTCCATTATCGTGCCTCAGCATCAGCAGATCGTCAATTGGCTCAAGACGCAGCCTAACGTTGATGGAGACCGCATTGCGTTCTACGGCCTGAGCTACGGCGGAAAATCGGCCATGCGCATTCCGGCACTGGTGACCGATTACTGTTTGTCGATCTGCTCGGCCGACTTCAACGAGTGGGTTCTGAAGAACGCGAGTACTCGCGAGAACTTCAGTTACATGTGGACGGGCGAGTACGAAATCTTCGAATGGGATCTTGGCAGCACGTTCAATTATGCAGAGATGGCGGCTCTGATCTGTCCGCGACCGTTTATGGTGGAACGAGGTCACTTCGATGGCGTGGGCGAAGATCACTGGGTCGCTTTTGAATACGCTAAGATTCGCCATCTGTATTCTGCTCAGCTGAAGATTGGCGACAAAACCGAGATCGAATGGTTTGTTGGTCCTCATACGATCAATGGGCAGGGAAGCTACAAGTTCCTGCAGAAGCATCTGGAACACACGCCAACGCCGTAGACCCTTTGACAAGTCATTGCAGCGAGCACCATGGCTGGTTCCGATTGGTTTGACGGTTCCGGGGGGACTTTCACGGCAGTTTTTGCATTTCACCGCAGAGCGGGCTCAGGAAATCCCCGGTGGTGGGCGAAGCGCCATAACCGGATCACGAGCCCGTTTTCTCTTCCCGTGAAGCCTGCCGGACAGAGAAAAAAGTCTCCCCTGGCGTTTCTTTCGGCGGTATGTTGTCCGGGAATGCGTGTCTGTTAGATTTCGCATCTCGGCAAGGAATTCTCAGGAGGATTTTTGCCGACTGAGCGATCAGGCCCTGTATGATTCAGGGCCGCGAGTGAGTTTTGTTTGACGCAAGTTTTGGCTGGTTTTATCCAAAACCGGCAGAGGCCGGAGTCAAACGATCACGCTGTGAATTGTCGAAGCTAGTGCCCCCAAACGGCCAATTGTGCCGTGCGAGATCAAATATGCCGATCAAGGTGCGATGTGAAGGTTGTCAGACGGTCCTGAATGTCCCGGATCAGGCTGCTGGTAAAGCCGTGAAATGCAAACAGTGCGGCGGTCGAGTTGTGGTTCCGGGCGGTGCGGCTGAAGCGGCAGCGGTGGCTCGTCCACGTCCCAAAGCCAGGCCCCAGGTGTCAGACGATCCGGATGATGTGCTGTTCGGCGTCGATTTGAACAGGGCTGAAGATACGCAGCGGAAGATTTGTCCCGGCTGTGCGCGGCCGGTCAGAGATGAAGACGTTGAGTGTCCGAAGTGCGGTGTGACGATTGCCACCGGAGCGCTCAGCGAACGGCAGCGGCTCAAGATCGCTCGCAAAGGGCCGCCACCGGCGGAGTTCTACGGGATTGTCTGGGGCAATGGCTGGAAGTTCCTGAAGAAGCACTGGCAGTTCGGCGTACAGACGGCACTGGTCTGGACGGTCTGTCTGTCAATGGCGTTCACCTGCCTGTTTGCACTGGGATACTACGTCACGAATCGAACAGCAGCGCTGGAGGCGATGGTTGCCGCCGACACAACGAATATCAAGGTCGAAGGTAACTCAATTGTCATTACCGTCCCTGATGACAAAGGGGCAAAAGTCCTGTTCGACGGCACTTACTATACGACTCCCAAGTCTGTGACACGTCTGCCGATTCCTCGATTGATGGCGCAGCGCGAACCACCAGCGCTCTTCTGGACGGGAATGACGCTGGTGTTTCAATTGGGCTTCGGTGGCTGGGCATGGACTCTGGCGACAACGATTGCCGGTGTTACGATGGCGGGGGAGAAGAAAGTCAAACGGTTCACGCTCGACTTCTTCGGCAACCTGACGATGGGTTTTCGCTTCTACGTCTGGCCGGTGATTTTGACTCTGCCTCTGTTCCTGATTGCCGTCGCTGTCGGGGTCTTCAATATTCAGGCCGGATTAATCGTCGGTGGCCTTCTGATGATTATCCCGCTGCTGGTGTTGCCGGCTGCGGTGGTCCATATGGCTCAGAAATACACACATCGAGCATGGCTATTGACATGGATGCTGCGTGACCTGGGTAAAACGATTGCTCCGTCCCTCTATGTCTTCGCCATGAATGTGTTTCTGGTGTTGCTTGTCCCGATCGTGCTCGCGGTCGCCGGTGCAATTCTGCAGGGACGCATCTCCGTGTGGTTGCTGTCTCAGGAAGCTGCGGTTCTGGATTGGCTCAAATCCAACGTGAATGACTTTGGCGAGGGGAACCTGCGATTTCTGTTCTACCAGATGCCACTGGTCTTCTCGGCTTCGTTTGCGTTCTTCTTTATCGTCTGCGGGCTGATGAGTTTTCCGGCCGTATTCATGATGCGGGTGATCGGTCTGTATGGTCTTTATTTCCGAGCTGACCTGGCCATCGTTAATGAGTTCCCGGATCTCGAACCTGTTGGCTTTGGACCTCGCTATCTGGCGTTTCTTGTCGATTACATCGTCATGGGGCTTCTGGGCGGACTCGGCCAGTTTGTTGGGACGCTCTTCGGTTTGCTTTTCAACTTTTACGGCTGGAGCATTGCGGATCAGCTGGGCCAGGGCATCGGTGGTCTTGCAGGTCTCGGACTCATCGGGTTTTACTTTGCATCGGGCGAAGCCGGTGCTGCTCGAGCAACGCTCGGTAAGTGGAGTCTGGGGATGATTGTGTTACGGGACGACAATAAGGTGCAGACGCGACAACAGGCCTTTGGACGAGCAGCTGCGGCCCTGCTCACGGTTCTGACGTTTTTCATCGGATTTGTCATTTGCTTTTTCCGGGCAGACAAGAAGGCTATGCACGATCTGATGAGCAAGACTAAGGTTGTCTGGCAGAGCGAAACAACCTAGCGCCCTGTCCGCCAGAATTGAACCCCATGTCTTGTCTGTAACAGACCACCGGGCTGTGCCGCATTTTCAAGTCGCAGGCCTCCTGCAGAATAGTCTTCAGGGCCTGCATTCCCCCTGTTGCTTTTCTGGCAGGCAGATCACAATGGCCGCAATCAGGGCAATCGTCAGGTGGACTTCGTTGATGAGTCGGGATTGGTTGTGCAGAGTGATGAATTGTTGAGTTCTCGCCTGTCCTGGTGGAGTAATCAGCGTCTGCAGAGGTTGATACACCCACTGATAATCCGCAACTGCAATCAGCGTGGACAGAAATGTCAGGCAGAAGCATGCGACAAGCCGTTTCCTCAGGCAGCCTTTGTTCATCATGGCAGCGAACAATGAGGCAATCAGCGTGATTCCCAGACAAAACCAGCCAAAAATGTAGTAGAGCGGGAAACGAATCGTGGCCAGCTCATCGCGGATCAGTGAATCAAACTGAGGATGCCGTTGCTCGGCGACGCTGGTAAGCACAAACAGGATTGCTCCTCCCACCCAGAAACTGATGGCGAGGCGAGTCATCATGACACAGAGATGACTTGTGAGTTTTGAAAGATTGTACACGGAATCGTCTTCTAACGAATTTACACGATCAACATCGCGTCGCCATAACTGTAAAAGCGATAACGCTCAGCAATCGCCTGGCGATACGCCTCCATAATCAAATCATAACCGGCCAGGGCAGCGACGAGTACCAGCAGCGTCGAACCTGGCAGATGAAAATTCGTCAACAGACAATCGACGGCCTGAAATTGATAACCGGGCTGAATGAAAAGGCTGGTTCGTCCCTGCCACGGCTGCAGGGAACTGCCCGAAGCCATTGTCGCCCGAGCCGCTGATTCCAGAGTTCTGACGGAAGTGGTTCCCACCGCGACAACTCGTCCCTGACACTGTCGAGTTTTCTGAACCATCTCACACGTCTCCGGAGGCAGGCGACACCATTCTTCATGCATTTTGTGATCGGCCAGCCGTTCTGCCACCACGGGACGAAAAGTGCCAATCCCAACATGGAGTGTCAGCTCCGCTTTCCGAATGCCTCGGTCACGACATTGTTCCAGCAGTGTTTCAGTAAAGTGCAATCCGGCCGTTGGTGCGGCGACAGCTCCGGGTTCTGACGCGAACTGAGTTTGGTATCGTTGCTGGTCATCCTGATCAGCCAGTTTTCGTCCCATGTAGGGAGGCAAAGGAAGGCTGCCAAACTGTTCCAGCAATTCCAGCGCTGGCGCGGCCGTGTTTGGAGCCGCAATCCAGCCTCCATCATTTCGCTTTTCGATCAGGGTCAGGATCAGCTCATCAGTGTTCCGCAAATTGCCCGTGGCATTGTCAGGAGGAACGTTGTTGAGATCAGAGTAGGCCGGACGAACAGTGATTGTTTCGCCCGGTTGTAACCTTCCCCGCGTGTCACTCAGAATATGCCAGCGTCCCGCAGAGACTTCTTCGATATACAGCCCTTCCCAGCGTCCGCCTGTTGATGTGCGAGCACCGAATAACCGAGCAGGCAGTACTTTCGTATTGTTGAACACCAGAAGATCGTTTGCAGACAGCAGTTCGGGCAGATCGCGAATCCGTCGGTGAGCGACAGCAGCTTTTTGTCGATCGACAACCAGCAGTCTTGCTCCATCCCGTGATTCCGCCGGACGCGAGGCAATCAGTTCCGCTGGCAATTCAAACTGCCAACTGCTGAGAAGTTCAAGATTAACATGGCTCATGTCAGACGACTTGTCTACTCGGGCACATAAATGCGGATGTCGTCGAAGTTGCCAATGTCATCGAAGGATCCGAAACCAACTCGTCCTTCGTTGAAGGTCTTGTCGGACGCGGTCATGACGGGAGTTTTCAGGTCATCGAAGAAAACCGTGATTTCACCACTGTCGGCATTACGAATAATACGTGCGCGGTGCCAGCCGTCTGTCCACGGAGTTCCCACGGTTGTCTTCGTAGAGATCTTTTTGCGCGCTTCATTGTTCACGATGAAGATTTGATTTGCATGATCATCGGCCTTCTTGCCGAAGTGGACGTAATAGAGATGTGAGTCATCCTGGTAGCCAAAAAACAGACACAGGGACTGATGGTCGTATGTTGGAATCGTCGACTGAAACCGAACGTCCATCACAAAGCTGGAAACCTTCAGGTCGCGAATCAGATTACGGTTCAGCGGCGAGCGGAACGGTGGCTTGAAGTCACTGTTGCGTTTGGTGAGAGCAATCACCTGATTGCCATTTTGCTCGAGAAGACTCCAGGCGGACTTGTCCGTCGGCTCGTAACGATCAGTCGATTTGTCTTCAAAGTTGTGTTCGTAAACCAGCTTCATGCCTGCTGGCGGCTCAACGTCCGCGGCTGCGGCCGTCGGTTCTCCGCAATGAGCGAGTGCGATCAGGCAATAGGCTGTGACCAGGTTAGGATCGCCTTCGTACCAGCGATCGGCTTCATTCAGCCAACTGCCATTTTTCTGCTGCAGAGAGGCCAGCTTACCGGACAATTCCTGCTTCCAGAGATGCTTTGTGCCTTTGTCGTCGACGAATTCTTCCTCACCAAGGGCCGACATCGTTTTAGCCATCGTCTGGTAATAATAGTACAGCCCCTGCTGACCCATGTTTGGGTTTTCTTCGAGCGTGTAATGTTTCTTCAGCCATGCGGTCGCGGCTTTAACACGCTGATCGTCTTTGGTCAGCCCGGCGTAAATCATGCTTTTCAGCCCGGCGTACGTGATGCTGCCGTATGATTTGTGACCACCATTGTCCGTCGTTCCAGCTTTGGATTCACCACCCTTGGCCGGCGTGTAAATGAATCCGCCGTCGTTAACTTTGCCAGCGTAGGGCAATTGATTGTGCTGTGACTCCAGATTCTGCGCGCGGGACACAAACACGAGGGCTCGCTGCATTGCCGGATCATCACTGGCGACGCCAGCTTTCTTCAACGCTTCGATCAGAAACTGTGTGTTCGACATGTCGGGCCGTTGTTTGCTGTCATAACCACCGCCACCGTAAGCTCCGTCGGTTGTTTCAATGCCTTCACCTTCGTCCCACTGCAGACCTCGCAGAAAGTTCTCCGCCTTCCTGATGACGTCGGTGAAGCGACCATCTGCATTGGCCTCGGACAACGCCAGGATAGCGATGCAGGTTTCATAGTTCTGATGGCGACTTTCAGCCGTGTGAATTCCACCAGAGGCCTGTTGCTTTGAGACAACAAAGTCGAGCCCCTTCTTGACAACAGCATCGTCAACTGATTTGCCGGACATCAACAGCGATGTTGTCACCAGCCCGGTGATTCCTACGGCATCGGAATTTGTCCACGAGCCATCCGCAGCCTGTGTGACTTCGAGAAACTGCAGGCCTTTTTTCTGCATCTCATCGATCGACTGCGCGGTTCCGGTTGCGGAGGTCGCGGAAATCAAAAGGCTGCAGAGGACTGCCGTGAGTATGTGACGCATCGTGGATTCGCCGAGCTGGAAACGTGGGGTGAAAGAGCTTGAATGCTCACTATCATACTCACGGTTTCATCGTGCGGAATGAAGCGACGCCCGGAATTCTCGCATCTTTCCGACGCGAGCGGTACGGCGTCAGCCGACTGAAATGCGTTTTTGCCGGCCGGTTCGCCCCGGGGCCGCTCACCCATGTACTTGGCTGTCCCTTTGAGCCGCTGAAGCTTTCCTTAAGTCCTGCTAAGGAACAGTCTCGAAATAAGTTCCCGTCGTAGCCGAACTCATGAGAGTTCGGACCGCAGTCTCACGACTTCAGCTACGGAAGTTATTTCGGGCTTGTTCCTATGTCAGCCCTGGAATCGGGTCGCCATGGTAAACCTGATGCGGACGGTTGACTTCGTCGTACCAGGCGACAGTTTGAGGAAGCCCAAGCGATTGATAGATCGTCGCGGCGAAGTTCTCTGGAGTCTGCGGATCGTATTCAGCGTAGGCCCCTATCGAATCGGTCGCACCCACAATTCGTCCGCCCTGTACACCGCCACCGGCAAGGAAAATTGACTGCACGTTGCCCCAGTGGTCTCGCCCTGCAGTCTTGTAGTGACTTGGAAGTAAAGAAACCTTCGGAGTTCGCCCGAACTCACCTGCCATCACCACCAGAGTATTCTCCAGCAGACCCGACTCATTCAAATCATCCAGCAACGCGCTGACGGCTCGATCGGTAGGCGGGAAGAGGTTGTCGCGCAGATGTGGAAATGCGTTGCCGTGAGTATCCCAGGTTTCATCGTTGCCCAGGTTGACCTGGACCAGATTGACACCTGCTTCGACAAGTCGACGTGCCATCAACAGAGACCAGCCAAACGAATTCTTTCCGTAGCGAGCCTGGACAGCATCATCGGTACGTGTCACATCCAGCGATTCACGCACCTTCGGATCGACCAGCAGTGAGATCGCTCCTTGTCGATAACGATCAAATTCGGTGGTACTGGCTCCGGCTTCAAGCACACCGCATTGACGCTCAAGTTGCCCCAGCAGAGAAACTCGCTTGTCCAGCTGCGGTCGAGTCATCCCGTGAGGAAGGTTGAGGCTGGGAGCTTCGAAGATTCGAGCATCCTTGTCACCTCGATCCTGATGATCGAATCGATGCGTCGGGAACGCGCCGTAGGATGTCGCGTGAAATGGCGACGCTTCAATGAACCATGGATTGCGATTAGCACCCATAACTCCCGCGAACTGTCCCGGGATGATACGTCCCGAGGAATGCACAAGCTGCTCGGGAAGGACAGCCGCAGTGGGAAGGTTATTGCGTGCCACTGTGACGCCGCCAGCGATGGCTGCAATACTCGGCCAATCGACCGGGCGTGGCAGGCTGGGATTGAAACCCTGTGGCAAATCACTGCGTCCAGTCAGCATGATGTGATGACCGGCCGAATGATCATTCGTGGTATGTGATAGCGTGCGACACACGGACCACAGATGACTTCGCAGTGCAAGGCCTGGAAGGTGTTCGCAGATTTGCAGTCCGGGTGTCTGAGTCGCGATCGGCTGGAACTCACCGCGAATCTCGGCTGGAGCGTTCGGCTTCGGGTCGAAACTGTCATGTTGCGACAGTCCCCCCGACAGAAAAATATAGATGCACGCGCGGAAAGGCGGCGACGAAGTTTGCGGACCGGCCGCCATGGCCTTCAGCCCGGCCATATGATTCATGCCGAGTCCCAGCAGCCCGATGCTTCCCGCCTGAACAGCATGACGACGCGCGATTCGTGGATGATGGCAAGAGTAGGAGTTGCTCGGCATCATCGAAAGCTCCGGCAAACATGGGGACTCAGAGGGTGAATCAGGTATCAGGCGGGAACAACAGCTTAGTCAGATTTTTGCGATATGACAGCCCCAATCGGGGGTCAGGACATGAAACTCATGGGATTTTCAGAGCTTAAGGGAACTGGCTTTCCCAATGATTCAGCGAGTCGGAAGCTGGTTTCGATAGCCAGCATCAGCCTGAGGACTCACCTGTGCAGGAACGGATCGTCGTTGCACCAAGATTCTCGCGTCAGGATCAGCAGATCGATGAAACTCACGACAAAAGGCAGATCTATCAGTCGTGTGTTGCAGCACATCGACTCTCACGAAAAAACAATGCCAAAGCGCGACCTTGAAAGGAATTCAGCACGCGACACCGACGCATTCTCCGTCCCCGAACTCACCCAAGCCCAACGTGCCTTTGATCTGGCCACCCGCTGGATCGAACACCACGAGGCCGAACTCGACTTCCGATGAATTCCGTCAATCCGATCTTAGCCGGCAGATATTCCGTCCCAATTGTCTGCCATTCTGAAATGCAAGTTCCCTGCGTCGGCCGATGTGACGAATGGCACGTAAGTTTATGTAACCCTTTTCGCCATCTGTTGTTTTAGCGTGGCTCGTGGTTTTCTGAGGAACGGGTAGCGTTTGTCGCGTCGCTTCTGAAGTCGAGGCTCGAAGCGGTCAGGGCAGTCACCAACTCGATGCTTGGAAATCGCATCGAGCAGCTGTTCGTACACGGAAGTTAAATCACTGTTGCGGTGCGGTGGTGATGAGCAATTAATGGCTGAAAGGCCTCCAGCGTTTGAATCGTTGCTTTGAAGCTAATCGATCGAGTTCGATCTCATGCTTTGTGGCGGCCTGCGCGATAATTGTCCGAATCAAATTATAGGCCAGAACGTAGGCCCACACTTCTTTGCGTACGGAAGTTCCGGAGTTTTGCAGCGAAGGAATTCCATTTGCATGGTTGATTTGATTGCTCGCAGATCAAGCTCATTATTCCAGCGCGCACGATACAGGTATGCCAGATCTTCTTTCGAAGCTTGTTCTGGATCAAGCAGAGTTGTTACCACCACCATGGATTTAGTTCAAAACCCGGCTGCTCGATGCGGATTCAGGCTTCACGAATCATCACATGATCAGGAAGTGAGTGATACGCCTTTCAGTCAACCGAACGCGTAGTGATGTCGGCTTTTGCCACCGAACGATGTGATCATCAGGTCCCAGTCGTTTGCCCCTTCGGAAATCAACCTTGCAGTAGGCCTTATTGAGGCGACTAACGATTTCCAAACCGCGTTCTTTGAGCATGACGATCCCGGTCGATTTGACATCAGGCTATCACCAAGGGCCATCTCCCGGACGAAGAATGTCCCACATGCGACGCAACAGGCTGACTTCTCCTTGTCCTTTCGGCATATCGGCAGAATCCCACGTTGAGGATTGCACCACAGGACAATGATATCAACGCTCCGACTCGCGCGAGGAGGAAAAGCCTTGCCCTGCTTTTTGGTTATGGAAGTCTTTGGATAGGCTTTCAGGTTCTCATGGCGAATTATCCGGCATGGAAACGGTCGTTCCGCCGAACATATAAACACAGCGGCTTCCTTTCCGCAGCCAGTGCGAGCTACCTGACTATCGAACTCGCCCAACTCGACAAGCGACGTCAGCGAAGAACTGTTCGCTTGACTCAACTTTCTGGCCTGGCAATAAGCCCCTGTCTCACGAGGAGCAGGCACGCTGTATCCTCGAGAGATGCGATGAGCAATCAATCGAGCGACTGCCGATCGCTGAATGATCTGCACTAAGAACTGTTGAAAACACCCATAACGTGACCAAAAGAGCGTATAGATCGCGTCATTCCATACTGACACGAACCGCCAGCCAATACGTCCTGCTGCGAGCTCTTCAGTAACACATCGCGGAAAGGCAAATCCCCTTCCTGAAGAAACTGTCGCCGCAGAAATGTGATCGTTGTCGAAACTTTCCCTGACTTAAATGTCGCATCGAACGGCCTCCTTCCCCTGGGAAGTGGTCGTGCTTCCACGATCCTTCTACGCCAGTGGTCTTTGTGCCTATGTCATTTACCCTGTTGACTTGCTGAAAATCTACGTGCCATTCGTCCGACACCCCGACGCGGTATGTGCTGTTGAGTCGAGTGCTGATTCTTGACAGGGATTTGAATCTGAAGCCTCCGTCACCGGTAGGTGAATACATGAGTCGCAGGGTAGCCGACAGCGGCTGGGCGAAATGGTCGCACGGAGTCCCCAACACTGCCATTACTTAACCGAACAGTCCGAAATAACTTCCGTAGCTGAAGTCGTGCGACTTCAGTCGAATTCTCGCGGGTTCGGCTACGATGGGTACTCATTTCAGGACCGCTGCTCAGATTAATCACGATGATCCAATCTTCTCCGTCGAACTGGCAGTGTCTCGGTTTCCCATTTGGTTTCCGGAATGATGATTCGAACTGCTCTGTCACACTTCGCAGGTTATCCTGCTCTTCCACCGCCACTGCCACAACCTGCCCTTCGGAGCCTCTCCATGTCTGCCCTGCCGATCTCATCGTTGTCGATTGCGTTTCTTACCCGAGTCTTATGTTTCAGGACGCGCTCGACGGATCGGCATGAATTCCATTGAACAGCAACGCGGCGGACGGCATTGGATTGATCCGTGACAGATCCTCCGAAATCTGGAAGACTCCTTCAGGGCTGCTTCCAGATTGAGCCTGGCTACAAGATCGAATTGGTGGCCGCGAACCTGTCGTGATGGATCCGGTGGCGATTGACTTCGATCACAAAGGACGAATGTTCGTCGTTGAGTACGGCGACTACCCCGTTGGCCCCAAAAGATCCGAAGCGAAGGCGTTGTCGCAGGTGGTGCTGCTGGAAGATTCTGATGCCGATGGTCGCATGGACAAGCGAACGGTCTATGCTCCGCATCTGAAGTTTTGCCACAGCCTGATGGCATTCCGAAAGGCGGTATTTCCTTTTGAGCTCAGATCATGTATCTGGGGCGTGCTGGAAACCTGGTGACAACGTTGCGGATGTGCGAGAAATCTGGTTCAGTGGATTTACCGGCTCATCCGCAGATGCAGATCGGGTGTCCTCGCTATGGTTTCGACAACTGGATCTATCGACCTGACGGCCGGCAAGTCCGGTGCTCGGCACGGATTTTAGAAACAGCTGAGCCCGTTGAGATTCCTCGTGTCGATTTCCGATTTCATCCTGACACGATGAAGTTTGAAGCGATCTGGAGCAGGCCAGTTCCGGCAACACGATTGATAACTACGGACATCCGCTTTTCAGCTCGAATCGTAATCCGGAAATCATGACGATGTTTATCGCTGACGAGGTACCGCAGAAGAATCCATTCGCTGGTATTTCCGTGGGACATACGGATGTCGGGCCGTCAGTGAGAAGACTCGCGTGTATCCGTTGGTCTCGATGAAAAGCAACTGGCTGTCACGCAGGGAACTCATACGTCGGCCTGCGGCGTTGCGGCGTATCGTGGCGGCTGTTTGGTCTGAATCCGATTACAGCGTCTTCGTGTGCTCGAACCTGTCAAAGCCATCTGGTGACTCGAGCATTATCGAACCATGGGCAGCACGGTGACATCTCGCCGAGCTCGTGAGAAAGCGGATTTTCTTGCATCGACTGACACCTGGTTTCGCCCGGTCAGTCTGGCCACTGACCGAGATGGGGCGTTGTATCTGGCAGGACGCTGTATCGTTTGTGGGTCAGACATCCGAAGTTTGTGCCGGATGATGTCGCTGCGAAAATGGACTGGCGGGCTGGCGAAGACAAGGTCGTATTTGGCGAATCGTCGTGGAGAAGGCTCCCGAGGAGTGAAACCGTTTGTGCCTCCGACGACGACCGAACATCTGGTCAGATGTGAGCGATGGAAATGGCTGGCGACGGATGCTGGCTCAGCGGTTACTGGTGGAGGGCAAGCGAACGGATGCAGAGGCTGAGTTATTCCGATTATTGCTGGCAACGTTCCGATCTCTTTTCGAACACCGGTTTGATCCCACGACATTCGCGTGTCTGCATGCGTTCTGGACTCTTCATGGACTTGGACTGCCGAGAGGTACGGAATCGGGTCGAACACGGACCCAAAGGCTGTTTTGTGCCGGCGTCATTCGTGATGCAATCAAGGTTGCGCGTTAGAACAGGCAGACGACCAGACGGTGACGGGAGGTGTGTCATCTCACGTCACAGACTTTCGCGGCGAAATTCAGTTGCAAAACAATCCTCGGTTCTGATTGAACGGCGCTTAAACCGCCACGATTTCCTCTGGAAGTCAGTGCCAGTGAATCTTGATGACCCCTGGATTCAGCGTGCTTGGTTGATTGCGGCTAAATATTGCTGCCAATATCGCGGACGTCGTGGTGCATGAAGCCCTAAAGGATCCATCAACGGCAACCGTGCGTTCCAGCTTTCTTAGACAACTGGCCTTGAATGTCGCCGTTCGAGGAGATGTCGAACAACTGAAAAAGCTGGCCAGTGTTGTGGGTGAAAGTCCGGAATCCGGTCTCTGGTGGCAGACTGCGATTGTCATTGGCCTTGCCGACGGGTTGCCTCGCTGTCAGAACGTGGAGATCCCGAAGAGCCTGGCGGCATTTCTGCAGACGCCGCCAGCTGCGTTGAAGGATTCTGTCTCGCCGATTGAAAAGGTTGTAAAACTGGCTTCAGAGACGGCTGTCAATAAGTCACTCAGTGAACTGGATCGCATCGCCGCGATGGGCTTGATGTCTCATCTTCCGCCCGAAGCCTTGACGACAGCTCTGGAAGTCTTGTTGAAGCCGGGCGAATCTTCTGGATGTCAGCGAGCTGCCATTGATGCGGCTCGTCGCAGTGGCCGACCGGAACTTTCTGCGATAGTGCTGGCTCATTGGGAGCAACTGAACCCACAGGCACGTTCCGCAGCGCTTGATTTGCTTTTGCTTCGCAAAGAATCCGTGACCGAACTTTTGAAGGCCATGGCGGCTGGCACGATTTCTTCGTCAGCGGTCTCTATTGATCAGCGATTGATCCTGTTGCAGCATCCGGACGAAACCATTCGCACCACAGCGATCGCGTTGTTCGGCGGAACGGTCTCGGCCAATCGAAAAGCCGTCGCTGCACAGTACGCGAAAGCTCTGGAACTGAAGGGCGACGTGACTCGCGGAGCTGCGATCTTCGAAAAGACCTGCAGCAAATGTCATCGCATCGGGAGCGTTGGTCACAATGTCGGTCCGGACATCAGCGATACTCGAGCCCGTGCCAGAGATGCGTTGTTGTACGACGTGCTGGATCCGAATCGCCGAGTTGACCCGCAGTTTACGGAATACGTCGTGGTCACAACGGATGGGCGACTGTTGAACGGCCTCATGATTGCTGAATCAACAGACTCCGTCACTCTTCGCCAACCTGAAGGTCGCGAGCAATCGATTCCCCGCACCGATATCGAAGAACTGAAGACGACCAACAAGTCGTTGATGCCCGAAGGAATCGAACGAGACGTAACGGTTGAGCAAATGGCCGATGTGCTGGAGTTTCTGAAAGGTCGGTAAATAATCCCGATGCGGCGAGGAGATTGTAGGGCGCGGGAATTTTATCCATCGTTCAAATCCTTGTTCGCCGGAAACGCCAGCCTGATTTTGGGCTGGGTTGATTGCTTTTTAATTGGCATTGCGGACAAACCTGCGTGAAAAGTTCGTGCCCAAAGACTAAGTCTTTGTGAAAAACATGGCACGCCAGTTTAAGTGTGTACCGGCAAAGAAGGCCCTAACAGCCTGTTGACGTAATCCAGCCCGCTGTGTCAGTGTTGAAGTTGCTCATTTTCAGGCCGGAGGGTCGACAAATCAATGCCGGTGGCGTGAGCCACCGAGGCCGAGCATAAGGAATGTAAGGCCTGAAGGGCCGACACGAAAATATGTCGGCCCTTCAGGCGCGAACTTACGGCGTGTTTTCTTGCAGTCGGTGGCTTACGCCACCGCTGGAAGATGTACCGACTTCAGCCCTAACGAAACGCAAATCTTTAAAGTGATTCAGGGTGCGTTGCTATTGAACATGCAGCAACATTGATTCCTCCCGGACGCGACGGATTGTGAAAACTCAGTGAATCAACAGCTAGCTAAGCGTTCAGCCGCAGAAAGAGGATCCCAGCAATCCATGCAATTGCACCATCAAGTTCTGGATTGCCGATTATGTCACTGGTCAGGGCCGATCATGCCTCGCTCATTGATGCGATTCATCGTGGCGAATTGTGTTCTGGTGTGCGTCTGCCTTTCAGGAATTTCGGCAGCCGATGATTCAAGATATTCTCCAAAGATACGCATTCTCGCCTTTTCGGCAATCTTCGATGATGACGTTCTTGAGGATAATTTCGACGCTAAAGTCGAAGCAACCGGGAATCTGGTGCCAGCCGCCCGATACGAATCTCTTTGCCGAATGGAGTGATTCCGAGGAAATCATTCCCCTCATTTCGACTGCCGATGCGTTTCCGTTTTTCCGAAGGCGGAGACAACATCGCTGACGATATCACCAAATACTCGATCGATACCGTTGCAGGCGGTGATTGATCTTCAGTGTCCCGCGATTGAACTTGTGCGATCCGCCTCGGAAGCCGGAAAGCTTTCGGAGCTTGGCGAAAAGTCGGACGGCGCCGGTCACTGGGGCGATCAACGGGCGACGGCGGCGTACGCTCCTGATTATGCTCGATCTTGCCAGCGATGATCCGGGCACTCAGCAAGCTGGCAGCAGCCTTCGCCCGCATCTGAAGACTCTGACGGGAACCGAGTTGGGTAAATTGTCCGGAAACAGTGGCCGTGTTCCAGGGGCTGCAGAAACTGGAAACTCGAGATATCTGTCTGGGAGATCCTGTCGTACCTTGTGGATTCGGTCATTCGCGATGACGATCGGATTATCAGTCAGGACCCGTGGGATCGTGGCATTTCGGCCATGGCGAGTTGGGCTCACAAGCCGGCCGCTGAGCATTCACGGATTACACAGAGCTCGTCGGAGTTTCCGTTCCGCCAATGGACACCGGTCAGTCGCCAGACTCAGCGAAGTCTGGCCACAGGATTTCCTGCAGCACAATGGGTAGGACAACGCGGGGAGGTCTTGAATGTGTGCAGTCACGACGAAGACTATGTTTACTTCCAGAGTCCATTGCAGGGCGACGTCGCGATTGAATGCGATGTCTCTCCGGTCCAGTGGCAGCACAGTCATTTAATGGTCTGCGGCGAATGGATTGCACCGGTCTGGGGGAACTCGCTTGTTGAAGTCGGCAGTGTCCAGCGGTTGCTCAGTGAGATCGTCATCGATCCGCCGATCTCCGCATTGGATGGCTGGATTCGTTATCGAACCGTCATGCGAGATGGTGTTCGATACACTTCCATTAACGGTCGACTTGTTCAGCAGCAAAAACTTTCTGAGAACCATGATCCGTGGCTGGCGATTCGAAGTCCGTGGTATGCGGAAGGTGGCGTCAGAAATCTGCGAATTACCGGTCAGTCGACCATGCCAGACGTGATCTCATTGCAACCGGATGCCGGGCTGACGCAATGGATTCCTGGTTACGACGCGGTGATCGGACACGACTGGGATTTTCTGGCAGATCCATCGGGAGATCAGCTCGTCGGAGTGCGCCGACGGTCTGAAGCGAGTCCCACCTATCGCGAAAATCTGCTGCAGTATCACCGTCCTCTGATGGAAGACGGGACGATCGAATATGAGTTTTTCTACCAGGAAGGTACGACTCTGGTTCATCCGGCGGTGGATGATTTGGCGTTCCTTTTGTCACCGGATGGAGTCAGTCTCCATCATCTGACTCAGGGAGTTTACGACCGGACTGATACTGATCCTGCTCTTGCGCGGCATGATGCGGCCAGCCGTCGAGGTGCCGATCGGTTGCCTTTGAAGAACGTTGACTGGAATCGTCTGCAACTCAAAATGACCGGCGCTGTGCTTCAGTTATGGCTCAACGGTGAACTGGTGTTTGAGAAAACTCTTCCGCTGGCGATGCAACGGCGATTTGGTTTCTTTCATTACGCCGACCAGACTCAGGCGTTCGTTCGCAGAATTCAATGGAGCGGTGAATGGCCCAAAACTTTGCCACTGGAGTCCGAACAGGAACTGGCCGATCCATGGCAGTCCAGTGAAGAGCTTCCCGAGTCGCAGGTGTTTCGACATAACTTTGAAGAACACGGTGCTTCGGAAGATCTGTTTGAGTTTGTGGGTTTTCAGCCTGATGGTTCGTCCCGTCAACAAACGGCAGAAGGATTGCAGGTTCACTGCCGCGGCAAGTCTGGTTGTATTCTGTGCTTTGTGTCTCCCAAAGTTCAGGTTGAAGGAGACTTTGATATCGTTGCCGAATTTACTCGACTGAAGACTGTGGGCGATGTGGATCGATCCAGCGGAATTTTCCTCGGTGCGGTGGTCAACAGCACTCCGATCACGGAAGCCTCCGTGTTTCGTGGTCTGATCCACAATCAAAATGAGGCTCCTCGTCAGTTGATCCTGTCTCAGACTTCCAGTCTGAAAGACAAAGGCACGAGGATGGCGTGGAGTCCCGCGATTTCGGAAGAGGCGACGTCGGGACGACTAAAATTGAAGCGTCGAGGAAACCGGATTCGATGTTATTTCGCCGAAGGGAATTCAACTCAGTTTCGCCTGGTCAGTGAAGAAGCAATCAGCCCGGCAGCGCTCACGGCCGACGGAATTCGTCTCATATCGATGGCCAATGAAAGTACCGGATTGACCGAGGTGCTCTGGAAGAACATCGAGATCCGCGCGGCGAAGTTAACGGGGCCGTCACGGATTCTTCCCGAGCCGGATGTTGATGACCTGAACAGGTTGCGAGACAAACTGCCCGCCAGTTTCGTTCACGATTTTGTTACGACTTCACCGGACACACAGACGTATTTTCGATGGCGCGACACGCTTCCCTGGGACAAGGATGCGAATGGTCTGAAACTTACCGCCGAGGGCGCAACGGCGTGGCTGACATCCGGGTTGAATCTGAAACGAAGTATCACTGGTGATTTTGACGTCGAGGTTACCTTCGATGAACTCGATCTCGCCACGCCCAGGTCGGGCGCTGTCTCGGGCCTTTATGTTGTCATTCCGGTATCCGATCAGCGGCTTTCAAGCGCGACGCTGCATTTTCGTAAACTTGACGATGGTCGAACGGTGGCGGTCGTCGGGACCGGAGAAGTGGTTGCCGGACAACAGACGTTGACGACACTTCGCACTGTCGATTTCCAATCTGCATCCGCCCTGCGTGTGGTGCGTCATGAGCGAATATTGACGTGTCTGGTTTCGTCGCCGGAATTGGAAAAAGATCGAGTCGTGGCTGCGTTTGATTTCCCCGTGGACCAGATTCCTGTGCGAGGTCTTCAGATTCACTTGCACACAGGTGGAGCCGGTCTTTCGTCGACGGTCTTACTGAAGAAACTCGAAATTCGTGCCACAGAGATATCCGAGGAATGATGGGCCGGATTGCCGAACGGTGCGTCGGACTGCAAATTGCCAGATACCTCGTCGCGACAACGGATGGCTGCCTGCTGAACGGTCTGATCATTGCGAAATCGACAGACTCCGTCACACTTCGCAAGTCCCAAGGCATCGCACCTGGCGTGACCGTGGAACGAATAGCCGAAGTGCTTGAGTTCCTGAAGGAGCGATAAGAGGGGGTTCGGCTTGTAGCGTTGGCTTTAGCCAACGGTGCCGTACACTAACTCGACTTTCACCAATCTAGTCTGTTGACGCCACTCAGCTTGTCTGAGTGGTGAAGAGTTTGGAAACCCTGGAGCAGTCTGGAAAGACCACTATTCTGGTTGCCGGACCATCTCGCCTTCGGCACAAGGCCGAAGGGGGCGAAGTTGGACAGTCGAACTAACTCCAATGCCGACTGAAGTCGGCACTACGAATTGGTAATCAATAGAGAGATCAGGTCAGTCTGTGACATCCGCGTGGGAATCATTAAAAGGGCATCAGGAGCAACGAGCGTTGTTCGAACGTTCGGTGCAGCGCGGGCGATTGTCGCATGCTTATGTTCTGGCCGGTTCCGATGGTATTGGCAAACGAAAGTTTGCCCGGTTGCTGGCTCAGTCGATGTTCTGTCGCGAACGCAAGTCGGACGAAATCGATGCCTGTGGCGAATGTCGCGCGTGCCGCAGTTTTATCGCGGGAACCTGGCCCGACTTTATGGAGATCGGTCTGCCGGCTGGCAAATCTGTGATCCCAATTGAACTCATCGCAGGCGACAGCGACAAGCGAGGTCGTGAAGGACTATGCTTTGAGTTATCGATGTCTCCACAGGCGTCTGACCGCCGGGTCGCCATCATCAACGATGCGCATCGCATGAATGCCGAAGGAGCGAACTCCCTGTTGAAAACTCTGGAGGAACCTCCGGCCCAGGCGTTGATCCTTCTGGTCTGCGACAATCCCGATTCCTTGCTGCCAACGATTCGATCTCGCTGCCAGGTCGTGAGATTTTTTCCTTTGGCCGAGACAGATGTGAAAGACATCCTGCTCAACGAAGAAATGGTTGAGAGTCCGGAAGAAGCCGCCACCATCGCCGCGATGGCCGAGGGCAGTATTACGCTGGCGGCTCAGTTGTTGAATCCGGATTTGCGACAACTTCGCCAGTTAATCAGTCAGCAACTGGATCAGCTCGAGAACATGAAGCCGGTCGAAGTTGCTAAACAAGTCACGGATGAGCTGGAACGGATCTCATCAGGAGCCGATGAACAGCGTCGCAATGGACAATGGCTGCTGCGATTCGTCGCCGAGGAGTTTGAATAAGCCTGCTGGTGACGACGACGCTCGCCATTCTTCGACCTACCGGGCGATTCGCGTCGCACGGTGCTGGCGATGCTGGTCTGCCAGCACGATTGAGTCAGCCATGGCCGTCATCAGATCTGGCAAATTTCCGTCTCCGCTGGCTGGTGCTGGCGCCAAAGCGTTCATTTATCTGGTGACAGCTTCGGCTTAAATATGTCCCCCGTAATGCGGAGGCCGACTGACGAGTTAGCGTTTTCTTTCGCTTATTCGGCCTGGACCGAAAATGAAACCGAACTGAAGCGAGAACTGTGACCGGTGCGATGAATGGCTCGTCCGCATGGTTGGATGAATGCCGCCTTGTTTTCCCGGAATGCTCACTGCAAAGAGTCACTGAGGGGCCTGGAACTCGCGAGGCTCTCGTTGCGAAGGTTTCCGTTGGTCGCTGGCATCCATCGGCGCACGATGCGGACTCGGAGCGGAAGAAGTCCCTGAGCTATGCAGCGGTGATTTTTCCGGCAGCGTTGCCGTTTTTCGGGCATCTTCAGCGAGTCGGGTGCCGTCGTGGATGATGATCAACCTGCGATGGCACAAGTCCTGTCGATCTGCAGCACGTCGAAAATGCTCGGCTTGGCGGAAACCTTGCCCTCCGGGACCTGCATGTTCGCGCCAGTCGCCGCAATGCGAACCTCGCGTGCGACAGGTGCCAGAATATCGGCCGAGAACTGTGGTGCCCGTGCACACAGGTCGCGGCCAGCCGCGAAGTCCTCCTCGGCAAGGATAACCTACCGAAATCCACGACTGCACCGGGCGACACGAACCCGGAATATCCAGCTTGACAGAGACGGGGATTGTGAGAGACTAAACGTATGCAGTATGTCTTCGCAATTTTGGCAGGTCTTGTGCTCTCAATCCCGCTGGGACTCTGTGAACACTGCGCAAAGGTTGCGGAAAACTCAGCCCATGTCTGGTATGCGTCCAGCTCAGATGAGTTGTTGACCGCCAGCGAAGGGGAAGCAGAAGAGCCGGAGTTGTTCTTTCACTGGGTGCCATTCTTTGAGCACCATGCCCAGCCAGATGGCCATTTGCCTCTGAACTGGAGCTACAAGGTTCATTTTGCAGCTGTTGATCCGCAGGGCTGTCGGCCACCGCCCGCCGCTTGAGCACACAGTTTCACCAGGATGTTGCTCCGGTTTACGTGAATTCTTCGGAGCTCATCGTTATCCCTGCGCGACTCGAAGAATCAGTCTACCCCTGCTGCTGATTGCTGCTGATTGCTGCGCATTATGAGCTCAATCCTGCCCAAGCGAGTACGGCATGAGCCTTGCTGACCAAAACGTGCCTGCGCGGCTTTAAGATTGCCGTTGCCTGGCCTCAATTCAAAGTTCGACTTTCCCGGAAAGGGAGCTTGTGTCGACAGTTGCCGCCGCCGAATCCGAAGTCGATCAGACTCCTCCGGAACTCTTTGACATTCGCAACCAGATATTGGCTCTCGCAGAGTTATTGCCTTTGCAGGGGCCGATTACTGCGTTCGCATTTTTGAATCCTTTGCAGGGAATGGAAGACCAGCCATTCGTTGAAGCCCTGCGACAGGTTTCACAGGTCTATGGTTGCGAACCATTTCTGTCGGAGAATCGTTATCGTCAGAAAATGGCTCGAGGCCGAATTACAGTCGACGATCTTCGCGAGATCCTGCGAGAAGAGAACGGCGAGCAAAATGATAATCGGATTGGCGGAATTGTTGCACTGATTGATCTGCGTCTCAGCATGTTGCAGCATTCCGTGACACCGGGGAACCAGAATGAATTACGCTGGACGATCGCCGAGTCTGACGCATTAAGACGTTTTCGGACCGAGATGACTCATGAAGTTCGCGACCGTTTGCTGGAACAAACTCAGCACTGGATCATGCGTGATTTGAGATCGCCAGGTGAAGCAGCTCCTGCGCCCGATCATCCCGAGATATCGCGCATCGTACAGCAGGTCGTCACCAGCTTTGGCCGAAGCAACATTGAACGATGGACAGATGAAACCTGGGAACAGGTGACGCTCGATTTGTTGTGGAAAATCATTCTGACAACGACCACGACAACGCCAGCTCCGCGACGAACGATGCACCGGGAAGCGCTGATCGAGACCTTCCGCTGGATGCGGATCCGGGAAGATACCGACATCCTTGTCCATGAGGTTCTGATCCGTTTTTGTGCGGCTTATCTTGATCAGGGCTACGCTCAATGGCGTCTTCCGGATCGCGATGCGGGATTTCTGGCTTCTTTCGCGCTGTTTCAGTCGGGCGGTTTTGGCAATCGACGATTGATGCGTCCATTGGCGACCGAACTTCGCAAAAGCTTCGGTACGGCAGTATTTCTCCATTGCAGTCGATTGCAGATTCACTTCGTCAGCTGGGAAAGTGGAAGATGACGAACGAAATGAGTTTCTGCGCAACTCCCTGCTAGGCACTTCGTGGCTGGGCAGGCATGATCTGGCAGACGGAAATCCGCCGGATCGAGTTTATCGTTATTCGCCTCCGGGAACATTGGGATTGAGGTCAGGGCTGTCAGGCTTCTGCTGGATCGACTTGGCGCGCAGCCAGTGCTGCGTGGCGAGAAGTGATGATTTTCGGGCACGTTGAATGAACTTCGCATCGTCTCTATGAGCCCCTCTCTTCATGCGGCCAACTGAAACCTGACCGATGACCAGCGAGCCTACATTGTTCTGCAGCTGGCTCACAGATTCATGGCTGCTGGTCGCCGCCGACTCTGGCGGAATTGTCGGAGCCTGCATGGACGGAATTGATCACCTTCGTCAGATCGCTTCTCCAGTTTTGAACGTCGTCGAATCTCTCCATTTTGCGTTCGAGCGTCAGCTGGCTCACCGAGCATTGATGCGTTGCGATTCGAGTGTCCAAACCTCCATTAAAGCCTGAGACGCCTCAATTGCAGGACGCATCGTGGATCAGACACGCACGAGAAGAATCGTTTCGGCGTCATCTGGAAGAAGCGCGCCAGACGTAGAGACCTTTGGCAACGCCGATTCTTCTGTGTGCCCATGTATTATCGCGGAGCTGCGGAAGCTCACTTCACGGCGCTGTGCCCCGTGGTGGTCATGCCCAAGAACTGGATCGTTGAAGATGTCGTTTATGCTCTGGAAGATTCGCATCGGCAGCGAGCCACCGCGAGACGGCTGCTGGGAAGCGCTTCGCATCATTTCGAAGCAGGGACTCGACGATCACTCAGCGGCGCCGTTCTGACAGCGTTGCTGGGACCATTGGCCACGGTTCCGTTGTTGGGACGAATTCTGTTTCCGCGCTTCGCGGCGAGAATGCATCGAACGGCTCGACGATTTGTCGCTCCGCCCGCTGTAACGCGATTGCGTCTGGAACGCGACGAGGGGACTCCGGCCGGTCCGGATGAAAACGGCATCGGCTTTACGTTATCGGAAATGGTCAATCTTTCCGAACGCTCACTCAGAGACATCGGGCTCACGTCAAATTTTGCTCGACTGGTCATGTTCCTTGGACACGGGTCCAACTGCCTCAACAATCCTCACGAGTCCGCCTACCACTGCGGGGCCTGCTCTGGCAGCGCCGGTGGCGCCAATGCGCGGGCTTTGGCGGCGATGTTGAATGATGTGAGAGTGCGTCGCCAGCTGAAAGAACGCGGACTGGAGATTCCGGAAGAGACATACTTTATTGGTGGCCTGCATAACACGGGGTCAGAAGAGATCACTTTCTTTGACCTCGAGCTGCTGCCGACATCTCATGTTCGATCATTGCGACTGGCACGAGATCTGTTCAGTCGAGTTGCCGAACGGAATGCTCACGAGCGATGTCGTCGCTTCGAATCGGCTCCCCTGGATCTGACGGCGTCGGAAGCGTTGTTGCATGTCCAGGAACGCACGGAAGACCTGGCACAGACTCGGCCGGAGTACGGAAACTGCACGAACGCCATGTGTTTCGTCGGACGCCGCAGTCGAATTCGCGGTTTGTATCTGGATCGTCGATCTTTTCTGATGTCGTATGACAAATCTCAGGATACGCCCGCAAACATGATCCTCGCGAGAATTCTGGGCGCTGTGATCCCGGTTTGCGAAGGCATCAATATGCTCTACACACTGTCTGCGATCGACAGTCGCGGCTGGGGCTCGGGTACCAAACTGCCCCACAATGTGACCTCGCTGTTGGGCGTGATGGACGGGGCGGCCAGTGACCTGCGTCCCGGACTTCCGTGGCAGGGGGTTGACATCCATGAGCCGGTACGATTGCTGTTCGTTGTGGAGACAACTCCGGAAGCCATGTTGCAGATCATGGCAGAGAATCCGACTGTGGGACGCATCTGTCGCAATGGCTGGGCTCAGCTGGCAGTGCTCGATCCCAACTCTTCAAAAATCCAGCGATTCGTTGACGGGAAGTTTGAAGACTATACTCCGACAACCACTGAACTTTCATCGGCCGATTCATCCCTCGAATGGTATCGCGGCTGGCGTGACCATCTGAACTTCGCGTTGATTCGAACGGCGGGAGGAGTCCCGGCTGCTTCTTCGTAGATTCCCCTTAAGCCCACCGTTCTGAACGGCAGACCTCGAACTCAACCTCGCTGTTTGCCATCGACCGTTTCTCCTGAAAATCACATTCGCTGCCTACGCCCATGCTCACAATTGCCGGACTCATAGTTGTTGCTGCACCGTTGCTGTTGCTGGCGGTTTTTGGAATCGCAACACTGTTTCGAATCTCGCTGACAGAACGGAATATGGCGAGGTTCACCGAGGCATCGACGGTCTTTGGACTGATTTCTGCATTGTTCATTCTGGCCGTCATGCTGGCCACCAATGAACGAAACGTGTCGGTCGTGATGGGTGACTGGGTGAAGATCTCGGGCTCACACGCTCACGACCTTTCAGAGCATGAAGAGAAGCATAAGCACGTTGCGAAGAAGCCAGTTGATCCGTCAGAAGAAACACAGCCGGATGACAAAGGATCTGACACACAGGCGACCCTGAAGAGCGTCGGTGAGAAAGGGTTGAATGAAAAGAAGCTCGCGGAACACGAGGCTGCAGAAGACGCTGCAGAAGAGGCGGCCGAGAATGAAGTGGCTCATCATGCGCCAAAGGGTGAGGAATCTCACTCGGATCATTTTCACTTTCGACTGAAGTTCGTATTCGATCGTCTGAGCGTTCCGTTTGTCATCATGACGTTTGTGTTATGCGGAGTGATTGCGGCATTCGCCAGCCGTTATCTGCATCGGGACGAGGGCTTTCATCGCTTCTTTATCTATTTTTCGTTCTTTCAGCTGGGCATGATCCTTTCGTCCGTTGCGGGCACGATTGAAACTCTGTTTTTCGGATGGGAACTGGTTGGCCTTTCCTCCGCGTTACTGGTTGCATTTTTTCATGATCGTCCGGCTCCTGTGTCCAACGGCCTGCGAGTATGGGCGGTGTATCGCATTGCCGATGCTGCGTTTCTTGTCGCCGCATTGACTCTGCACCATCTCTCCGGATCCGGGGACTTTGATGGGATCGCCGGTCAGGGCGACTGGCCGAATGGGACGGCCGTTCTGTCGGAAGGCTCAGCACTGTTCGTTGGCTGTCTGCTGTTGTTCGCTGCGGCCGGAAAGTCGGCCCTTGTTCCGTTTTCGGGATGGCTGCCTCGAGCAATGGAAGGCCCCACTCCCAGCAGTGCGGTTTTCTATGGAGCGTTGTCGGTGCATCTTGGGGCGTTTCTGCTGTTGCGAGTCAGCTCGCTGCTGGATGAGTCGCTGACATTGCGGATTCTGGTCGTCCTGCTGGGGTTGATCACGATGGTCTATGCCACGATGGTGGCTCGCGTGCAGACTGACATCAAAAGCAGCCTCGCATTTTCTTCGCTGACTCAGGTCAGCATCATCGTCGTTGAGATCGGATTTGGGCTGCGTTACATCGCGTTGATTCACATCATCGGCCATGCCTGCCTGAGAACGCTGCAATTGATTCGCGCTCCATCTTTGTTGCGGGATTATAACTCGATGATCAACGCGATTGGAGCTTATTTGCCGGAAACGCGGGGAGGCCGAGTGTCTCCGACGATGCGTTCACGACTCTATCGCTTCGCTTTTGATCGTGGAAATCTCGACTCCCTGCTTGATGAATATATCGTTCGACCATTCGTGATGGTCTTCAGCTGGTCTGATCGAATGGAACAGCGATGGACAACATGGCTGTCAGGCAAATCCAGGAGTGCTGACGTCAGCACCGATGGAAAAGCAGGAGTTGACACATGATTCCAGAACTTCACTTCCCATGGCTTGAATGCTCAATTCTGCTGCCGCTTCTGGGGGCAATCGCCTGCGGCTTCCTGCGAGATCCTGTCAGGTCGCAAAGGATTGCTGTGATCTGCGGCGTGCTGACGCTGTTTTGCACGACCGGCGAATGGCTCGACTTTGCGATGATCGGCACATTTGAAGCGCACGATCATTGGGACATTGTGCAGTGGTTCTTTCGCAAAGATATCTTTGTGATTGATGAACTGAGTGCTCCCCTTCTTCCCCTGACATCGTTGTTGTACCTGATGACAATGGTGTCGACGTTGCGCACGAAATTGGGGAGGTTTTCGTTTGGGCTGACGCTGGCTTCCGAAGCCATCGCGCTGGGGACATTGAGCTGCCACAATGCCTGGGGAATTATTCTGTTGCTGTCACTGAGTGTGATTCCGCCCTGGCTGGAACTTTATCGGCGGGGTGCGTCAACCCGAGTCTTCTCGATTCATATGGGCCTGTCAATTCTGCTTTTGGTCGTTGGCTGGAGTCTTGTCGACTTTACGGGCGATCAACCTCACGCGTCGCTGCTTTCGGCCGCGTTGCTGACACTGGCCGTTCTGCTTCGCGCCGGAGTTTGCCCGCTCCATCCATGGATGGCAGACCTGTTTGAACACGCCACCCTGGGCACAGCCTTGTTGTTTGTTGCACCGATGACGGGAGCGTACGCAGTGATGCATCTCGTCTTCCCTGTTGCGCCAGCGTGGGCGATGCAGAGTATTGCGGTGCTGTCGTTGACAACGGCCGTGTATGCCGCCGGGATGGCAACGATCCAGACGGATGCTCGCAGGTTCTTCTGCTATCTGTTCCTGAGCCATTCGTCGCTGGTACTTTCCGGGCTTGAGATCGTCACCACGATTGGTCTCACTGGGGCATTGTGCGTATGGATTTCAGTGGGCCTTTCATTGGGTGGCTTTGGTCTGACTCTTCGATCGATTGAGTCACGCATCGGACGCATCACACTCAAGCGTTACCACGGGATGTATGAGCACACCCCGACGCTCGCCGGTTTGTTTCTGCTGACCGGTCTGGCATCAATTGGATTCCCGGGCACCATCGGTTTCATCGGCATGGAATTGCTGGTTGAAGGCGCGGTGGATGTTTACCCATTGGTAGGACTCGCGGTCGTTGTCGCAGCCGCATTAAACAGCGTCGCGATTCTGCGGGCCTACTTCAGGATCTTTACGGGCCGAAAATTTGAGACCTCCGTCATGTTGCGATCGCGCCCGTCTGAGCGTTTTGCCGTTTCCGTTCTCACCATCCTGGTTCTTGGCGGAGGATTGTGGCCACAACCCGGAGTTGCCTCGAGACACCACGCTGCAGAAGCGTTGATGGAGCTTAGACGGCCCCATGAGGAAGTCACGCCACCGGTCGTTGAACCGCCGGAAGAAGTCGAAGATGAAGTCCTGCCGGCAGAACCGGCCAAGCAGCATGCTGAAAACTGATCAGCCAGCGTTGCCGCAAAGAGCACCAATAGAGTTGAGGACCAAATTGCATTGAAGCATGTTCGGGGCGATCCATAACGTTGGTATGCTGATGGGACCTTTTTTCGCATGCAGAAGAGAGCTGCCACAATCATCAACGCACGCCATCCGCTGATGGCAACGGATGCCGAAAGTCAGTTTTGCGCATCGCAGAGTTGCCCGAGAACTAAATCGAATAACATACTCACCTGTTTGGGAGCTGAATAAATGAGTCAGGAAAATCGAATCCCGCGCGGCAACGCCGACGGATTTATCAGATACCTTAAGAACGACATCATTTCAGGATTGCTTGTCTTTCTGATCGCACTGCCGCTGTGCGTTGGCATCGCGTTGGCATCGGGGTTTCCTCCATTGGCCGGGATTTTTACCGCCATTGCGGGAGCCATTATCACAACGTTCATTAGTAATTCCGAAATGACAATCAAAGGCCCGGCTGCGGGATTGATTGTCATTGTGTTGGGTTGCGTGGAAGACTTCGGCGGCAACGGAATGTCGGGCGGCTGGTCGGACCAGGACATGTTTGCCTACAAGGCAGCTCTGGCGGTTGGTGTCGTTGCCGCGATCTTTCAGATTCTGTTTGGTCTGTTTCGCGCCGGGATTCTGGGTGAATTCTTCCCTGGTACCGTTGTCCACGGAATGTTGGCCGCGATCGGCGTGATCATTATCGCCAAGCAGGTCCCCGTGGCATTGGGGATCACGGAAGCCAAGGGCGGACTGTTGTCACTGCTGAAGCAGATTCCTGAATTCGTCATGCATGCCAATCCGGCGATCGCACTGATTGGGTTGATCAGTCTGCTGATTATGTTCCTTTGGCCGATGGTACGAAGTCGTTTTAATGTAATAAAGCCCATCCCCTCGCATTTGATCGTGCTTCTGGTTGCCGTTCCTCTGGGAATGTATCTGGATCTGACATCGGCTCATGACTACCAGATGTTCAGTCAGAAATACAAACTGGGTGAACAGTACCTCGTCAAAATGCCGAGCCGTATCTTTGGCATGTTTGATGAAATTCAGTCCCCAAATTTTTCGGTGCTGACTCAGTTCAAGGCGTGGAAGTGGATCCTGATGTTCTTCATGATCGGAAGCCTGGAATCTTTGCTGAGTGCAAAGGCAGTTGACTTGCTGGACCCATGGAAGCGCAAGACCAACATGAATCGGGACATGCTGGCCGTGGGAGTTGCGAATCTGGGCGCCGCGATGGTCGGTGGGCTCCCCATGATTTCAGAAATCGTGCGTAGTAAATCGAACATTGACAATGGCGCAAGAACACGATTTGCCAACATGTGGCATGGGATTTTTCTCTTACTGTGCGTTGGCCTGATTCCGACTATTCTGCATCGAATTCCTCTGGCGGCCCTTGCTGCCATGCTGGTCTACACGGGAACTCGACTCGCGCATCCCAACGAGTTTCGTAACGTCTATCGGATCGGCAAGGAGCAGTTGCTGATTTTTGTTGTGACGCTGGTGATTGTTCTGGCAACGGACCTTCTGATTGGCGTTGCGGCGGGCATCATCCTGAAAATGTTCCTGCATGTGGCGAACGGTGTTCCTCTTCGATCGTTCTTCAAAGCCTATCTGGACGTTGAGGATGTGGATGAACATACCAGTCGAATTGTGGCCAGAGAATCCGCGATCTTCAGTAACTGGATTCCTTTCAAACGGCAGATTGAAGATATCGGTCTGGTACAGAAACGAAATTTGATCGTGGATCTGTCCGGTGCGACACTGGTCGATGCCAGCGTTATGGAGAAGCTTGAAGAACTCGTGCACGACTTCGAGCAGGTAGGACTTAAGCTGGAACTCAAAGGCCTGGATGAGCTCAGAGCGCTTTCGCCGAACGTGCATTCGGCGAGAGTGCGAGGGCTGACACCGGTTCGCAGAATGACACTTGTTGCGGACCCTGAGCTGGCAGCGAAACTGGCCAAAGAATTTGTGCAGATGGGAGCAACGGGGTATACCGAAACTCCATGCTTTGGCGTTGGTCGCCGCCATGTTGATTCCGAGGTCATCGTCCCACTTGCGCAGACGCGGCTCGAGGTCATTCTGCCGTTCGAAACCTGTGAACACGTCATTGAATATCTTCGGACAAACATCATGCCACTGCATCATCTCACGGTCTGTGTCGAAACCGTGGAAGTGGCTCGAATCACTTCGTTTGTTTCAACGGCCGAAATGAGTGTGGTGCACAAGTCGGCACAGCATTAGTCGTCACTGGAGAGCCGCGTTTCTATTCGAGAGGCGACTCCGGCGAATTCAGTCCGTCCTGGTTTGCAGGAGACGGTTCTGACTCCGTTGGTGTATGAACTTCCGCATCAAGCGCTCGCAGTTTGCTGCGGAGGGTCATCCGTGAAATACCCAGAAGTTCGGCGGCCTGCAGTTGGTTGCCGTTCACGTGCTGCATCACCATTTGCAGCACAATTCTGTCGACACTGTTGCCGACCGTCTGCCGCAGTAAATGTTGCTAATGTATTGCCCATCTGCCAGAAGCTGCCGCGCTGGTTCAGCAGCATCGAAACCGGATCCGGAAACATTATCCGGTTGTCGACTGGTTGTCGTCGAACTCCCTTCCTGGGGCTGATTGACCATCAAGCCTTCGTTGTTGACAGATTTTCGGATGCGACAGGACTCCGGCAGACAATCGTGGGTGATGACTCTGCTGGATGCATGTGCCATCGCAAATTTCAGGGCAGCTTTCAAGTTCACGTACGTTTCAGCCAATGGTGCTGCTGCAGGATCTCCAGCGTTTCTGGGGTGATGGTGCACGGTTCCGTTTCCGCTTCTTTGGCCGCACGGCGAATGAAGTTCATGACCAGCAGCGGAATATCTCCCATCCTTTCGCGCAATGGGGGCAGGTGAATCGTAAAGACATTAAGTCGGTAGTAGAGGTCTCTTCGGAAAGTGCCGTCGCGAACCATCTTTTCAATGTTTCGATTTGTGGCCGCGATGATTCGCACGTCAGTCTGAATCGTCGTGTTACCACCGATGCGTTCAAACTGCTGTTGTTGCAATAGACGAAGAGCTTTTGCCTGCGTGGCCGGAGTCATGTCGCCGATTTCGTCCAGCAGGATCGTTCCTCCGTTGACTTGTTCGAACTTACCAATACGCCGCTGGTCTGCGCCGGTAAAAGCGCCGCGTTCGTGCCCGAACAATTCGCTTTCCAGCAGGGATTCCGGAATGGCAGCGCAATTGATGGCAAGGAACGGCTTCGCTGCCCTCAGACTATAATGGTAAATCGCACGAGCGACCAATTCCTTACCCGTTCCGCTTTCTCCCAGGATCAATACGGTTGAGTCGTTGCCTGCGACGCGTCCAATGGTCTTATAGAGCTCCTGCATTGCCGGAGTATTCCCAACAATCACATCCGCTCCGATGGAATGAGTATCTTCCTCCTGCTGCACAATCGCGGGAACTCGTCTTAAGCGACTGACTTCCAGAGCTCTGGCGACAACATCTTTCAGATGGCGAAGATCGACGGGCTTGGTCAGATAGTCGAACGCACCTCGGCGAGTCGCTTCAATTGCCGTCTCGGTGCGTGAAAACGCCGTCATAACGATCACGGGGACGCGCCCATCAATCTGTCGAATCTTTTCGTACGCCTCAAGACCCGTCATATCCGGCAGTCGGACGTCCAGCAGAACGGCATGAGGGCGCTGCTCTTTGAAGGTCTCTATGCCTTCGCGACCAGAAGATGCCGTCAGCACCTTCAGCATCGGAGCCGAGAGACTTGCCTGAAGACTGAAGGTAATATTTGGTTCGTCGTCAATTACAAGTAAAGTTGATGGCACAAATCAGCCTCGTTGAGGGAATTGCCGGAGTTACGCCGTACAACACAGTATGCATCAATGGTCCGGGAAAAGGCAGCCGGGATTTCGACAGGGCAGGCGAATCGTAAAGACCGCTCCCCCCCCTTCGCCGTTTTTCGCGCTGATTGTGCCACCGTGTGCCAAAATGATTCTTTCACAGATGGAGAGTCCCAGACCCGTGCCGGTTTCCTTCGTGGTCATAAATGGCTGGAAGACTTTGGGAAGTACCTCAGCTGGAAACCCGGGCCCCGTATCGGTCAGTACGATATTGACCCACTCGGAGTCCGGAACATTCCGCACTCGTAAAGCATCGTGAAGAGAAAACATCTCATCGGCGTTTTCTGCTGACTGTGTCAACGTGACATGAACGCAGCCTCCGTCAGGCATGACATCAAAGGAATTTAAATAGAGATTCAGCAGAACCTGTCGTAGCTGTGGGCCATCCACGATACAGCAGACAGGATGATTCGGCAGCTCAAATTCCAATCGCACATCATTCCGGATGGACTGAGTCCTCACCAGTTCTGCAGATCGCTGGATGATCTCCCGGATGTCCGTGCGAGCCGCTTCAATGGCCGGGGGACGAGCAAAGTCGAGAAATGACTGAATGGTTTTTTCAAGTCGACAGATTTCTTCATTAACAATCCGCAGTTCCTGTCCTCGCAAGGAGGCATCGCCACCCTTTTCAAGAGTTGCCTGAACAAGAACCTTGATCGGCATGAGCGGATTACGAAGCTCATGAGCCACTCCCGCAGCCAGTTGACCGACAACGGCCAATTGTTCGCCGCGAAGAACCTCCATCTCGCGACACTGCAATCTTTCCACGACTTCGCCGATTTCATCTTCGAGCTGCCGAATACTCAATTCCAACCCCTGCAAATCACCAAAGTGTGAGATCTGGACTGCATCGGTTGCACCTCGCAGCTTCCCCGCCACGCTCCTGACGGAGACGTCCAATTGAATAAACGAGCGAGTAATCGCTCTTGCAATCGCCAGTCCAAAAACAAGTCCGGCAATGCTCCCGGTAATCCCTAATAGCAGAAATCCGATTCGCATCTGACGCGCCGTTGCAGTCCCGGACTCTGTCGTACGATCGACGACAGAGCGATTGTGACCGATACATTTGCGGATCGGCTCGAAGATTCGGTTTTCAAGGAACGTGCTGCTCAACTGATTCAGTTCGTGGTCCCGCTCTGATTCAGGGACATTCTTGAGCAGGCCGTCAAAGCGTTTCACGAACTCCACGTAGCCGGCATCAACGATAGAAATTAATTCCGATTCAGTATCAGTTCGAGCCAGTTGCTTGCTCAGTTCAATTGGCTTCCGGGCATTTTCGAGATAGTCAGAAATATTGGTCAGATGCCGATCTTCGTGAGTTCGCAGATAAAGATTCAGCTCATGCCGAATATCTCGCACCACGATGTAAAGTTCCTCGACCGCCAACATGGCGTTGACTTCGCGAGTGATGAGATCTGCATTCGTCTTCTGCTGTCGCTCGACATTCGAAGCCGCAAGAATTCCCACGCCCAGCAACAACAGGCTGAGACCGAACATGGGCCCGGCAACATTCAGCATGATCGTCGATTTCATCGCTCAGCCTTCATCGTCGCGTCTCCATTTCGGGCGTGGTCCTGGTGTCCGGGTCTTAGATCTCCTTGTGCAGTTGCTGATTGTACTGAAGGGATGCGGTTGCGAGGAAACGAGCATCAGACGTGTCCAGACAGTGCAGGTTCTGCACGTCGGACCGGACGAGACCGTTCCCGCTGAGAAGCGCAGGCTTTCAATGTGTCGATCAGGATCTGTCGATTCTGAGGAGAGAGCTGATCAATGCGGACAGACTCTGTCACCCCGGACTTACGCGAGTGAAATCGAAATGCTGTTCCGTCGATTGTCCATCGTTCAAGATCATCCCACGGCACCGTAAATCCCACCAGACCGGGAGTGACGCTGATTCCGTAAGAGTCGACCTTCAGCACACCGAATAATTCTCTGACTGTGATGGGAATCAGGGCAATCCCGAGCAGACAATAAACGGCCGATACAAAGGCTACCTTTGCCTGCAACGGGTGAGAAGTGGCGATCTCCGTCGCAAGATACGCCCCAAGACTAATTCCAAGTATTGTTCCCGCGAGGGTTCGCAGTCCTGCACCAAGGCGTTGTCGGAAGAAGCGAACGGCCACCGGGGTCGAGGGAATCAGCACAGAGTAGCAGGCCTCATTCGCCGTCGATGGCTGATGCTCTGATTGTTGAACAATATGGTGTGCTTCGATCGGAAGCTTCTGTGCGGAACTCTTTGCCTGGCGTATAAAGCAAGGGGCTGAACGCCCGACGATGGTGAGCTTCACTGAGCTGGTGGAAGGGGTTTTCACGTCACAGTTGCCCTGAACAGTTAGAACGGTCTGCATGATTGACTCCAGATTCAGAAAAATGATTGGGTATTCAAGTAATCGGATGACAAGAGTTTCCGCGCTGCCAGAAGTTCGTTTCCAAAGGAGAGCTCCGGACAACACTCGCTCCATAGAGTGTTGCTTCTGACCTCAGACTAAACAGGTGATCCTGCGAGCCGAATTCCGGAGGCGTGACTGGACATGGCCTGCATGCGATCGAGGCCGAGGATCTCAACCTTGACACCCGTGTTCGCCGCTTCCTTCGCAAAATGGTTGAGCTGGTCGCAGGTTGTGTGGTCAATTAGCGGCACACGTTCATCGATATGTACACAGACCGTTGACGCTTCTGAAGGCACCGCATCCAGTTCCTCGCTGAGCTTCATCGAGCTGAAACAGACCAACGGTCGAGTCACGTACATGTGATATGTTCCATCGACGAATTCTTTATGCTCGACGGGATTCTGGAAGAAGCCGATCAGGCTCTCGATGACGGTCACAGGGGCGTCCATGTGCAGTACGACAGAACGAGCATTCGAAGGAAGATTGTTCAACTCTTTTCGCAGTTTGCGGGCATTCAGCCAGACCACAGGCTTCTCAACATGAATGTGATACTCACCGTCCACCCATTCTTTGCGACCTACGGGATTTGCAAACAGATCCAGTAGCGAAGACTTACCTGCAACTGTCGCCGGTTGTGCTTTGACCGACCTTCGCACCAACCAGGCGTTCAACAGGAACTTGGCAGCAACACCGGCAATGATCCCCCATAACAGGTCGGTTGCCAAAGTCGCCACGACAGTAAACGTAAAGATGCCCAGTTGCTCTTTCCCAATATGGGCCATGTGACGCCAAACGGCGGGCTCACACATTTTCCAGCCGGTGAACAGCAATACTGAGGCGAGGACTCCCAGCGGAATCATGTTGATCAGCTTGTATCCAACCGCGATGTACAAAATCAGGCAGATCGAGTTTGTGAAGTTCGCCCACAGAGTGCGTCCGCCAGCCGCAACGTTCACCTTGCTCTTCACGCCGCCCGGGATAATTGTCAAACCACCCA
Source organism: Planctomycetaceae bacterium (assembly GCA_046349735.1). GTDB lineage: Bacteria > Planctomycetota > Planctomycetia > Planctomycetales > Planctomycetaceae > SXXK01. The sequence continues at coordinate 42,873 of JAXMBU010000010.1, forward strand.
GCATGCTTGAGGCAATGTTGGAGATCGCCATTGCCATGAGTACTCGATTGGGATTCGAACGTCGTCGATAGGGGTCGATTCTGTCGACAGCCATCGCTGTGGCCAATGATTCAACTCCGTCGATCATGGTCAACAGAACGACTGCCATGATGGCTGCGTACCAGAGATCTCGTCGAGCAAAGAGCTCTGAGAAGTGAGGCGTCTGGATACTGCTGAACAGGTTATTTGGGATGCTCATCAGGAACTTCCCTTCATTCAAACTGCCAAGTCCGACGACCTGTCCTACGATGACTCCAAGGATTACGGCCAGCAATTGAGGTGGTAACACCTGAAGCACACGAACCTTCTTCTGCAATCCTGCGAACACAAACAGTGCGACGAGGGTTACCAGAGCCGTAATGAAGACAGGTGTTGTCGCATTTCCTGCACACTCAGGAATCGCCAGAACGAATTCATAAAACTCGTGAGCATGCACTGTTCCGGTATATCCAAAGAATGGCTTGAACTGCTTGACAATAATCAGCATGCCGATCGACGCCAGCATTCCTTCGACCACCGCCACCGGTATCAGTGATGCGTATCTGGCAAGGCCCAGCAGGCTGATGACAAGCTGACAGCAGCCAACCATGAAGATCACAACCAGCAGGAATGGATAACCGGCTCCCACATTCTGAGCATCACCAGCCCCGCCCAGGGAAATCATGACAGCCATCAAAGCCGGAGCAAGTCCTGCGGCTGGACCGCTGATTGTCATATAGGCTCCGCCGATAAACGGGAACAGGAGACCTGCGATGACGGCGGACATCAGCCCATAAATGGGTGGGCATCCGGAAGCGATGGCGATGCCCGACGACAGCGGAAGCGATACCAGAGAGACAACGATGCCTGAAAGAATATCGTTTCGAATATGTTTCAACCCTGCGACACCGTTCTGCGGCTTCTCACCGAGCGATATGTCAGATTCATTCTTTTCCGTCATGGCAATTTCCTGTTCAAGCGGACTTTGTTTTCACACCTGATAAAGAGCCAATGCGATCGCCATGCCAATGCCGTCTCTAAGAATTCAACAGAAGTAATGGGCCGACGTGGACACCCTAAAGCTCACTGCGGAATTGAGGAAAACACGGGCGTTGATGGCAAATCTCAGCGGTAGCCACCGTACACGACAGAAAATTGTGATCCGCGACCATGATGTCTCGCGACCAATTTGTGGCCAGCCACTATCCCTTCTGTTGGCCAGCTGTTAGCCTCGCGAACAATCGGGCTTCAGCGAATTGTGGTCAGCCGCGCATGCGCAGCATGAAAATGCGGTCGGTGGCGCCGAGGAACTCTCGGAGAATTCGCACCGCGATTGAAGAATGTCTCCGAGATAAATAGCTGGCCGGTTATCCAGTCGTACGCATGCCGGCGGCGATTCCCTGGACGGAAAGCCTTAGGAGATCTCGCAAACGTTGCAATTCACTTTCGTCGGTTGAATTGTGCAGTTTTCTGCGTCTCCGGAGCAGCTCAATCTGAATCAGATTCAGAGGATCAATATCCGGATTGCGGACCTCGATTGATCCCTGAAACCAGGGCGTTGTCGCGAGCAACTCGGAACCTCCCACAAGATCAAGGATTGTTTGTCGCGATCGATCTCGCTCACTGGCGATCAGCTTCCAGATCTGTCGGCGTTGTTCGTCATCGCTGCATAATTCGGAATAACACTGCCCAACGTACATGTCGGTCTTCGCCAGGGCTGTCGCGGCATTGTCAATCGTGGCCTGAAAGAAGGGCCATTGCCGATACATTTCCAGAATGCGTTGCCAGCTGGATCGATCACTGTACTTTACTTCTGACAGGGCGGTCCCAAGCCCGTACCACGCAGGGATCAGACATCGATTCTGAGTCCACGCGAAGACCCATGGGATGGCTCGCAGATCATTCAGCGTTCTCTGACCTGTTCGCCGCGAAGGTCGTGAAGCAATCGGCAGATTCTCGATCTCCTCAATCGGTGTTGCCTCCCCGAAGAACTCAATAAAGCCCGGTGTATCGACAAGCTGTCGGTACGCTTTCAGCGATTGCTCAGCCAGCGATTCCATCAATTCACGCCACTCGGCATGGACAACGGGGCGAGGAACATTGCTGGCCACCAGCGTCGCAAATGTGACCTGTTCCAGATGACGATACGCAACCTGAGTATCATCGTATCGCTCCGCAAGGACCTCACCTTGTTCTGTCAGTCGCAACGATCCGCCCAGCGCATCCGGCGGCAGTGAAAGAATTCCGCGAGCAGCCGGGCCGCCGCCACGACCGAGTGAACCACCTCGACCATGGAAAAATGTCATGCGAATTCCGCGAGCCGCTGCGACCTGATGCAATAAATCCTGTGCTCGATCCAATCCACAACATGCGGCCAGATAACCGCCATCCTTTGTGCTGTCGGAGTAACCGACCATGACGATTTGTCGATTCTCCTGAGCCTTCAGATGCTCGGCATAAACCGGCTTGTCCAGAATCTCTGACATGACGGTCGGAGCGGCCTTCAGGTCACCAATCTTTTCGAACAACGGAATAATGCGCAGCGCGTGCGTCGGTGCGGAAGCCGGTGATGCCAGAGACGTCTGCAGTTCAGAACAGGCACGACGCCATAACCAAAGAACAGTCAACAGATCAGAAGGCCAGCGCGTCATGCTGATGATATGTCCGCCCAGACAGTTGGGGCCAAATCTGATGACCGCCTGCAACAGCATCCGAAACAATGAGAGCGTCTCGCGCGTCAGTGGAGCCAGCGTTGATTCGTCGAGTGGTTTCGCAACGCCCATAGTCCGGATCAGAACGGCCTGACGCTCAGGTTCACTGAGCGTCGAGAAGTCATCACACTCGCCGGTGTTTTTGAGAAGTTCTGACATGACGTCTCGAAAGCGACTGGCATCCTGGCGAATATCCAGTCGAGTCAGATTCAGCCCGAAGACCCGAATCAGATCGAACCAGCGTTGAACCTCGGAGGCCAAAGCCTGCTGTCCGTGGCACTGCTGAAGACAGACGATCAGGGCTTCGACATCGCGCTCCAGTTCCTGTCCGTCGCGATAGGCACCGTCTACGGCTGACTCGGCCATCGAGATGCAGCGGGATTTCGTCAGCCGCCATTCGATCAGGCGGATCCATCGCCGATAGATTTCATGCGGTGCAACGCGGGAAAGAGTTTCTGCGAACTCAGGCCAGCGAATCTCTGCATTCGTTAGTGCGTTCGGCAGATCATTCCTGAGTGACACTTCATTTCGTGACACTGACAGAAAATCATACAACCTGCGACACCATTCCAGATGCCGATCGATTGCGGTGTCACGAAGCCAGACCAAAGTGCGCTCTGTGATGTCCCATGTTACGCCGGGATGCCCGTCACGATCGCCACCCATCCAGGAACCGAATCGCAGAAAGCGAGGAATCGTGAACTCGGCCTGCGGAAATTCCCGTGCCAAAGCTGTTCGGAGAGACTGATAAATCTCCGGAACAACCTCCCACAGACGTGGCATAATTGAAAGGCCTCGTTCCACTTCTTCCAGCACTGATGGGCGCATCGGACGCAGGAATTCCGTCTGCCAGAGAACTGTAAGGTCTGCGGCCAGTCGAGCCCGCACGCCTTCTCGCTCTCGCGGCAAGAGGTCTTCGCGGTCCATCTCGACCAGGCAATGACGCATTCGTCGAAGTTTGGAACGGATCGACCGCCGTTTGGCTTCACTGGGATGAGCCGTGAAGACTAACTCGACATCAAGCAGATTCAACGCCTGTTGGACACGGGATGCATCAAAGCCAGCCGTCTTCAATTGTTGAATGGACGCACCGATAGATTCGCTGATGGGATCCGGATGGCGGGACCGCTCGCGACTCCGCAGGACGCGAACTCTCTGGCGATCCTCAGCAAGATTCGCCAGATCAAAAAAAATACTCAGAGATCGCGCGACCAGACGTACCTGATCTTCACTTAAGCTCTGAATCTTTCCCGAGAGACTTGTTTCGGCGCCTGGTACATTGGCCCGACGATCACGAGCTAACCGGCGAATCTCAGCGACTAATCCAACAGCTTCGAATCCCTCGTCTTCAGCAACAACCTGCTCGAGCAGTTCCTCCAGAAGACGCATATCGCGATGAAGTTGATCATTGTCGACCATAAAAAGTGCAATTGCCTTGTGTTTAGACGTCGAAAGATTCCACCGCTGCACTGGTGCACAGTTTGTGCCAAAGGGCATTGACGGCTGGTTTCGGCTGAGGAGATGCGGAACAGACAACCTAAAGTAGTATGGTCCTGCGTTGGCCCATCGGCACCAAAAATCGCAGACAATGAAGTTTGCGAGAATTCGAAGATGTCCTGCTTTCGCTCGCGTCGTGGTGCGAAATTGACTGACACGAAGCAATTCTGATGGGAGATACTTGGTCGAATTCGGGACTCTGCTAGAGTTCCGCTTTGGTCTCGGGCGTGGCGAGCGGAACGGTCGGACAGAGGAGTTTTTGTGGCAAATAATCCGTCTGATACGGAATTGATCAGTCGCGTTGCGAATGGTGACCAGAACGCGCTGGCCGAATTGTTCTCGCAACACCGAGATCGTTTGTGGCGTCTGGTGACGTTCCGCATGGATCCGCGACTTCATGGTCGAGTTGACGCGGACGATATTCTGCAGGAAGCCTGGCTTTCTGCGGTGCAGCGGATCGACCATTTTCTGATCGATGCTTCACGTTCAATTTTTGTCTGGTTTCGTCTGATTACCTGCCAGACGCTGGTAGATATTCACCGACGGCATTTGGGAACGCAGAAGCGTAATGCCGGCAATGAGTTCTCCATTGATCGCGGCTGGTCCAGTTCGTCCACGTCATCCTCATTATCGTTTCATTTGATGGACCACCTGACGACACCCAGTGAAGCGGCGGTTCGCGAAGAGATGTCTCAACAGCTCAATCATGCTCTGGAAGACATGAAAGAGATCGATCGCGAAGTTCTGGCTCTGCGACATTTTGAACAACTGACAAATCGCGAGGCCGCTCAGGTCCTTGGAATCTCAGAGCAAGCCGCCAGTGATCGTTACATCCGCGCTCTCGGAAGGCTGAAGACGGCCATGACGTCACTGCCAGGATTTATGGCTGATTGACTCTCCCGTCAGTCGGTCATTCCTGTGGCCAGTGCCACGGCTGAGATCCCTGCTGTCACAAACAGCACGGTCTGAAAAATGGACTTCAATGAGCCCTCAGAAAAATGAGTTCCCAGGGCCGCGGCGACCAAAACAAAAAGAAGCAGGATCAGTGTTTTCATCAGGATTTTCCGAAGAGTCGACCTTGGTTACTCACACTGTCCCGTTCGCGCGCGAGTGTAGCAGAGCGGGAGACGAATGGTCTCCACCAAGTGTCATCAGGAAGAGCGTTGCCGAAGACGAAATGCAGGTGCCGGGAGTACGAAGCGTCAATTACGCTTCTTCGACTGACCTGAGGGCTCGCGACGCTGTACGAACATCCATAAACTGGAAGAGCTGTTTCCGACAGCCTGAGAAGAATCACTGTGAAGCGTCTGCATCGAGCTGGGAGGTTGCTGTCGGCGATAAATGCGATACCCCTGCCCGCTCCAGGTATTCTAACTGGATGAAGCACCAATGTCTGTATTGAATTGGCATATTTGAACGGACAACGGATTCTTCTTCCTGTCATGCAGCGCGCAGGTCATGCTGTCACAGACGTTGCTCCCAGAAATCCAACGTGTCTGACACCGATCGGCTTATACGACAAACGCCTGATGACAGCATTCATTTTCATGTTTCAGTGAGTTATGCGTTTCGCTCTGCCAGGCTGGGCAGTCGCTCAACCCGAATAGTGCAACGCGGATGTCGTTTACTTCGTCGCGGAGATCAGCATAAAGGGTAAGTCGAGGCGGATTGTTTGCACTTTGATGCCCTGAAATCCTGCCACTTGCAGTGCTGTCACATAAAACTCCGGCTTTCGGTATGAGCGAAAAAACAGCGCCACGGGTAACGATCCGTAGGGCATGGCTTCAGTCTGAAATTCCCACTGCTGGCGTTCAAAAATCAGAAAGCATCCGTCCTCTGGCAATGACTTGTAGACGGATTGCAGGATCTGAACAGCATACTCATCGGGCCAGTCATGTAGTACGGACTTGCATGTGACGAGGTCGTATCCTGCGGGAATCGGATCCTGAGTAAAATTCAAAGGCTGAAACTGAATTCGATCAGACATCTGTTGTTCGGCGACATGCCGCGTACCGACGTGACAGACGACCGGGAGATCGGCCACGCAAGCCTGGATCGCGGGAGCTCTGCGGCAAACCTGAATCGCGAATTCTCCGCTGTTACCGCCGAGGTCCAGCATTTTGTGGTGAGCCGAAAAATCAAAATGTTCGACGCAGACAGGAGCTTCGTATCGTGTCAAAGTCGTGGTCAGTTTCATCCACCGCGCGGCCTGCAGGCAGTTCTGCGGAGTGATTTCAAAGCAACGGCTGTAGTCGAAGAGTTCGAAGAGTTTTGATGTCTCCATGAATGCCTCAGAGGAATGCAGCAACTGAGGCATGCGATTGAAAAAGTCCGCTGCGACGAGTTCACTGAACTGCAGTTTGGTCAACAGGAGATCTCGAAAACCAAGTGCGGCGCGAAATGTTTCGGTCAGCTGAATTGATTCGCCGCTGATACTGACAACGCCGGATCGTGCCAGTACCTGCAGGAGAAATCGACCGCCTGCTGTATCACACACACGTCCTCGAAGGATCTGCGACTCGGTAAGACCAGCATTCGACTCCAGGGTGTCAATGATTCCCAGCTCGAACGCAGCTTGCAATGCTCGGGCCTGAATGGCATCGTGCAGAAAAGGTTCGATGATCAGGAAGTCGGTTGACGTCATGGGGTGATTTGATCGCAGGGGGGCATACCTGCCCGTCAGTTTTCGTCGGACAGGAATGTCCAACATACATGGTATGAACGCTACGCCGATTTCTGGACCGGGTTTGGAGCAGCGTGAATCCAGTCCAGTAATTCTTCGTGCAGCGGCAGGTTCTTCAGAGTGGTCTCGTTGAACTTCAGGAGATCTCGGAGACCCTGCTGAATCTGATTGGGGTCAGCCGCTTTGGCCTGCAGCGTTGGAGTTGCCGGCAATCGACCGCAACCCGTCAACAAGTACTGGTACCCTGATTCCGGCAATGCTTCCGGAGTCAGGTGACCGACGTGACCAACGGCTTCGTAGAGTGCCAGACGTTGAGTCAGCTCCGGAGAAACTGGTGTTGCTGCGGCGGTATTCCAGAAGTCGGAATCTTTTCGCTTGCTCAGCAGGTAATGCAACTGCGTCACGTCGCGGATTTCGTCCGTCGCCAATCGCATGCGTTGGTTGTAATACTCAGGTAACGTCCGATTGCAGGAGCGATCGGGAAACAACTCCAGAAACAATTCAAGCCCCAGCTGAGACAGATGGCGACCAGCCGACGTCAATGGATCAAGGCGACAGGCAGATGTTCCGAGAGCCAGCACGTTGTCTCGCCAGAAGGAAGTTTGCCGTCCGGAAACACAGGTCCCAATTGATGTCTCAAGTTGTTCATCCGGTGTGATGCCGTCCAATTTCAGCAACGACTGAAACTGTTCTCGAGCCTCATCATCGGAGACGAGAGCCGATTGAAACAGGTAACCGGACTCGACGGAATACGCCAGTGGAATCTGCCACGACCAACCAGCTGGCAGGCCTGTAATTCTTGTGTACGGCGGAATCTGTCGACGACCTGGTAATCGAGCGAGAAGCATACGATCCGGCAACAGTCGATCGTTCCAGTGGATGAATTGATCATTCAGTGACAAACGCATCAGGCGTGAATCGGAGCCGGTGCAGTCGACAAAAAAATCGCCTGTCAGAGTCGTGCCGTCGGTTAGCTTAATCTGAGCAATCCCGCCGCGACCATTCTTCGCCACCTGCTGAATCTCGCCGGCAATTTCTTCGGTACCCGAACGCAACGCAACGCTTCTCAACCAGCCGGCAAACAGCTCACCGTCAACATGGAACGCATAAGCGCCCGATTGGGAAATCGGTGATGGCCCGGAAAATCCATAAGGGCTCTTCCCCGCCAGCGCGGCCGCCCAGTGCAATGAATAGGAATGAAACGGACGCAGCAGACGGCCTCGACTGCGTTCCACATGCCAGCCTTCGAACAGCGACAGGGCGGTTGGACGACTGGGCTCCGATGCAAAAGGTTTCCAGAAGTCGCGTTCCGATTGAACCCAGTCAGAGAATTGAGTTGCCAGGCAATACGTGCCCTGACACTGTCGCATCATCTCATGTTCATCGATCCGCAAATTGGCCAGCAGACCTCGCAGAGACGGCAGCGACGCTTCCCCGGGGAACTCGGACTGCACTGGGCCATTCGCCAGGATGGTGACACGAAATTCCAGTGGCGTGGAATGAGCAGACAGCAATGCGGCGGCCATCCAGGCCGACTCATTGTTGCCCACGATGATGATGCGGCGAGGAAGCCGGCCGGAGACAGATTCGGGCCGAATATTCAGAATCTCACCCATGAAGTGCAGCCTTGAGCATGGCGTTGAATTGTCTGATTGCCGGATCAGTAAAACACGAGTAGTGCAGAAGCTTGTGGACCACCGGGGCAGGCCCGGTCGCGGGGACTTCGTGAGCGGAATGGCGCTAGGGTCTGTTGATTTCATCAGCCGGAGCGCGTTAGCGTCCGGTTTTCGTGGCAAAAACATAGCAAATTCAACCGGAGGCTAACGCCCGGCGGCTGATAAACAGATTAAATCAACAGACCCGCTAGCCACCGGTGCCTGTCGTCACTGAGGCTGGAAAACACCGGCGGCTCGCGCCGAGCCGCTCACACGATCAGCAGTCATCCGGCCGGAACTGAGTCGGCAGGTTCTCCAGAAAACGTCCACAGACATCCCATGGCGAGCCTTCACCATCGATCGTCACATCGGAAAGAGCACCAACCTGTTGTCGCTGCAAATTGAATAGTTTTCGAGTAGTCGTCAGGTAGCCGCTGCAAAACTTCTCAATCCATCGCAGTCCGTCGGCATCAGGCCATGGGGGATTTTGCTGAGTCATCTGCTGACTAAGCTGCATCACTTTGCGAGCCACGGCAATATCTGCCGGAGTGTTGATCCAGACCTGGAAATCGATCCACGGTCGCAGGCCGGAATGCAGTCGCCCAAAATGAGTTTCCAGGAGGACAATTCGACGGGAGCCCGAAGGTTGCGCGGCGACTTTCGTCAGCTTGTCGGGACAGAGCTTTGTCATTTGCGCGATCACATCGGACAGATCAAACTCGTCGACCGCGCCGCCGCGCGAGAACCAGCCTTCGATTTCAGTAAGCGATCGTTCCGTCATGCGGTTGTGTTCGTCTTCGAAGACGACCGCACAATCGGGCAGTGCTGACGCGGCGTGCTCGGCCAGCGTTGATTTTCCGCTGCCCATGGTCCCGCAGATCGCGATCACCGATGTCATGATTCGGTCAGCTCAAGATATGGATCGAGACCCATGTTCTCGTATTGTTCCAGACGATGACGTTCCTGCTTCAGCAGGTGCTTACGCTGCTTGCGGTGAGTCTTCTCAAGGAACCGCTGGACCCGTTGAAAATAACGTAACCACGATCGTCCCAGTTCACCGTCGCGATTCGCCATCGCCATACGCTGTTTGCGATGGACTTCTTTGGGTTCACGACAACGCAGCAGTTCATCTTCGAGAGACAGAAAGAACTGAAAGCTTCCGGGATCTCCCTGGCGAGCCGAACGTCCGACAAGCTGTCGGTCGATGCGTTTGGAGCTGTGCATTTCGGTCGCGATGACATGCAGGCCACCGGCTTTGCGAACGTCTTCTTCGAGAATGATGTCGGTACCGCGCCCGGCCATGTTGGTCGCGATTGTCACATTGCCAGGCCCTCCGGCAGCCGAAACGATTTCGGCTTCCTGTTCGTGATACCGTGCGTTAAGAATCTGATGTGGAATCCGCTTGTCTTTCAGAAGCAGACCAAGTGCTTCGGACGCATCGACTGAGGGCGTGCCCACCAGGATGGATCGCCCCGCTTTGATCAGCGTCTGGATCTCCTCAACAATCGCATCGCGCTTGGCTTCCTGCGTCTTGAAGACTCGATATGGCAAGCCTTTGCGAATACAGCGTTTGTTCGTCGGGATTTTCGTGACCTTCAGGCGATAGGTTTTCTTCAGCTCGCCGCGAGCAGGGATTCCAGTGCCTGTCATTCCCGCAAGATGAGTGTATTGACGGAAGAAGCTTTGAACCGTGATACGAGCGGCTTCGCCGGTGGCTGCAGTAATCGGCACCAGTTCTTTGGCCTCGATGGCCTGATGGAGTCCGTCCTGCCATTTGCGACCGTCCATCACTCGACCAGTGCCTTCGTCGACGATCACGATCTTGTTTTCCACGATCACGTAATCGCGGTCGCGTTCGAATGCGTGCTTGGCCGTCAGGGCTTTCTCCACCTGACTGTAGATGCGTTCGGTGTCCATCGAACTGAGCAGCGAAGGTTTGGACATCAGAACGACCTTCCGGCAGCCTGTATCGGTCAGCCATGCCGTGCGACGTTCTGGCTCATACATGTAATCTGTGCGAGGTTCGAGCTGGAACGTGGCACGATTGCTCCAGCGAAACAGATTCACCGTCGCCGGATCATTGGGTTGAGTTAAACCGATGATCAGCGGCGTTCTGGCTTCGTCGATCAGGATACTGTCGGCTTCGTCGATTAAAGCAAAATGGTGGCCACGCTGAACCGGCTCTTCGCCGCCCTGCAGCGTCCGGATATAACGGCGAATCTGATTTCCACCGTCCTCCTGGCTCGCCCCTTTCCGGAGTCTGTCGCGGAGAAAGTCAAAGCCCATCTCTTTGCTGGTGCCGTATGTGATATCTGCCGCGTAGTTCCGGCGACGTTCATCGGGCTCCATGTTCTCGAGGATCCTTCCGACGGTCAGCCCGAGGCGGACGTGTACAGGCCCCATCTGTTCTGCGTCACGTTTGGCCAGATAATCGTTCACCGTGACAACGTGGCATCCTTGTCCCGGAAGAGCCCTCAGAAAGGATGTCATCGTGGCCGTCAGAGTCTTGCCTTCCCCAGTCTGCATTTCTGCGATGTGGCCTTCGAACATCGCGATGGCACCCATAATCTGAACGGGGAAGTGCTGCATACGCAATGTTCTGCGAGCGGATTCGCGAACAAGGGCGTAGGCGTCCGGCATCAGCGTTTCGAGAGGAATCCCGGCACGCGCATCCCAGCGGATTTTTCGACCGCGAGTCAGGAGTTCCTCATCAGACAGAGTCGTTAAGCCTTCGCTGAGCCGAATGATGTGGTTCGCAAGTGCACGCCAGCGAGACAGGCGAGTCGCGGAGGGGATGAATCCGGACTTGAAGGCATGGAACAGCGAACTTGCGATTTTCATGAATCAAACCCTGAGAGCCGGGATCGAAATTTCATTACGTAATGTGCGTGCGAGTCGAAAATTGACCGTTGCAAGCATAGAGACCACAGGCTCAAACGCATACATAGATTTCAAGAGTTGGAAGTAAGAGTCATTGGAGCCAGAAAACTGACAGGACCAGGTAAATTCAGAAGAAGTTCAGCGACACGAGTATTGATGTTTTGGGCCGGGGCAGGAATGTTCGTCTCGGCCAGACGCTCCGAAGGAATTCTAAAGAACCGAGCCATCAGGGAGTAGATCGGAACCTTCTGGAAGCGATTCGGCGCATCAACCGAAGAAATCCAATACGCCATGTAACAGTGTGGTCATATGGACACATGTTGCGACTGAAGCTCCGGTGGGCGATTCCTTAAGTCATCTGATCAAATGTATGTAGTGTGTTTGTGGTCACCTGCGGCATGAAATTGTGAGTAAGGTTTAGTGGATCCACAGTCAACCGGTGTCCGGGGAGAGCGGAAAATTCGGCAGAATCCGCAGAAAGTTGGCAAGTCTGAAGTGAACACAGAATCACGTCCGACTTCAGGCCATGGGGTGTTGTACCAGGCCCCGTGGTGAACCCTTCAGACACCAGTTGGCAACAATTAGGTAAATTTTCAGGGTTGCCTCTGGACTTAGGGTTGTTTGGTAACGAGAAAATCCACGTCTTGCGCTTTGTCGGACAAATTTGCGCGCACAGTTCTGTTCACAGTACACGGGCCGTGGAGTGTCTGACATGATGCCTGCACAAGCGCATAGTTCGAATTGATTATTATTTCAGTGCCTTTCTCAGGGTTTACGCAATGCTGATTTCCACTTGGTTGACTGCAGTCCGAAATCGCCTCCAGGCTCCTCGTGTTGTAAAACGACGTTTGAACCAGAAGCAGGCATCACAGGCTTCTGAGAATTTGGAAACTCGATCTCTGTTGACCGCGCCAACCCTTGTGGCGATCCGCCCGAATGTCGGAGACATTCTTGTTGAGGGTGAAACGCGGAATGTTGCTCCTCGTGAGTTGACTCTGCAGTTCAATCCCGGGCAGTTAATCAGCACCACGAACCTGAGTTCTGCTATTCAGGTGACGCGAGGTGGTGTCGACAGAACTCTCAATGGTGTTGGTGATGTGCCAGTCACCATCGGGTTCGTTGGTATTGGTGACCATCCGGAAGAAGTCGTAGTTCGATTTGCAGAGACTCTGCCTGACGACGTTTATCGAATTACAATCAAGGGGACCGGCGGAACCCCGCTGAAGAATCAGGGTAATGAAATCTTTAACGGTGGAGTCGACCTGAATCGCAATTTCCGTCTGGATCTGGGCGCTGTTGTTGAAGGGGTTGTTCCTCAACCAGTGATCCGTGTGAAGAATCTGAACGTAGTTAATGTTGCTCAGATTGCTGACGGCGACAAGCTGACAATTACCGTCGGCGGCGTCAGCAAAGTGTTCGAGTTCAACAGAACGGGATCGATCTCCGCAGGCAGTGACTACGCCTTGACGTATGCTGCTGGCGATAGTGCAGCGACCGTTGCAACAGAAATCCGTTCAGTGCTCTCCGGTGCCGGGTTTGCGGCGGCTGTTGGGGGAACGGGCAGTCAAATCGTGCTGACCGGCAGCAATTTTACTCCAACCGTTGTGAAGAGCCTTGCCACACCTGCAGGATTGACGGTGACTGACGGCGGACTTGTTCAGCGTCTCAACAAAGTGATTGTTCACTTCAATGAAGACGATCTGGATCCGATCGCTGCTGAGACGGCTTCATTCTATCGGTTGATCAACACCGCGGGAACCGGGACAACTGCGGATGATACGCTGCTCGTGCCAAGCGCCGTCGACTACGATGCGCGAAACAACACGGCTGTTTTGACATTTTCGAGCAATCTTCCAGGTGCCACTTATGCTCTGCGAATAGGCTCCAATTCCGAACAGGAGACGCTGGCCGGGGCGATTGATATCGGGACGCTGCTGGAAAACACATTCAGCACAACTGGTTTCATTGGTGGAGCTCTTGGGAACAAAGATGTTGATCTCTATAAGTTTAACCTGACATCTCCACGAACAGTGAATCTGGTTGTGACTCCGGTGTCGGGGACCGATGTCGTTCTGCGTGTTTTCGACAACACGGGGGCTCAAGTCTTCAGTCGTGACATCAACGGTTCTGGTGGCACGGAAACACTCAGTCCGTCTCTGGCTGCAGGTACGTTCTACATCGGTATCAGCAGCAAAGGTAATGCGGCCTACACCGCCGGAAACTCGGCGACGTCCACAGCCGGTACCACCACAGGGTCTTACAGCCTGTCGGTTGCCAGCGCGACAGCGTTCTCGCCGACAGACGGTAACTCAAGCTTTGGAACCGCAACTGATCTTGGTTCGCTGGGAACTGCAAGTCAGGTTGTCGATTCGCAGATTGAGCCTCAGAGTGTGCCACTGCCACCCTATGCTGGTGGCAACGACGAACCTGGTCATCGCGATATTCCTGCTGAGTCACACATTGGCTCCAGCGGAACCACTCCGTCCGTTCCTGGTGCTCTGAGCGTCGTGGAATTCAATTTCGCGGATGTTTACGGGAGCGACCCGCAGGGCAACATTCTGCACAACGCAATTACAGAGAATCAGAAGCAGCGAGCACGTGAGATCTTTGAGATCTGGTCGAAGAAGACCGGTATGATCGTCCGTGAAACCGCGAGCAGCGGAATTCAGGTCATCACTGGTGACTTGCGAGCCAAGGAGCCATTGATGCCTCCGAACGCTGCGGCGGGTCTTGGTGGTGGTGGTTTCGCCATGATGAACGCCAACATTGACTGGGGTAAGAGCGAATATGGTGGTGCGTGGTTTGGTGTGGCACTGCACGAGATTGGACATGCACTTGGGCTTGAGCATGCCTACGATTTGATTTCCGTGATGGGTGAAGGTGAAGCCGGAGCTCCGACGCCTCGAGAACCGATCTTCCCGACCGATCATGACATCGTTCACATTCAGCGTCTGTACCAGCCAACCGGTACGGACATTGACATGTACCGCTTTAGTCTGCCTACGGCTGGTAAGTTCTCAGCGGACATTTGGGCAGAGCGTCAGGTCAGCAATCTCGACAGTGTTCTGCGGTTGTATGACAGCAATGGAAAGCTGCTGTCGCAGAACGATAACTACTTCAGTGGCGATTCCTTCGTTGGGTTGAATCTGCAGGCTGGCACTTACTACATCGGGGTGAGCAGCACCGGTAACGATGTTTACGATGCAAACATTCAGAATTCCGGATATGGCGGCACAACTGACGGGGATTATCAACTGCGTCTGAATTTTGTTCCGGAGGCAACGAACAAGCTCGTTGATGCACCACTGTCCGGCTCGGGGACAGGAGTTGAATTCGATGGAGATGCCGACGGGATTGCTGGTGGCGAATATGAATTCTTCTTCAAGGTTGCCAACACAGTCTTTGTTGATAAAACTGCCGCGAACGGCGGCAACGGGCAGATCGGGAGTCCATACAACAGGATTGATCTTGCCATCAATGCTGTGTCTTCAGGCTCTATTGTTCGAGTCATTGGCAATGGTGGTACAGACGGAAATGAACTGACCGCAAACGATGCAAAGCCTTATCTGATTGGATTGACACCATCGAACGCCATCCTGCAGGATGGTGGTACGCTGGAAGTTCCGCAGGGCGTCACATTGATGATCGACGCGGATGCAGTCGTCAAACTGCAGGCCGCCAATATTGACGCCGGATCATCGGCACAAGGGATTGATCGCAGCAACGGGGCGATCCAGATCCTGGGTGTCCCAAATCGACCGGTCTATCTGACATCCTACCTGAACGATGCTCTTGGTGGTGATTCGAACGGTGCCGGTGCTGGTCTCGCAGGCGGCAACTGGGGTGGAGTCGTATTCCGCGATGATTCCGACTATGAGACTGAGGGCATTTTCCTGAACTACGTCAACAAGGCGAATATCACCTTTGGTGGTGGTGAAGTCATTGTTGACTCGGTGCCCGACATTTTCACTCCGATTCATATGGTATCCGCACGGCCGACGGTGACGTTCAACACACTGTCGAACAATGCCAAGGCGGCCATGTCAGCGAATCCGAATTCGTTCGACGAATCCGGAAATCGAATTGGTCCTGAGATTCACGGCAATAAGCTGTTCAATAATACTTTGAACGGTCTGTTTGTTCGAGTTAAGACGGACCTGGGCAAGCCAGTCGACACGCTTGACGTGCAGGCTCGTTTCGACGACGACGACATCGTTCACGTCATTACAGAAAACATTGCGATCACGGGGAATGCAGGAGGTCCGCTGAATGATGTTGCTCGGTTGAGTGGACGTCTGGAAGTTGACCCGGCGTGGTAATGAAGTTGCGGATCTCGCATTGAAGCCCTTCGGCACCGGAATTTCCTCGCGGAAGGTACGAAAGCATGCCCGGTCATCATGACTTCAATTCTGGACGACGAGTATGGAATTGGCGGAACGTTTGATACGACCAATAACCTCCTGGAGCTACTGCGGCAGCGGGTGACTGGGGGTGGATTTATTCTTTAACGCAACATCATCCGGAAGTATCGATCACGCTGTGATTCGTTACGGTGTGGTTGTCGGAACACCGATTGAGGGTGAGTTCAACGAATTCAATGTGATTGAAATCCATCAGGCTGATGCGAGTCGCTAATTGCCGACTTCGAATTCAGTGCGAACGGGACCGGCGTGGCTGGTGTTGATGCTACACGAAATGGTCGCGGTACCAATGGAGCCGTGAATACTTCGTTCGCGGAGCTCCCAGCCAATCATCGTTAACAATGAATTCCGTAACAACACGACGAGCCACGTCGGCCATATCGATGTGAATTGAATTCATTTGAGTGGCTGGATCGTGGTCGCAGTACTGGCTCCGTTGAGCGTTTCTCAACACTCGACGACAACGTTGGTCCGCTGATTCACGGAATCTGATGCGGAGTAACGGTGTCAACGGTATGGAAGTCCGGTGGCAACCTGACGACTCAGAGCGTGTGGGATGACACCGACATTGTGCATGTCCTGTACAGTGAGGTTTATGTACCGAATCACCATACTTATAGCGGGATTCGTCTGCAGAGCCGTCCGACGGAAAGCCTTGTTGTCAAGTTGAGCGGTGCGAATGCCGGCTTTACAGCGGGTGGTGTTGAACTGGATATCGATGACCGAATCGGTGGTACAGTGCAGATCGTCGGTTCCCCAGGATTTCCGGTTGTGATGACCTCACTCGAAGGATGACACTGTCGGTGCAGGCTTTGACCTTGATGGATTCCCTGTCCTTGACACCAATGGTGACGGTACTGCAACTCAGGCGGCTCCTGGTGACTGGAGAAGCGTGAAGCTTGAGCAGTGGAGCAACGACCGTAACGTGCGTGTTGTCGTTGAGACCGGAGAAGGCTCTGACCAGTGGCCGTGAGACACAAACTGCGCAGCGTTGGTTGGTACTTTGGCTCCAAATGAAAAGAGGCGAGCGGTGACGATAACCGCCCTGTTGGGCTTGAGATTCACGGTTATGATTTCCAGCCCGGATACGCCAACCGACATCGACAGATACAGCTTCAAGGGCATTGCGGGCAGCGAAGTCTGGAGCCGGATCTGGATCGAACTCCAGCCGTTCCCAGTGTGCTGGAACTGGTTTCAGCGGTGGTAACCGTGCTGGAGCCTCATCGGATGGCGTGGCGTTCTGACCGGGCTGGCATTGCCGATGCAGAAGGCGGCCGCTCTGGGGGGAGACTACTACACGACCAATCACATGGCATTGAAGCGCCTGAGTGATTCTGCCGGAGCCGCTGGGCCGTCAGGCACGTATTTTGTTCGTGTTCGTGAAAAGAAACGGCCTGTCGGCCGGGGCGTATCAACTTCAGGTGCGAATCAGCGTGATGAGATTCCGGCTCAACGGTTCGCTTTGAGACCGCGACGGTTAACATTGACGGAATTGATGTACGGTATTGCCCGCCATTCGCCGCTATCCGGTGCTGGCGAAACAACCGGGCAGGACAACAATGGCCTTGGTGGTGCGGAATTCATCGGCGACCTGCTGTCTTCAGACCGCAATACGATCAGCGTGAGCGGAAACCTGTCGACAGGAAATGATGTCGACTTCTTCACCTTCTCGGTGGACTACCAGTTCATTCAGGCGATCGCCGGTGTGAATGCTGGCGGTAAGTCGTGGGCGACGATCTTCGATATTGACTACGCCGTGGACGGCTTGTCGCGTCTGGACACGATTTTGAAATGGTCTACGACAAACACCGTGGCAAGCTGATGTTGTCAGTCGCGACTCGGATATTCAGAGGATCAGCCAGCCCCCGGAACAGGACTGGCGTAAGTGATCTGACCCGAGGATCCGTAGGTAAGCTGGATGCCTTCCTTGGCACCGTGGCCCTGCCGGAAGCGAACGACAAGCGATATTACGTTGCTGTTTCATCCAATGGTCGCATGCCGGCGGAACTCCAGCAGACGTTTATTGCCAATGCTGCAGATCCTCTGGCACGGCTTGAACCAGTCAACTCGGTTCAACGCATTGAAGATCAGTATTGGATTCCAGGGCTGGTTCAACGACCAGCACCAAAGCGGCGTCAGCCCGGACTACATTCCGATCTTCCCGGATAAAACTGAAGGGCTCTTCGACATTACCTCGTCCACGAAGCTGGACACCCATGTGAAGCCGTTTACGCTTCTGCGGATGTGCCGTTGTTTGGATCAATGGGGTCCTTCCTCGCGATCAACAATCCGTTTGATGGCAGTTCATATGTAAACATTGGCAACTCTATCGGCCTGACGGATATCGCTATGCGTCCTGACGGTGTACTCTTCGGTGTTCAGTCGAACTCCGAACATTGCGTCGCTCTGAAGTTCAGCCGATGCATCTCAGAGTGCGGGTGGTGACGACGGGATTCCAACCTTTGGCGGCGGGACTCAGGACTTTGGCGGCATGGCTTTCCGCCGCACGCCTGAAGTTCAGTCCGGTTCTGGTGAGTTGCTCGTCGCTAACAACAGAAACTGATGACGGTGCGAATAACAACGAAGCTCCACCGGCACTGTGGCGGTTGAATGCCGACTTTCAAGCGGTTAGTTGACGAAAGTTCCAGACGGAATTCAGAACTTGGGCTTACTTCAGACCGGAAACATCACCGGGCTGGCGTTGCAATCAATGGCATCCAGCACCCTTGCAGTGGACGACAATGGCGAAGTTTGGCGAGCCACTGTCTTCGGCAACCAGAACAGCCGCGTGTTGGAGCGTGGACTTCGGTTAACCTGACAAACGTGACGGCCTTATTGCGGATTCACCGGACTCACACTGGGACCGCAAACGTGGAGGATTTTTTTTTTTTGCCACCAGATTCTGTTTGCGAGAGTGGAGCGGACGGAAATCTGTATGCGTTCAACCAAACGGGTGTGGGGGCAGGTACTTCTGGACACTGACGGCGATGCGTGTTGCAGAGCACGTCCGACAAATAAGCTATCCGCTTCAATCGTCTCGCGTTTTCGCCACTGACTTCAATCTGTGGCATCCAACACTCCGACGCACGGACCTTGGCCATGGCATCGAATACGGCTCTCGATAACAGTCGCACTCCGGGTGTCGGGGACATGTTCTGGATGACATGTAACTTCTGGATATTGCTGGCGGTGCCAGCTTCACTTTGGTCTCGAGCAATGGCAACAGAATCAAAGAGGCCGGACTTACTTCCAAATGAACGGGGGCGAAGGGCAGCACGGGGTTCTGAATCAAAGTCTTCAGCGAGAACTCACCACCAATGGGGCGATTGCGAATTCTCGCCAATCTTCCAGAGGAGCTCAGTGGCTCTGGTGACGAACAGGCCGTGCCAGTCTTGAAGGTTACAAGGCAACAGATCGTCCGACGGTTTACTTCAACTACTTCCTGGAGATGACAATGGCAACTGCGGGTGACAGCGATGGTGCAGGATGGAGCTCGAGTGTTTGTGTCCACGGACGGTGGTAACACCGGGATCTGGTCGCAACAAATAACTCAGCTCGAAATAGTTCAGGTGGATTGACAGTGGAGTTTTCGGGGTCAGAGCTAGCCTACGCATCTCATTCGGCTACGCAGACACCATTGGATCCTCGCCAGACCGTTCAGGAACTCTTTGACAATATCGTCATGGCGGCAGGCGAGAATCGACCTTGCGGTGCCGGTGGCAGTGCGGATGTGAAGCTTCGATTTGGACTTTCACGACCAGTGGTCAGATGAATGATCTGACCGTTGATGGCCAGACCTATGGCAACCTCAACGATCGGTGATCGGCAGCACCAGCAATGACCACGAAGGTTTCCAGTGTTGACGACATCATCGTCGGTATCGCCAATCGTGGTGAAATGGCGACCAGTGCCAGCAATACTTCGCAGGGCGGAGCGCCCCACACTGCACCGACCGATCCGTCGCTTGTGACTCAGCATCTGAGTGGTGAGTATCAGCTGGAGACGTCGAGGCGTCGGCAATCGGTCTCACCGACGATCCACTCACTCCGACATTCACGGTCACCAATCCGCTGCGTGCAACAGAGCGGTTTGTCAGCGAGTACACTCTGATTTGTTCAGACGGCAAGTGTCATTCAGGCTGGAGACGCATACGTGATCTCCAACGGTATCATCACTCGTACGTTCGTATTCAAATCCAAGCATCCGGACCTTCGCCGTCCTGGGCAGCATCGTGCGTAACCGGAGCCAATGCTTCCAAGGGCACCGTGGCGTGGAGTGCGTTGGCGGCCCTGCACCACTGGGTCAGCGGTTTTCTTGTTCCGTTGTCGCAACAACGCGTCCATCATCCCTGAATTCAGACATTGTGGATCTGACAGGCTTTCCGCGAATGTCTCGGTCACGCAGATGGTCGGCTCCTGCTGATCTGACAGGTCGGCATTACGGCCACAACCACAACGGAAGCTGCAGCCAATACTTCCTTCAGGTCGCACCGGTCCAACGACCAGTGCCCTGACGGTTCAGGTTTCCGCAGTGAATCCTCAAACAGGTGCGGCTGCCCCAGTCGTGTTGACTGACGGCAGTGGCATTGATCGACTATGCGTCGCGATTCGATTGGCCAGACTTCAGTTACGCTGCAGCTTGATCCAACGAATGACCTGATTTGGGACGGAACAGACCCAGTGTCGTGCGAGCCACAGCCGCAGGGTTAAACTCGATCTCTGACATCATTGATGGGACAGACGACGATACCGGGGCTTTGGGGCAGACGGGACCGCTTGGGACTCTGCAGATGACATTGCTGCAGACCAAGGTCAAGGAAAATGGCGGCAACAGCGGCATCACCGGCTATGTCACGCTTCGAGGTGCCGGTCACCGACATTGATCCATACGACAATGCGAATCCGCTGGTCGTCATGATTACAAGTGCAGACGGCACCGAGGTGAAGCCGACGTCAACACAGTTCGTTGATGGCGAGATGCGAGCGTTCTTCTCGATGAATATCATCGACGAATTTCTTCACAAGTTAAAATTTACTACCGAACATCACGGCCACAGCTCCGTAAAGGCGTTTCCTTCAAGCACGAAGTCTATTACCGTTGACGATTCCGCTGAACTGCTGCTTGATCGATTGGTGACAAGAACCTGCATCGTCAGCAGGGAATGGTCATTATTGAGTCAAACTCCACTCCGTGACTTCTCCGGATATGGTGATTCCCGACGAAGCGACGCGTTCGGTAAAAATCAGACGAATCCTCCGCTCTGTGCGAAATCTGTCCACATTGAACGCATTGCGTCTGATTCCGGGCGCACTTTATCGTAACAACGTTGTTGGGTGAATCTTGGCACAGGCGGAATTTCTTCAGCGGCGATCTGAACAATACGGCTGTCTCAATGCTAACGGCAATTTATCGGAAAGCTTATCAACAATACGATTTACGGCGGTTCTTCGTCTGGGAGTTGGTATTCGAGTCGAACAGAAACGCCAGTCCGACTCTGTTGAACAACATTGCTGGCTAACACGGTCACGGGATTCAGGTCGATGCAACGTCAAGCTCCAGCGTAGTCGCGACAACTCTGTTCCAGGGCAATGGTTCAAACGGGACAATCGGCAGCGACTTCATTCTTCTGGCGAACGGCGATCCGCTGTTTGTGAATCCGGCTCAGAACAACTACTACCCGGCGCACCGAAGTGCAGCCGCGGATGTGCTCTCGCTGAACACCGGCGATCGATCGGCGTTCACTGCGGTCAAGAGTCCTCTCGGTATTCCGAATTCGACCTTGTTGCACCGGAGTCGGACCTGCTCTTGGACAGCAGCCAGCCGATCCGTCTCAGGTTAACGCCGGTCTCGGATCCGGACATCTTCAAGGACCGCGGTGCACTTGAGCGAGCGGATTCTTGATGGTCCGTTTGCCAGCTTCACGGTTCGCGGAGGACAATAATACGGGAGACCTTGATTCGGGCCTGACTCGAATTCATGCGGGACAATCTGTCTTTCCCAACCACGATTTCGATCGATCTGCTCGACTTGGTATTGGCGTCACTGGCTGGATGCGGCGGTTCGTTCGACACAGTTCAAGCTCTATCAGAATGGAACACTTCTGGTTGAGAATGTGGACTATCGCTGGCGTTACAACCCGAACAACAATCGAGTTTACTTTGTGTCCGTGACAACCTTCCCGGTTGATACTGATACTCGATCACCGTCGATAATTCTGCGTCGAAAGGCGTACGAGATATGGCCGGTAATCTGCTTCAGGAGAATCAGACGGATGGCACAACGTCATTCACTCTGCTGCTGACGGATGGCCTGAACAACGCTCCAGTCAATTCCATTCCGCCACGGCAGAACGTGAATGAGGACGCGACGCTGGTCTTTTCGGCCGCGAAGGGAAA
The DNA here is from genome assembly GCA_046349735.1 of Planctomycetaceae bacterium. Classification (GTDB taxonomy): domain Bacteria; phylum Planctomycetota; class Planctomycetia; order Planctomycetales; family Planctomycetaceae; genus SXXK01. Next base: position 65,133 of record JAXMBU010000010.1, read on the forward strand.
TGCGATCACTGTCACTGATCAGGATGCTTATCTGGGACTGCCAAGCCCATCAGCAAATCTGACGGCCAATGACGGGGTTCTGGGTGTCACTTTGCTGGCTTCGAACGGGAGGCTGACTCTGGGCAAGGTGACCGGATTGACCTTCACAGTGGGCAATGGCATCGACGATACAACGATGACATTCTCCGGAACAATCGCGGACATCAACGCAGCACTGGACGGGCTCATCTACGACTCGACTCAGGACTTCTTTGACCTCGTCAGCAACGCGATGACAGTGACAACCTCCGATTCCGGGAACTTTGGTCCTCTACAATCGACCCGAAGACGACGGTTTCACAGGTGGAAGTGGATGTTTTGGCCGCGAACGACAAGCCGTCGTTCAACACCGTGTCCAATCCGCCGACAGTGCTTGAGGATGCCGGTGCTCAGACAGTACTCAACTTCCGACAGGGATGGTTCCCCGGCCTTCGAACGAGTCGGCCGTCGCAGACGGTGACGGCTCAGGTAACAGTCACCGGGAATCTTTTCTGGACGACGTCAACGGCACTTCACGCCGACCGGTCTGCCGAAAATCAATGCGACGACTGGTGCTCTGACTTATCAGACTGCGGCGAATGTAAATGGAACAGCGACGGTTAAGGTTGAACTGGTCGATGATCAGGGGGCCGTCAGCAATTCCCAGACATTCACGATTACCGTAACTGCAGTGAATGATGCTCCGGTCTATACTCGCAATTCGCTGTCACCTATCAGCAGTCTGGAAGATGAAAGTCTGGTCAATATTAGTGTCGATTTGATCAACACTTTTGCGACTGCACCGGCGACCGCCCTTGATGAAGTTGGAAATCAGAGTGCGATCTGGACGACCAGCAACTACACCAGGACTTCCGGGAATCTTGTGTTCGATGTTCTGCAGATTAAACCTGATGGAACATTGGAGTATCGACCAAGGAAGGATACGGCCGGGACTGCAACATTGACCATCAATCTGCAGGATGACGGTCTGGGTGGCTCCCCGCATGACAATACCGCAACCCTGCTTACGATCTCGATCAACATCGTCGAAGACAACGACGCCCTGCGTGGCCGTGTCGCCAAACTATAAGGTTGATGAAGGTTATTCACTCAATCTGAATGCCGGAGCAAGCTTCGACGTTGATGCTCCATTCGGAGATACGCTGACCTATGCATGGGACTTGAACAACGACGGAGACTACCTCGATTCTGGTGAAGCTGCTGGAACCAGTCCGACACGGACCATTTCCGACTCAGCTGGCAGGCTTGGGAATCACCGCTCCGTCGACTCGTTCGATCGTACTGAAGGTCACCGACAGTCGCAACAAGCCAAAACAGCTCAACGGTTGTCAGTGCGACGCTGTGGACGCTGATCGTGGATTACGGTGATGACCGGATACGTATGAACTCTCAAGGGCAGCAACGGAGCCGCTCATGAGATCTCCGGGACGGTATTCCTTGGGACGGGTCGCGACAAAGAAGTCAATGGTCAGCCCGGTCCAAATGCCAACCTTGATGGTGCCGATGAGGATGGTGTTTCATTCCCAACCAGCATTGAGTCAGCATCAGGGACAGCTCTGCCTGCCTTTGTCGATGTCACGGCGGCCCGCAGCGGGCAAGCTGAACATATGGCTCGACCTGAATCAGAACGTCTTCGATCATGCAACGGAGCACCTGAACGGAGGAGTTCCGTGGACACTCGCCAAGGGTGTCAATCGCATCAACTTCACGATTCCGGAGCCGGACACCGGTCGGCGATACCTATATGCGATTCCTTAACTTCTGGGGGCATCCTTGCGGTACTCGCCAACGGGCCGTGCAACCGATGGGGAAGTTGAAGACTATGCGGTCAAGATTCGGGCACTGCAGAATCCAGTCAGCCCGGTCATCTCACTGCCGATCGACTTTGATAAGTTCGACGGTCAGATCTGCAGGACACCGACTCGACTCCAACGATCGCGTGGTCACAGGATATTGCCAACTTTAATTACGAACTTATTGTTCGAAATTCAGTGACCAATGCGATTGTGTATTCAAGATCGAAAGCGGCCAACTTCACCGCGACCAGCGATACGGTGACTACGTCGCTGCCTGAAGGCCGCTACACGGCATCGCTGACCGCGCTTTAACAAAGTCGCCGCAGCAGCCCCGGTCACGACATACGATTTCCAGGTTGTCAAAGTTGTTATCTCTTCGCCAGTTGGTGGAGTGACGACTTTAACCCTGCTTACGATTGTCTGGAATCATGTCCTGGGTCAAAGTCGTATGAACTGGCTATTTACTCAATTCCAACCGGAACTCAGGTCCCGCAGCAGCAGATTCTGACGAGTTCAATGACAACTCCGGGACGGTATACGCTTCCTGCGAACCTGCCGCTCGCCGCGCATTATGCTCGTGTCCGCAAGGACAGACGCTGGAACCCCAGGTGACTGGGTCCGTTTGAGTACTTCCAGATTCCGTACGGCACCGACCATCACGGCACCACCGTCTGTCGTCTTGACTCCTCAGCCGCAGATTGCGACTGCGGGTCACTGGAGCGCCAGTCTTACAACGTGAAGTTGTTCAACCTCACGGACAACAAGCTGTTCTTGTCGGCAACCGGCATTCAGGGGACAAGCTGGACCCCAACAACAACGCCAATCGGCTCGTTATCGTGTCACCGTGCGGGCTGTCGGAGCGGGTGGTTTCCAGGGTGTTCTCAGCAATCCAGCGACGTTCACCTTTGCTCCGCGGCCGACAATCATCGCCTCCTGGTGGTCGTCTGCCGGATTCCACTCCGACGTTTGGTTGGCAGGCGGTTCCGTCGGCTGATCTTTACCGGCTGGTTGTTCGACAGGACTTCGAAGCTTCCTCGAGGTCTACCGTCAAAACTCGCTCCCGGCCACGAGCACGATTCACACTCTGCCGTTCTCGTTGCCAAACGGACGGTATACGTTCTCAGTGGTTGCGATCAACAATGCAGCGGTTTCCGCTGCGCCGGCGGCAACTTCGCCGCAAGCCTGGAGACAACATTCACTATCAGAACCTCCAGTCCTGACGGGGCCGACTCCGACAACATCGTCACTCAGCCGACGATTACGTGGAACAATCCGCCTCAAACAGGGGCGGGGCTATCAGTGAGATTCTCGTTGCATCAGCTAGGATCAACAAACGTTTTGGCCCAGCAAAACAGGCATCACTGGAACGTCTTATGTGATTCCGGCGACTTCGGCCCTGGGGCTTGGTTCTTATGTCGTTCAGGTCCGCACAAGATCGTCTGTTGACCCTGCGACGCTATCTGATTGGAGCATTCCAAGGAACTTCCGAGTCACTGCAGTTCGACGCTGATCGTGCGGTCCAAGTGTCCTGTTGCAGATTCAACACCAACTCTGAACTGGAGTGGTGTTCTCGGCGGCAGACCTACCAGATCGAAGTCAGAAGTCTCTCTAAGAACGTTGTGGCGTTTGCTCAGAGCGGTCTCAATGCCCTGAGCTACACGGTTCCGGGTAATCTGCCACTTGGTCGATACCAGTTCCGTGTTCAGGCTCGATCTGCTTTCGGTGAATTGAGCGATCAAGTCCGACTAAGGACTTTACTGTTGTCGCCGGCCCCACGTTGTCCGGTCCAGCAACATCGACGTTTAACGTGAAGCCTTCGTTCACATGGAGCAATATGTCTGGCACGTGGGTGGAACCGCAACTGTCGTTCCTGCCTATGACTTCCGTCTCGACATCCTAAGCCTCAAACGGGATCGTCGAAGCCAACTATCAAAGTGCTTTGGGACTCTCAGCACCTCTCACGTTGACGACAGCATTGCCAAACGGTCGATACCGGGCGATGGTGCTGGTCGAACGGCAGATGCTTCAGGGCAGATCCTGAGCAACTACAGCAACGTTGTTGAGTTCTATGTGGGTGGCAATCCGGCCAGAATGCGATTGGCTCGACCAATGACACCACACCGACGATCTCATGGAATTCGGTTGACGGTGCATCCGGCTACCAGATCTTCATTGCTCTGGATTCCAACTGACCGTTGCTGTTGTCCAGCAGACCGGGATTGGCAACCTGTCCTTTACTCCAACTGTGCCTCTCGCCAAAGGCAAGTATCGAGTTTGGGTACGAGCTTTTGCGAACTCTGCAAATGGTCAGTTGAGCGGACCTGCCTGACAGAAGCTCCTCTGATCATCTTTACGATTACGGACGCCTCTGAGGTACAGTCTTCAAAACTAAGCCAGGCCAGTACACGATGACTGTGCTTCCGGAGAACATGGTTGATGCGGTTTCTGAATCCACAATCAGCATGTTGCCATCGTTCGTGCCGATCGCAGCAGCCTGTACTTGTGGTTTCCGTGACCATTGACAGCGAAACGGTGCTGAAGGGCTCCGCGTCGGTCGTAACCGAAGTCCCAGTGGAAGCGTGCCGGAGAATGTTCCACAGACAGATGAAGTTCTGTCACAGTGATGAACAGAAATGGTGGGGATGCTGTTCCGGCTCCTGCCGTCGCTTCCGTGGGCGTTCAGCCAAAGCCAGAGCCCGAGACCTCCGCTTCGAGCGGACTTTGGTGCACCTTCTGGCACTGGCTCCTCGTTCTCTCCGTCGCCGAGCAGCGACGAATCAGCTAAAGAAGTGGCTGAAATCGTCTGAAACCTGACGAAGCGGGGCTCATTCCCAGCCCCGCTTTTTTTTGCGCCCAGCAGATTCTTTCCGCACTCGATATGATCTGAGCGGACTGCTGTCACCGAAGTTCTATGCGGCTGCATTGGGCCTGAATGCCGAGCCTCGCGAAATCCGGGGCGGATGAATGATTGCTGTTACGGAAAGAAGAAGTCATGCAAGTCACGATCACTGCTGTCGGTCCCGATCACAAAGGTCTGGCGGATCCCATCATTCATTATGTGACGGGAGCCGGTGCGAACATCCACGAAATACAGATGTACGACCGTGATACCGAGCGACTCTTCGCTATGCTTATGCGCATCGAATGGAGTACGGCCACCGAGTCGGTGAGCACCCTGAGATCTCGTCTCGAGGAGATCGGGAAACTGAAGGGGCTGCAGGTTCGAGTCTGGTCCCGGGACGAGCACACGCGTCCTCCGCGCTTAGCGATTTGTACGACATTCCGCTCCGAGCCGCCGCTAGCCATCCTGCGCGCGATTCGTGATAAGCGTCTGAAAGCCGAAGCCGCCGTGATGATTGGGAACCGCAATGCGTGCCGCAGTGTGGCTGACCAGTTCAATGTCCCCTGGATCAATATGGGCGACGCCCAGGGCAATCCGGATTATTCAATCCTCGAAAAAATCATTGATGAACAGGATATTGATTACGTGATTCTGGCTCGTTACATGCGAGTCCTTCCGGCGGAACTCTGCTGGAAGTTCGCCGGGGGACGGATCATCAACCTGCATCACGGACTGTTGCCTTCATTTCCGGGGTTTCGTCCCTACGAAGACGCCTACCAGCACCACATGCTGTGCTTTGGTGCGACCGTGCATTTCATTGTGCCTGAACTTGATGCGGGCAATCAAATCATCTACCAGGGGGCATTCAGCGTTTTGCCTGGAACCTCTCTCGCTGATATCAAACGGCTCGGCGAATCTGACCACGAACCCAATTGTTTGCTGGAGGGACTCCGGCGAGTCGTGGACCGCGAAGTGGAGCTGCACTTTCATCGCGTTGCACGGATTTCACCCCAACCCTGAGTCGTCTGTCAGGTGCAGCTGATTTCGCGTGACATGAGCGAGGCAATTGTGTCCGAAAGTTACATGACACAGATTCACCTGTGGAACGGCCCCGAAATAAGTTCCCGTGGTGGCCGAACTCGTGAGTGTGCGGACTCGAGTCTCACGACCGTGCACTGGGCCGCGTGCAGTTCTCAGGTTGAACCAGCCGTTGCCATATGCAGATCCTCCGGATCCGGAATCCCCACATACGGCAGATGCCGGAATTCGTCGTTGTAATCGAGCCCATACCCAACTACGAACTCGTCAGGAATCCGGAACCCAAAGAAGTCCGGCACCAGATCAACACAGGTTCGTTCGGTCTTCCACAGCAGTACGGCGGACTTGACACTGGCCGGCCCGAACTGTTGCACCGCGTCCAGCAGTCCGACCATTGTTTTACCGGTATCGAAGATATCATCCAGGATGACCACATGTCGCCCGGACAGATCCGGTACGAGTGAGCTGTTTACCGACAAAGCCCCAGGGGATGTTCGAGTTCCACCGTAACTCGAAGCGGAAATCAGCGCAACTCGCAAAGGCACGTCGGTCGCTCGAATCAGGTCCGCCAGCAGGACCACACTGCCGGTTAGTACTCCCAGAATCGTCAGAGGGCGTCCCTGATACTCCCGCGACAGTTGTGCCCCAAGTTCAGTGACGCGTTCACGAATCTGCTCTTCTGTAATCAGGACTCTCATGAAACGATAACTCCAGCCGACAAATATGTCCCGCTTAGTCGCTTTGGTGAACTGTGCCGCTGAACTCCCGCAAATCACATCACTCGTGATGGACAGAAAACGCGCTTCCGAAGAATCCCGCAAGTCTCGTTTCTGGTCCCTGATGTGGGGAGTTCATCGGAATTCTGTCGGTTACATCGTGAATTCGCAACCGGCTTCTCGAAGAGACTCAGCTCCGATAAAGTTGTTGATCCTCAGCAGAGATTGTGGTTCGGAAATCGCAGGGTTCTTCGCGTTCAGTCATGTCATCCGGTCTTCGAATCCATGCCGTGGGACACTCCACTGACCCCGCCTCCTGACCAGTTAGGAAGAATTTCGATTCATGTGCAGACTGTCGCCTCGGCTAGGAATTACCCTCCACATTCTGTTCACGATTTGCTGTTTGGGCATACGCCCCATGGCGGAAGCGGGAGATCCGATCGAGATCCAGGTTGTGGACCGGGAAACTCGTCGAGGGATTCCGATGGTTGAGCTCACAACGGTTGATGACGTTGTTTATCTCACCGACAGCGCCGGACGAATTGCGTTTGATGAGCCCGAATTGTTCGAAGAGATGGTGTTCTTCAAAGTGACGTCGGCCGGCTACCAGGTGACGAAGGATGGCTTTGGAATTGAGGGTGTCCGGTTCAAACCTGAGGCTGGCAGGAAGCACACCATCGAGATGACACGCACGAATCTTGCTGAGCGACTTTATCGCATCACAGGACGCGATATCTATCGAGATTCGGTGCGTCTGGGGCATGCGGTGTCACTGGAGAATCCAATTCTGAACGGCAAAGTAGTGGGACAGGATTCTGTGCAGCCTGCCGTTTATCAGAATCAGCTCTATTGGTTCTGGGGCGATACCAATCAGCTGCAGTATCCTCTGGGACTCTACCGCACGGCCGGTGCGGTTTCGGAGTTGCCTCCAAATGGCGGACTGGATCCTTCAGACGGAATTAACCTCAAGTATTTTACCAAAGAGGACGGTTTTGCTCGAGCAATGGTCGAAGTGCAGAACCCCGAAGGAGTCGTGTGGATTCATGGAGTCTGCGTCGTCGCGGCTGAGTCCGACAGGGAAACAATTATCGCGCAATACTCACGCCGCAAGGGGCTCTCGGATGCCCTGGAGCAGGGGCACGTTCAATGGAACGACGAACGGCAGATGTTCGAAGTCATTCAGACGATTGATCTCGAGGAATCATGGCGAATGCTGCGAGATCATCCGATTCGGCACAAGGAAGGATCAACCGACTATCTGATATTCGGCAATCCGTTTCCGGTAACTCGTGTCCCCGCAACGCTCGCGGCAGTTCAGAACCCAGAGGCCTATGAATCGTACACCTGTCGAGAAGAGATCTCTGGTCAGTATGTGACCGAGAAACAGCTCGCCGAGAGCAAACCAGCCCGAGATAACAGCGGTCAGCTGATTTGGTCCTGGAAGAAGGCTCCACCGGTCACTCAACAGGACGAGCAACGCTGGTTGAAGAAGGGGATGATCACCCGGGAGGAGGCTCGGTATCTGCCTCGTGACGCTGATCAGGAAGACCGCATCGTGCTGATGCATTCCGGGACGGTGCAGTGGAATTCGTTTCGTAATCGTTGGGTGATGATTGCGATTGAACATGCGTGGGACAAAAGCAGCCCGTCATTTCTCGGAGAAGTATTCTACTCCGAAGCAGAGTCGCCTCAGGGGCCCTATCTGAAGGCGGTCAGGGTTGCGACGCATCCGAGGCAAAGCTTCTACAACCCGTGCCATCATGTGTTCTTCGATCAGAATGGCGGCCGCACGATCTACTTTGAGGGCACCTATTGCAATACCTTTACCACATCACCTGCCACTCCGCGGTACAACTACAATCAGCTGATGTACCGGCTGGATCTCGGCCAACAGAGACTGACCGAGATCTTTGCAAGGTAGTCCGGCCGGGGACCGGACACTCAACCAGAATGCCTCCATATTGTAAACTTCGTGAGCGGAATGGCGCGAGTCACCTGTGAATGTCTTCAGATCCGGTGGCAAACCGGCGTGTTGATGTAATCCTCCCTGAGCTTGCCTCAGGAGGGTCTATTGATTTAATCAGCCGGAACGCGTTAGCGTCCGGTTTTCGTGGCAAAAACACAGCAAATTCAACCGGGGGCTAACGGGCTAACGCCCCGGCGGCTGATGAGCAGGTTAAATCAACACACCGAAACGCTGGCGGCAGGTGCCCGATTCGTTACTTCAATGGTTTGCCTTCAATCGGCTTGCCATTCGTTGTCAGAATCTGAATCTCGTGCGCTCGGTGCGGGCCGGTGTACGTCCACACGATCTTCTTGTCCGGAGTGACCTCAAAAACTTTAATCTCCTTCTGCGATGCATAGCTGGCAATCACGGTGTTTCCGTTGGGTAATCGTTGACCGCCACAAGGATCTGCAAAAGGCTTCAGTTCGGGGAAGTCGGAGTTGCTGACGGTCCAGATGATCCTGCCATCGACATCGACTTCGATCGTCTTGTTGCCGTGAGTCAGGTTGATCACCGTGTGACCATTCTCAAGGCGGATCGCCGTGAACGGCCAATTCTCCGCTGCACGACCACCGAGTTCTGCGGCGTCAGTAGGAAACTCCTTCAGAACTTTTCCGTCCGGTGAATATTCCTTCACTTTGAACGCCAGCAGGTGAGGCACAAGATAATTGCCATTGGCCAGTTTGCGCGCCATGCGAGTCTGCATGTGAGCATTATTGGTCTCCGGCTGTAGCGGAACTTCAACGGCTATCTTTCCGTCGGCTGAGACTTCCATCAGCCTTGGTTTCTTGCCGAGTTCTGTGATCAGCGTGTGGCCGTTGTCGAGACGTTCGACGGTGCCAATTTCGTTGTTCTCGGCTGATTTCACGTAATGAAAGACGGTCTTGTTTTCTCGAGTCAGCTCACGAACCTCATCGCCCCACGCGACCAATACGTTTCCGTTTGGCAGCACAAATCCATCTCTCGCGGCCGGTCGTCCGGCATTCCAGATCTCCTTGTTATCTTCACCAATGATGCCGGTAAATGTCGGGCCGGCGATGAAGAATGAATGTTGGATCGGTTCATCGCTCACTGCTTGTGAGATGTTTGTTACCGAGATAAGAACGGCCAACAACAGCACAGCGTGACGAGGTAGAAGTCGGTAGGGCACGGTCAGGGATTCCTGTCTTAATGCGAGGGTGTTTCAGGATTTATGGCGAAAAGGTGGCGAGCCATCAGGTTTGTGAGCCAGGTTTTTGGTGAGGTGGTCTTACGCTTGTAGCCGGATTCGTGAGAATTCGGTTGCTGAATCTGAACTCTCACGAGTTCAGCTACGCATTGCGAGGCCAAACTACTTCCAACCAGTGTGAGCATCCGGCGTCGGCTTGTCGAGCATCTGCGAAATCAGCAGGCCGAAGACGAATGTCGTAACTGCACCGATCAATGTGTACCACGGCCACGCAATCGTGGTGAAGAATTTGACGTAACACAGGATTGCCGTGCCCGCCACCATTCCACACATCGCGCTGATCTGGCCGACTCGTTGAGTTGTCACGCCGAGCGTGAAGACCCCGACCAGAATGCCGCTGGAGAATCCCGCGACCGCCAGCACCTGATCCACGATCAGACGATCGAGACTGATCGAGACAAAAACAATGGCCAACACAATCTGAAGAATCCCGAAGAGCAGTGTCATCCAGCGAGTCATCCGGACCTGATGTTCGGGAGTTCCGGAGTTGTGCAGAAAGTCCGCGACGACAGCGCCCTGCGGAAGATTCGGGAGCTGCTAAGCGTCGACATCGCGGCGGAAAATACAGCAGCGATCGTAAAGCCACACCATCCCGTAGGCATCACATTGACGATGAATGTGATGAACTCTTCATTCTTCTTCAGTTCCGCGGCCGTGCCCCGGAAATCATAAAACGCCGCCAAAGCTACACCGACCATCAGAAACAGAGCGAATTGAGCCAGCACGACAAAACCACTGGAGATCAATGCCTTCGACGCACCTTTGTGAGATCCGATGCACAGATAGCGTTGCACCATCATCTGGTCAGTGCCGTGAGTCCCCATCGTGAGCATCGCACCGCCAATGATTCCCGCCCAGATCGTATAGGCCCTTGAAGGATCCAGAGAATAGTCCAGCAGGCGAAACTTGTGATTTGCAGCAGCGAACTCAGAAAACTGCTGCCATCCGCCAGGCAACATCTGAATGATCAGAAACAGAGACGCAATACCGCCGCCGACATAGATCACGAACTGCAGGCAGTCACTCCAGACAACTGCCTTCATTCCGCCAACGAACGTGTAAGCCACTGTGGAGGCACCAGCAACAATGATGATACTCGCTGTCAGTGACGAGCCCGTGACTTGTTTAACCACGATGGCTGTCAGAAAAAGACGCAGGCTGTCGCCAAGATTTCTGGTCACCAGAAAGATCAGTGAAGCCGTCTTCTGCGTTAGCCCGCCAAATCGCTTATACAGAACTTCGTAGGCGGTAAAAGTTGCCCCTTGAAATACAACGGCAGGAGCCAGATCGAGACAAGAATTCGTCCGATCACATAGCCGAAAGCAAGTTGCAGAAAACTGAAGTTGCCTTCTTTCGCAAAGGCAATTCCAGGCACGCTGAGAAACGTGGCCGTGCTGGTTTCCGTTGCAACAATCGATCCCAGCACAGCCCACCACGGCAAACTGCGATCCCCAAGCAGATAGTCCGACACGTCTTTATTGTCGCGTCCGATCCAGATTCCCATGGCCGTAATTGCCACCAGATAGGCGACGACAATCGCGGCATCGATCGAGGAAATTGTCAGGGCGGCAAACACGGGGCAACTCACTTGCTGCCGTCCTTCTCAGAGAATTTCTTTGGGTCTCGCAGGTGCCATGCCACAAGCCATTCTTCAGACTTTCGTTTGAAGCCATACTCGTCGACCATGCGTTCTTCCATATCGGCAAAGTGGCCCGCGCCGTAGAAGATGCCAACTTTCTTATGGCCATTCCTGAGTTCTCGATTCATTACATCGAGACAGGTCTTGTTGCGTTCGGTAATGATCGTGGACGTTCCGTCGAAGCCAGCAAATGCATCTCCCTCAGCACCTTTGGCCAACTGGACGGCAGCAATACGGCGAATCCGGTAGGCTCGATCGGACGACAACGCTGACAGCATCATGTCCAGATTCATCGCGATCGGGTTTTGTTCCTGCTGAGTCGACATCGACTTGCCCATCTCCTTCAGAAACATTCCGGCGAACGTTTCTCCTCGACGCGACATCGACGATTCAAACTCCTCAGCCGTCATGTCAGCATGGACAAAATTTTCCGCCGTGTAATCGACGCCGGTCAACTGAAATTCCATGCCGAGTGCATCTTTCATACCCAGCTGCAGAACGGAAATCGCCGTCAGACCAACCTTGGCGTCGGTCCACTCTTTCTTCATCCGTCAGACCTTTTCGATGCGCACCGGAACCGCCCCCTGGTCGCAGTCCTTGTTCCAGAGCTTCTTCGGGCATGACGGCTTCATAAAGTAACACGTCGTACTTCTTGAAAACTTCGTTCAGTTGCGAATAGTACTCCGGCTCACCCGGGTGAATTGCGCCAATCAGATCTACCGTGGCGTCGGGGTACTTCTTTGCATCCGCGAAAGTGATGATGGAAGTTTCCAGAGCGGGCAGGGCCCTTTTCCGTTTTGCGGAATGCGATATTCGTGCTCGGGCTTCTCTTGGATTTTTTTTCGCCGTGGTTGCCGCGCCCTTTCTCTGTCGCCCGCAGCAGAGGGCTTCTCGTCGGCGGATACCTGTTCAGGCAATAGACGCCACAGACACTGGCCGGTGATCGACATCGCCAACAAAGGGTTTGCCGAAAACATTTGCCGGAAAAGGATCGAGCCGACTGGTGGTGACAAGTCATGTTTGAATCAGGCATGGTTTCCCACAGGCCTCCCGCTGTTCCGCGATGATTTCGAAATGATGGAGATTGGTGATGATTCTGCCACAGCAGCTGATACTCCGAGTGGATTGAGTTCAGAGTAGCCGGATTCGTGAGAATGCGGTGCGTTTCCCCGGAAGGCATCCGAATTCCCACGACTCCGGTTGCTAAGACCAGTTGCTGTCTCGTTCGTTCTCCCGAACGGCATCTTGCCGGTTTTCCTCGATTTCTGCCAGCGGTGTTTGGGTCAGATCAGAAAGAACATTGCGGAGTCTGGCTCGAAAACACGTTTTGAACGCGGCGGATTTCAGCGGGGGGAAGCAGAAACAAGAAACAGAGGTGTTTCATGATCCTGGAGCGGCAAATTGGCCTCATTCGAAAAAACATAAAAGATTCCTGAACGAAACCCGGCGGGGATCAGCACTATTCAGACAAGGACGGAGTTCCCTGTGGATTTTCCGTACTCAATAACTGGTTAAGGTGTAACGATGCGACTGACCTTGAGAACTCTGCTGGCCTACCTTGACGACCGATTGCCGCCCGCCAACGCTCGGGAAATCGGACAAAAGATTGCCAACAGTCCGTTCACGACGGACCTTGTCGAGCGAATTCGCGAGGTAAAACGGCGGCGACGTCTGGCGGATCCCGGCAGGACTCAGCCAATGATCGAGCCTAATCTGATTGCCGAGTACCTTGACGACCAATTGACTCCGGACCTGGTGGCTCGTGTCGAACGCGAGATTCTGGCGTCCGATGCAATGTTGGCCGAAGTCGCATCGGCTCATGAAATTCTGGGACTGCTGCGTGATCCGGTCGCGGTTGAGCCTCGACTTCGGGATCGACTCTACGGACTTGATCCCTCGGGAAAAACATCGCTCGTCCGCGCGTTGAATCCGGAGGCGTCAACAGCTGGTAATGCAGCTGAATCGACCAGCACCTGGAAGCCGCTGACGGTCCCGAAGCCATCCTCCAAACGTCTGCCGGCTATCATCGCTGCGGTTTTGGCGATTGTCTGGCTGGCCGTTCTGATTTCCGATTCGACATTCGTTGGGCCGAAGAAAACTGAACCAGTTGCTGAACCAGTTGCTGCTCAAGATGCCGTCGTTGCGATGGACGACGTTCGTGCTGATAAAGCTGGTGGCGATATGGAGCCTGCGAAGGCCGACCAGGAAGCGGCTGCAGATGACAAGGCTGGCGATGTGGATGTCGCAAAGAATGACATCCCTCAGGTAAAGAACGGGGCTGGCGAGAAAATGGCACCGCCGCCGGCCGTGAATGCTGTTGAGGTTCCTGCGGAGACTGGCTCGAAGCAGACCAGCGCGATCGTGGCCGCAAATGATAATCCGACTGTCGCCGGTAAACCTCCGGCGACAGAGAAACCTATGGCAGAAAAGCCTGCGACTGATCCTTCGGCTGCGTCTGCGACTACTCCTCCGGTGCCATCAAATCCGATTGAAGTGCCAGTCATCACGGAGCCGGAAATTCCCGTTTCGTATTACCTCCAGGCGGATAGCCGAAGTCTCCTGGTGCGACATGAATCCATGCATCGATGGCAAACATTTTCATCGATTCCCGGTGGAGATGCTTTGGTGAATGCTCCAAACGATGTCAATTGCGGTCCGATCATGGGGCCCAGCTGGTTTGGGGTGACCGAGCGGTTTCCGCTGATCGTGACGACCGGTGCAAAAGGCTACACCGCAGAGTTGCATGGTCCTTGTCTGGTACGAATGCAACGAGGCGCAGCGGGCGGTCTCGACTTTCTGGCCGGGAGGCTCAAACTATCTGCAACTCAGTCTGTTGCATGGAATGATGAAATTCGTCCCGAGTTTAATCTGGGAGTTGGCCGGACCAACACACTGCTGACACTGGGCTCTGCGGACACTCGCCTTGCCCTCGAAGTCACGCCGCTGATGCCAATCTCGCAGGAATCGTCCTCCGCCGACGCAGAATCAACCAACGAACTTGCCGACAGTTTCCTGCAGATTGATTCTGATCTACAGGTGGAAATGACGGTCCTCGAAGGTTCCATTCAATTGAGCAATTCTGAGGAACCTGACTCTATCGAACTCAAGCAGAACCAGCGTGCGATCTGGACGGTGGCCGGGCTCAGGGATTCATCACGGATTGTGGTCGACAACGGTGAAGCTGTCTCCGCACTGCCCGCATGGTATTTTGATTCCTCGTCAGAGCCATTGCCGGAAGTCGGGAAACAGAATCTTCGTCTGCTGGAGCTGCTCGCAAATAACGCTGAACCCGGAGATTGCGTCCAGCCACTGCTGGATGAACGGAATCCACAGTACGGAGTCCTTGCGGTGCAGGTCCTGTCGCTGACGCGCGATACGGATCGATTGCTGTCCGTACTGTTTGCGACGAAAGATGAATCCATTCATCGCGCAGCGATTGATGGGTTGTCGTTGATCGCGAATAGTTCTTCAGCCGGACGCAAAGACATTCTTCTGGGCGTGGAAACACGAATGCCCAAGGCTGAGGCAACGCCCCTGGTACAGTTGATTAAAGGACTCAGTCCGTCTCAGGCGTCTGATCCGACTGTCGTGGTCGACCTCATGGCAATGCTGGGAAGCGAACGATTGGTGGTGCGAACTGTGGCGATCTACAGGATGGAACAGATTGCGGGAGATCGCAAGGGGTATCATCCTGAAGCGGACTCGTCACGTCGTCGCGATGCGATCCGTCGCTGGCAGCGAACGATCGATCAGAACGCAGGCAAGCTTGTTCCGTAACTCGTTGGTCTCCAGACGGAAGAGCAGCCTGGAAATCATCTTGGGGAAGGCTAAGAACCCTTAACAAAACCGTAGCTGAGCTCGTGAGAGCTCAGAAACCGCTCCGAATTCTCACGAATCCGGCTACGTGAGCATGTTTTGTCCGGGGTTCTAAGTCTTTCCTGTCTTTGGCTACGTCACAATCATCCACACGGCCTTGAAATATTCAGTCTCCATACAACTCGAAATGACCAGATGATCTGGCGCGGCCCCGGATTTGGCGATGATCTGCAGGGATCGCGGCGTGGCTCGCACATTCGGGTCCGGGCCTTCCATGTCGTCGCCAGTGGATCGTGATGCCGCAATGAGCAACTGCATGAACTCCGGTTCGGGCAACAAACCGGCGCACGAACAGCTCAGCAACAATCCGCCGGGTTTCACCAGTCGCATTGCCAGACGATTCATTGCGAAGTGTTTGCGAGTTCCCTCTTCAATTTCCATGCGCGTGCGAATCAACTTCGGCGGGTCGAGTACGACCACATCAAACTGACGTCCGTTACGAATCATCTCACGCATATAGCTGAACGCATCAGCCTGTACGAATCGGACTCGCGCCTGATTTAAGTTGGCGTTCTCACGTGCCACCACGAGTGGTTCTTCATCGAGATCGACACCAATGACTTCCTCGGCCTGTCCCAACGTCTTGGCCTGTACGGAAAAGCCGCCGGTGTAGCAGCACAGATCGAGAACGCTCTTGCCCTGACAGAACTCCGCCAGCTTCTTGCGATTGTCACGCTGATCGCAAAAGAATCCCGTCTTATGTCCGCCTTCAAACTTTACTCGAAAGCGAGTTCCATGTTCATTGATCACAACCTGCGCGGGACAACCTTCGGAAGAAAATGACGGTGGATCGCAACCTTCCTGAGACAGAAACTGAGGACTCGTGCGAACAATCCAATGTTTCGTTCCCATCTGCTCCGCCAGCATCGGCATCAGCAAACTCGCCCGCTGGTACATGCCAAGGCCGAATGTTTCCGCCGACAGCACATCTCCGAATCGATCGACCACCAGCCCGGAGAGTCCGTCTGATTCCGCATGGATGACTCGCCATGCGTTCGATATGGAGTCCAGTTTCAGCACGTCACGACGCAGAGAGACTGCTGTTGATAATTTCTGAGCCCACGCCACATCGTCCGGCATCTCGGGAGCATTCCACAGCATTCTCAAAGCCATCTCACTCCGCGGATTATACAAGCCATAGCCCATCGGCGAGTGATAGCCTTCGGCATAGACCGCCACCAGATCACCGGGGCGAGCATTCTCGATACGAGCCAATCGCTTGCGATAGAGAATCGGATGGTGAGTTCTGGATTTGGCATGCACAATCGGAATCGGCTCGGACGTATTCGGCCCCAGCTTCGTCCGCTGGCGAATCATCTGCGATGTCTGTTCTTTGCTGGCCGGTGGCGCAACGAACTCCTGATCATCGTGATCATTGAAGGACCCTTCACGTCGCTGCGGTCCTCGCGGCGCGGACGGCGCAGGACCTGATGAGCCAATGTTGAAGGCGGCATTTCCCGTATAAGGTGGACTGTCCGGGTGTCGCTTCTTCGGCGTATTGGACGGGCCTCGCTGATCTTTGCGACGGCCGGGATCGGGGCGACGATTCATAGAGAAACTTCGAGACTTGATTTGACGGATGGCACGCGAACAAAGAGGCGAAGTTTAACCATCACCGAGATGATAGTGGACCACCTTTCGGGCAGTTTCGAGGCACGTGCGGAAATTCTCAGCAAACTTTCTTTGGACTGCGGCAGCTCGCTGCCGCTTTCACGTCCATAGCCTGCTGTGGACAACCCTTCTAAACTCAAACGACCTTCGAGACTCTCTTGTTTGGCAGCAGGCTACCTTCACAAAAGCGGCAGCTGGCTGCCGGAGTCCATGTAGAGCCTCCAGGCCATTCTCCGCCCCAATCTTCACGTCTGACCGAGGCCTACGGTCAAATCTGTTCGATTCCCCGCATCGTCTGCGTTGTCTAACGCGAATCTTTTATCTTTTGCAATCCGGCGCCGCTGTAACGAGTTAAAACATGGTCCGCGCCGTCAGTTGTTTTCAGGATCAGAGTTCCCTCAGAAAAGCGAACTTCGCAATCCAGCGGCGCCTGGTGGATGTTAAGGACGGTCTCTACCAGGCCTTCATGTCTGGATTGAAGATGGCTGTTCTTGTCGACACGCCAGCGTCCAAAACTCACTGTTGTGAATGGAGGGCTGCTGACTCTCATGCTTCGACGGTCATCAAAATAGACCACTGTTGCTTTTACGCTTTGCCCACCTTGAAACTCCCAGGCGCCGAGCAGTTGTCTTTCCTTCTCTGTCAATTGGCGTCGTGGAGAAAACGGCAAGAGCAGTAAGACAAAAGAGATCATGGCGAACATCAGAGTAAACACAATGATCAAGGCGGCCCAGCGGAGTCGGCGATTCGACGATGGCGATGAACTGTGGCCGTTCGGCGTGACATTTTCCATGTCAGAAGCTGTCATTCCATTCTCCGGCCAGGCGCTACGAATCGCGATCTGCCCATTTCCAAACTCAAACTCACTGGCCCTCAATTCGCCTTCAGCTCATTTTCCACCACGGCATCAACCGTAGCGCGTCCGAGAAAGCTGAGCAAGGGAATAAACAATGTCGTGCCGCTGCCGACGTCGTCGGACAGGACGGAATCAGCGACCTTCAAATGAGTCACCCCGATGCCAATGGGGCCGCGAGTGGAGTCGAATGGGATCCATTTTCCATCCACAAATGCTTCCGTCCACATGTGCGGCATAAACGCCGACGGGTTCGGGACATAAATGAAGCCGATAACAACTCGAGATGGAATCCCCTGACAACGCATGAGTGCGCTCAGCAGCACAGCGTGTTCGGTACAGTCTCCCTGCATAGTCTTCAGAATCTGTGAAGCGGGCTGCATCGATGTGGAGAACGGTGACGTTCGCAGATGTTTCCAGACGTACTGCGTAAGTCGCCTGCACTTGTCGATCGGAACAGAGGTTGCGCCCGCCGCAATAATGCCCATCCGTTTCAGGTTGTCGTCTTCTGTTGTCATCCAGCGCGAAGAGGAAGTGTACGCCGGATCAATCATTGGTTTGCGTGGATTCGAGAGATACTCTGTGCCTGCCGTCGCTGGCATGACCGGACGATGCAGGACGACCAATAATTCGTTGGGAGCGATCTGTTCAACGGTCTGGAACTCCGAAGTTGGCAAGTCAATTTGCTCAGAGCTGCCAACAGCAACTTTCAGAGAGAGAGACGGGCTGTTATCAAGATTGGTCAGTTGACGCTTGACCGGCAACGCAGCCTGAAGTTGCAGGTCCAGTGATTCCATACTGTCCTGCCCCAGTGCGTTCGCAGCGTCCGTGAGATCGAGTCGGAGTGTCTGTCCGATCAGAGGCTGTTCGATCCGAACAGGGATCATTTCAGAGTTGTAATAAACAGACGACTTCATTTCAGGATGACTGGTCGGCCAGAAATTGTATCGCACCACGGCGATCGTCGTACCGTCTGCAAGCTGTAGCGACTGCGTTCGCCCCCGTTCGATTTCCACGTCAACGATCGCTGATGTCTCAGGGAACAACACGGCACTGGTCCACAGGCGTTGAACTCCGGTGGACGCGGCAGGTAACCAACCGGGGAAGATTGCCGATCGCGGCTGTACCAGTGAAGTGAGCATTTCACGACGAACGGCGCCGCCAGCACTCTCGGTTAATTCAAACGCGGACTTTTCTCCATTCCACCGTCCGGATCGCTCAACAGCTGCGCCATCGGCACTTGTACGACGCAGAGACCAGCTTTGAAGCATCCCGTCGGAACTTTCAATGGTTTCCAGATGAGCTGACACGGAGAGGTCTGTTCCGAATCGTCGCAGCTTTAGGTGTGTATCCCGGATGCGTCTGACAAGCCCGGGAGGATTGGCGGTCGCCTGAGGCGAAGGGTTTATCAGGGTGGTCGTCAGCGATTCATAGCCGACCGTCTTGTCATTAAATTCAATTCGATACCAGTGTTGCTGGTTGAGGGATGTTGTGTTCCTCGCTGGTGTGCCGGGAGTCTTTGCAATCAACCGCGGCGACTGCGCGCGGAGCTCGGCGACGCTGCAGATCAGCGAGAGTCCGATTGTCAGGATGACGGCCCGAGTGTGTTTCATGTTTGACAGTATCACAGATTTTAACGCCCAAAGCAGCAGCAGAATCTGCAGTGAATTTGGCGATTATGCGGTCTGAGGATGGGTGATTGGGCCACGATGCCCGGACGGCACAGTTTCTCCGGACGGCACGTTCGTGTTGAAAAATGGAGGCTTCCCTGCAAAATCGTCGTTTCGTCTAAATCTCCGCTCCCCTTCGCCGGTTGAGTGCTAGGTTTCCGCAGACTGGCTGATCGCGTCAAAAACTATTCTGCGCCGGAATCATGTCATGAGTTTTCTGAAGAACTTCCTGAAGTCCAACTACCGTGATGGTGAAGCGACCCATGGTGTCAGCAGCTTTCGCAATCTGTCGGAAGCAGAGCTGGATGCGCACATGAGCATCGCTCGTTACGGTGACTTCACGCTGACTGACGCAGTGCGGCCGTCGTACAACCTGGATGTCATCCCACGGACCGGCTTTCGCCATGAATGGTATGTGGATCAGGATTCCGGAGCCCGCATTCCGGTGTTGATGTCGTCCGTGACGCGGGAGAAGCTGTTCGACACGTTTTTGTCACTGCTCGATCCACTGGGTGAAACCGTGGACGTGGTTCTGGAAACCAGTCACGACAAGAACAACGGACAGCACACCGATTTGTACCGCGAACAAATTGATATGCCTGTGCTGCAGAGCATTCTCTATGACTTTGAAGATCTGCTGATGGATGACGGGTGCTGCGGTATTGCCATCCTGAATCCACGGAAGCCGATGGAAGTTCAGCTTGACGAACACAAGCTCCTGTTTGTGTACGGCCGTGAAAATGGCGATTACGAGCGAGCTTTCAAAGACAATCAGATTCCGCGAATTGAAGATCTGAGGTTCATTACTGAAGCCGAACATGTGCATTCTTCAAGCGACGAGTTCCAACAGCGGTTTGAGCAATTGTGTTACCAGCTGGGTATTGAGAATTGATCGTTGCTGTTTCCCGAGTTTATGACCAGTGAATGGGAGGTTCAGATGAAGTGGTCCCCCCCACGCATCGAACACTGCCGTTGGCCGCAAGGCCCTATGAGTTTACAACGACAGTTACTGATGCTCACCGTTTGTGCGGGAGCCCTGACCGGCTGCGCATCAGTACCGGTTTTGCGTCCGGCAAATAGCCAATTGTCGACGGCGGCAAATTCCGCACCGCCTGAGTTTGACGTGCTTCCTTCGACTGTCGCCCAGATGCCGACGGTCCCGCAGGATTTGAAGCCCGCTCAGAAGGCCGAGATTGCTGCAGTCCCTGAGGAAAAATCGACGACGTCGGGCAGCCTGACGGCTCCGTTGCCTGTGGATTCCGCATCACGGGCTGCCTCGGAGATGTCAAAAGACGCTCCAGCTCTGGCTTCGACAACTCAGTCACCGCCTCCACCAGCCACGAAGACACCATCGACGGCTCCGACACCTTCGGTCGTGGCAGAGACAAAGCCTGCATTGCCCTCCGTGAAAACGAATGAGCCGGTCAACGAGACAGCTCGTGTGGCCCTCAACGAACCTGCAAAGGACCTGGCGTCGGCTGCGGCACCTGTCATGCAGAAGCCGGTGATTCCGGAAGCGGTGAAACCTGCTCCAAAAACTCCGTCAGGCGTGCTGGTCAGTCCGCCGAAGCCATTTGCCTGGGAGGGAGCCGGAAAGAGTACAGGGCAGCGCGCGTTTCAGGTCGCATCCCCCGGCGAAGAGGGGTATCGAACGCTAGTTGTTGGCAGCGTCGGTGGAAACGATCCGCTGGCCCTGGAGCTGGTCGATCGACTGGCTCGCCGACTACACGATGACAGTGTGATCCTTGGCGGTTACGACTGCACAATCATTCGAACTCTGAATCCGGACGGTGAGGCAACTCAGCGGTTTCTGAACCAGAAGGGCGAATACATTAATGCGATGTTTCCAAAGGCCGGCGACAAGACCAATGCCAGCCCTGTTCCGGAAGTTGACTTCTTTTTAAAGCAGCTTCAGACAGTCCAGCCGCAGCGAGTTGTCCATGTACGAACGGTGCCGGGGAAATCCGGCATCGTTGCTGCAAGCCAAAGCTGTGAATCTGTCGGTAAAGAGATCGCAGAATGGTTGAACTTCAGGCTCATCAGTCTTCCCGGCCAAAAGACGGCTGAAGGCTCATTGGAGCGTTATGTGTCTGCGTCCGGAAGTTCGGACATGTTGACGATCGGGATTCCTGATTCGACTCCACGCGCCGAGCTTTGGGATCTTTACGGCGACACGCTGATGAACCTGCTGCTGCGAGACGACATGGCGACTCGGGAAATGGCCCGCAAGCAGACTCAGCCTTCGTCTGCTGACCGCCGCAATCAGAGCCCTTGATCACGCAGATCGTGAGTGGCCTGCCGACGGGGCTCCATTCGTAGCGTCGACTTTAGTCGACGTGCCATCTCCATGCTTAGCGTTCATGCTGGCGGACGACAGAAACACGTCAAGCCGAAGGGCACGCGTTCAGAACCCGAACAGCATGGCCACGGAGCGGATCGCTGATCGGCAATCGGCAACGTCAGAGATCGAATTCCCCACTTCTGCGGCTGGCGATGAAACGAGACTCGTCAAAACAGCGGGAGACGCACTTCATTTCGCGCAGAGCCAAAAAAAGAACCGGACGAGTTCGATTGCCCGCGTTTAACAGTTCAGAACCCTCGGGAAGCCCTGTCGTTCGCAGTTCACAATGTCGGGCTTTGACCACGGTTTGACATGGAGGCGGGAAATTCGCCCAAACTGGTGAACATTCCGGGAGAAGATTTCTTCATGAAGGCGTCGATAACTCAAGGATCTGCGGTTGAGTTCCACTCGCTCGAACATCGCTGGTGTACTAGACTTCTGCGACGGCGGTGAGCTCGTTCCCGAACCGGGAGCAGGGGTTACGTCGAAAGAAGTCTGCCTCTAATACTCGAACACTGAGTTCTCTCTATGTCATTGCCAACATGTCCATCCTGCGGCCAGTCTGTCCTCGAAGACAACCCGGTGGATTGCCCGTTCTGTGGGGCCGCAATGGACGGTTCGCGAGGAGCCAAGAATACTCCTCGCCCTAAAGCAAACCCTGTCGCCAACCGTCCGGGGGCGCGCAAGTTGCCCGAGAAGCCTGCAGAACCCGTGGCTGCTGCGGCACCGACTCCCGAGACACCGAAGCCTGTTGCACGCCCGATTGGGGGACAGCGGGGAGGCAAGCCCGTTGTGGATGAAGATGATCCGTTTGGTGTTGGGATGACCAGTGCCTCGGCTCAGGCAATTCAGGCGACGGCAAAACCGGAGAAGGGACGACTGCTGAAAGTCGTCTGTCCGATGTGCGAACAGGTCGGATTCGTTCCGAAGAATGCGGTCGGCAAATCAGTGAAGTGCGCGAATGAAAAGTGCATGGTGCCGATCTTTACCGCTCATGATCCCAGTGAACAGGCTGCCGATCGGAAGCCTGTGCGAATGTCGGATGAAGCCGAGGCCGCTCGTCGCGCTGCTGAAGCGGCAAAGCCGAAGAAGCGGAATCCGATGGTCATCTATGGTATTGTAGGTGGCGTCCTGTTGTTGCTGACCATGGCTTTGATTCCGCTGCTGAATAAACCGCCGGATCATAGTCAATTCAATAAGCCGGTCGTGCTCCCGGATTTTGGACCGACGGAAGACGAACTTGCCAAGGAAGAAGAAGAGAAGGCCAGAAAACTTAAGGCCGCTCTGGATGCAATCAATCCCCACGTCGAAGTGGAGGCTCACGTCAAACGCATGATCGGGATGGCTCGCATGGCGAATCTGCGTGATAAAGCCTGGGCACGCAGAATGACGGGCGACCTCTTCATGCGACTCAATCAGCCGGCACTGGGAGCTCAGGAGTTTAACCAAAACGTTGTGATCGAAGGTGGCCGTGGCTACTATCGAATTGAACCCAATTTGACGCGGTATTGGCGTGCCATTGCGGCTGACGATCCCGAGGCCGCTGCTAAAGCGTTGGGGGATGCGTTGGCAGAAACCAAAACGTTGCCTCGAACAGGCCGACTTGGACTGGATGCCGCCATGGGCCTCGCGTCGGCGATGGTTAATGCAGGTCGAATTCAGGAGGCGGTGGAGGTCATCGCGGCGCGTCAGCTTGATACAACAATTGCCGACAATCGTGATGCGATTGCGACGACTGCGTGGTCATTTGCCTCCGGCCGCTGTCGAGACGCCAGCGTTGAAGGTCCGATGGTTCTGGATGCTCTGCTTTGGATCAACCCGCTGCATGTTGGTGTGGCCATTGATCTTGGTTTGCATGAGCGTTGGGCCGCTGCCATTGCATGGTCAAAGACATCCAATGATCCTCGAACTCTGACCGACTCGCTTGTCGCGCTGGCGGAAACCGCGGCCGCGAAAAAGGCATTGCCCGAGGCGTTTGCTCAGATAGAACAGGCCATTGAGGGAAGTGATAGTGTCAGTGTGCTTCGTGTCAAAGCCGCCGTGGCTGCGGCGACAAAAGATGTGGGTCGGTTTGATGCCTGCCTGACTCTTTTGGGGCAGGTTCCTGTCGGTCCGGCCGCTGAGTTGCCTGAATCGTCTGCTCTGGTTCAGGATGATGTGCGGGACCACAGTCAGTTTGTCTACACCGCGTTGTCCGTCTCGGAGGTTCTCCGGGCTGCTGTTGCAAGCGGGAAAAAAGATCAGGCCGGAGCGGTGATCACACGTCTGCTGGCCGAGTTATCCGCGATTGCTCCGTCGACAACTCAGATACGCGGCCCGATCAATCAAATGGCTGCCAATGAGTCAGGCTTTAAGAAGCAACTGGCTGCAGAGTTGCGAGTTCCCGAGGATACTCAGTTTGGAGCCATGTATCGAAATTATCGTAAACATATCGAACAATACGCCAAGGTTGCAGAAGATCGTCGATTGCTGGAGACAATTCTATTGGCCCGGGTTATTCGGGCAGGAGGCACCGCAGAGCTTCAGGCGGCCCTGAGTGCGTCCCCGGAATTGAAGCAGGAACTGCTGCTGGATGAACTCAGCGGTTTTCTCGCCATCACAGCTCGACGATTCGGAAGCAATTTTCCAGAGGTATTGACGGCTGATGGATCATTGCGTCAGGGGCGAGCTCTGTTCGGAAATGCGGCATTGATTGTGCCGATCGCTGGTGCGGCAGATCGTGCCTGGGCCACGCATGCTAAAGATCTGGCTTCGGGACTTCGATTGCTGGAAACCATTGTGACTGATCTGCCGGGCCTTCGTCAGGCGCTCAGTTGCGAACTGGTTGAGGTCACCGCATCGACGACCATCGATCCGGGCTATGTGCTGACGGCGATTTCGAAAATGCAGAACATCCTTTGGCGAGAAGAATGTTATATCGTCGCCGGGCGAGTCTTTGCGGATCGGAAACTTGATAAGAAGGCTGACGAATGGCTGGCTGGCAGTAAAGTGCTGCCGCTCGAGCAGATTTGTCTCCTTTATGGAGCGTCGCTGGGAATTCTGGAACGCCCACTTCCGGTTGTCGACGCTCTGGAAAAGGCCGATGAGAAGAAGGCCCCTGATCAGACTAAGAAGTAACGTTCGAGGTTTACGGAATCCCGCGAACGATCTCCGGGCCGATGAGTTTCGTCAGCCAGACCGGAAGTTTTTGCCAGACGGCGATGACTTTGTCGAACTTGCCGCTGCTTGGGCGAACGTCGCCAATGTCGCCTTTGCGCAGGCAATACTGCCAGACCGCCGGATAAGCTTCAGCTCCCCACTGTTGCTTAAACTTGTACGTCCCGCTGTCGACTGAACTACGACCAAAGTCAAAAGCCTTTTGTCCGCGCTCGACACTGCGTTTCAGGCAGTGCCAGTACATCAGCATGTTGCAGGCTGTGTGATTAAACTCCCTCAGTGAACTCGCGCTGGGGATCAAAGTCACCTCCGGACCGTGCAACAGGAATCCCGAAGCGATTGGACGTCCATTTGTCAGGACCGTACAGATCTCGGCGCCCTCTCCGAATTGTGTGAGCATTGCGTCGAACAGGCGTTTTGAAAATGGAGGCGTTCCCAGATCTCGCATGTTCTGACAGAAGACATCATAAAAGTTTTTCAATTGATCCTTGTGACCAAACTGGACGGTCAGAGTGGCATCATTCAGAGGCTTCTTCACCTGACTCCGCAATTTTGACTTAAGTCCTGACCAAAGTTGTTCGCTGGTCTCGGGCAATGCGAGACGCATGTGGACTTTCTCGGTATTCGTGGAATTCAGGCGCGGATGTTCGCTGCGAATTTCGTGTCGGAGTTCCAGATGTTTGACGTTGAGCGAATCCGCCAGCGTCACGGCTTTGTCGATCAACAGCGATGCGATCAAAGCGGAATCCGCGAGCACACCACCGGTATTCAGGTACGGCTGGCTGACCAGAAAACTTCCGAAAACAGGTCCCGTGATATGCATTAACGGCAGGACACCGAGGATAAGTCCATCCTGTTCGGCCCAAATGAATTGAGGTCGATGGCGCAGACCTGCAGCGAACACGGCAGCCCACTCCGTGCGAAGATGGAAGCCGTCATATCCCCATTTGGTCAGGTACTCGTTCCATCCGGGGGGAGGACTCGTCTGGTGATGAACGAGAACTGAAGTTGCAGGTGAAGCGGAAATCATTGAAGCCAGATCCTGATTGGCAACGCCGGAAATCGATTGTGTGATGATGGATTATCGAGCACCAGATAAGACACTTTCAGAGATCTCTGCAGACGAATCCGCGAGGTCTGTGCTCGTGAGTGCGGTCAGAGCGTTTGCTGGAATCCTTCCCGCCAGATCTTTCGAAAGTCGGCGGTAGACGCCCACGATTTTTGCCATGCGCCGATCAAAGCAGAATCTGTTCTCGATGGTGTGACGCCCGGCCTTCGCCAATTCAGTTCTCAGAGAATCAGACAGCACACATTTTCGTACGGCACGATACAGTGAATTCTCATCGTCAGTCGGAACGACCAGTCCGTTCTGTTCGTGCTGCACCAGTGTGGGGATGCCATTACAATTCGTGGTCACGACGGCTCGTTGCGACGCCATTGCCTCGAGGACAACATTGGGCAGACCTTCTCGCAGACTACTGAGGACGAACAAGTCGATCGCGCGATAGAGTTCTCGTGGGTCATTCATGAAACCAGCCAGCCGGACATGATCCTGAAGTTCGAGGTCATTAATCTGCCGCTGAAGTTGTTCCCGCAGATGACCTTCGCCGGCAATGATCAGTCCAATCGGATGACCGTCAATGATCAGGCGGGACACCGCATTGATCAAATGATGAAAGCCCTTTTCTTCTGACAGACGTCCGACAGCTCCGATCAGAATGCGCTGAGAATCGAAGCCGAAGCGAGCCTTGTCTCGCAACGTTGCCGGTGACGTTGTGTAGTCATCCAGGACAATCGCGTTATCGATCTGGTGCAGCCTGTTTTCTCGAATTCCCGACGCACGGCAACTGTCGTACAGATCCTGCGAAACGCAGATGACCTGCTCGTAAAGCTTCATGCTCAGGCGATCGATCTTGTAGTAAAGCGGTGTTCGCGATGTGAAACGCACCCAGCCATGAGCTGTCGTGACCAGGTGCATTCGGTGAAACATGCGGACAATGAGTCCAATCGCGTTGCTCTTGTAGTCGTGCCCATGCCAGACCGTCACATTGCGTTCTTTGCAAATGCGAATGCATTGCTGAATGACACGCCAGTCGGTTGGGCCGTTGTCATCAATGGCTATGATTTCTGCACCGGACGCAGCGGCTTTGCGTTCCAGAGTGGCGAAGCCCGGGTCTCCGGGAGGTCGCATAAACAGGCACGCGCAGTCGATTCCGTACTGTCGCAGATAACGAGGCGAGTTCAGAATCGTCTTTTCCGGTCCGCCACCGACTCCGGTGACGACTCGAGTATGTAGAACGAATGGTGCGTTCATGGGATTCTCTGTTGCTGACTCTGAACTTGACTCTTCGTCGTAATGAATGGACTATCGTTGAGATCGAACCGGTTTACTCCCGGTCGCTGCTGGCGGCTTAAAGGCAATCACAGGAGGATCGGGTAAAGCGAGACGGCACTGAACTCGTTCACTCTTCAGAATATGTTCGAAGCGATCGGCTTTGCTCTTCCAGCTTTCCTGATGCAGGCGACAGCGTGCCAAAGCCTGGGCCGGAGAAATGCCCGAGTAGACTCGATTTCGCACAATCAGACTGAATTCCTCCGGCGTTTCTGCCGCATCAAGACAGTCGGCCCAGGCATCCGTCGAAGGCAATCGTTTCACGACCACGGATTTTCCGGTCGCCAGATACTCTTTCAGCTTCAATGGCTGCATAGCTCTTGTGACTGGCAGATCAGCGTAAGGCATGATCAGAACATTGGCCTGCTCAGCAATCGCCGGCAGCGCTGACAATGGCTGCGCGGGGAGAACTCGCACGTTGGGAAGAGTCAGCAATGCCGGATCGGGATCTTGCTGAGGACCGATCAGAACGATAGTTCCCTCAATCAGATCCTGAGAAAGCTGAATCAATGACGGTGAGTCCATGCGGCGATCAATCACGCCCCAGAACACTATCAGCGGGCCCGCGATGCCATCGACGGCCGTCGGTGGAGTTGCCAGAACTTCAGCGGCACTGATGCTGGCTGATGGGATCTCAACGGAGGTCGGCTTCATGTTCAGCCGACTCCCATGGATTTCCGGCTCAGGACTGCCCGTGACAATGGAAAGTGATGTTAATCGGCTGTCGTTCGCTGCCCGCACCTGCCCGCGAGAATTCTCAAATCGACGCGCGACGGATTCCTGTCGGACAGCAATACTTCGCTGGCGATTCCAGAAGTCGACATCCACACCATGAGTCAACATGGATGATGAACGTCCATGAGTCGCGATCATCGACTGCAATGTTTCGCTCACCGCGATCAGGCTGTCTGCCTGCTGAATCATGTCATGATCCATACGTCGCAGAGTATCTCCATCAAGGCCTGGCCATTGAGAAAAATCGTCCACGCAGTAGTAGACCCAACGATCGACAGACAGCGTTTCCGGCAGATCGGCGGTGATCGGCAAAGTGGTCACGGCAACGACAGGCTTTGGCAGCTTTTCGATAAGCGGATTCAGTTGCCGTGTCAGCAGCCAGCGATTCAACCTTCTGTCCCGATCACTGGAAAACCACGGCCACATCTTTGGGTTAACAACCTGCAGATTGCTGTGGACGGGAGTCTCCAGCTCCGGCGGAAGTACGGGCGCGGAGCGTTTGCGATTTGGGCGAAACACTCTCGTAAATCCGGTCGAACCCCATTGACGCAGCTTCTCGGCCACTCGCCGCATTGTCTGCATATCCAGTCTCGGCGCGCGAGTGCCAATGGTGTTGACCCAGAGCACGGGGTAGCGATCCAGCAGATTGCGTGTCAAATGCTGACAGGATGACGGATGACGGCCCCAGTCGTCAGAAAAGATCAGCAGCGACCCGATTTTGTCAGTCGAGGAACACTCGGCAATCATGAGTGCGCTCCTGTCTGTTTGTGGTTTGTCCCGTTTGTTTTACGTGAACCCGAGTTTTGACGACGCCCACTGGTTTCCAGGACGTCGTGGTACACGTCACGATAACTGTTCAGCATGCCCTGAAGTGAAAACTTCTCCTGAGCACGGCCTGCGGCAACATCAGCCATCTGGCGTCGTAAATCGGCATTGTCGTAAAGCTGCACCAGGGAAGCTGCCAGTGACGACGCATCTCCGGACGGAGCCAGCATCCCGCTGACACCATGCTCAACTAACTCCGGCAGTCCTCCAACCGCCGTGGAGACCACAGGACGCCGCGCGGCCATGGCTTCAATCACCGTCAGCGGTATGCCTTCACTGATACTGGACATCAGGAAAACATCGGACGCCGAAAGCAGGTCCGCGATGTCTTTGCGTGTTCCCGCCAGTGTCACCGTCTGCTCAAGGCCTCGTTCTCGAATTGTTTGCTCAATCGCGGATCGCTGATCTCCATCACCAGCGAGCAGTAGTCGAAGTTCGGGAATTCTGTGGCGAGCCTCATCGACAGCTTTCAATGCTGTCTGATGGTCCTTCAGTTCATGAAGTCGTGCGACCTGAACAGCGACAAAGTCGTTGGCAGAGTAACCGAACTCGGCACGAATGGTTTCCCTCGCACCGAGTGTTGGTTTGCTGAGAGCCTTCAGGTCGACGCCGTTATAGATCACTTCCACCCGTGACTCCGGCAGGCCTTCGTTGCTGATCAATGCCTGGCGTACCGCCGCTCCACAACCGAATAGCCGATCGCACCGTTTCAACAGCATGCGATTGACGATGGCTCGCTTGCGACTGGGTGTATCAGGAAAATGTCGGCCGTGTTCGGTGAACACAACCGGTCGACGGCCCGTCAGTCCTCGGCTCAGCATCGCCTGAAAAAATGGAGTGCACTGATGAGCATGCAGAATTTCAGCGCCTTCGCGATCCGCGAACTGTCGCAGACGCGTCGCACATCCTCGATCAATTCCCGGCTGTCGATGCAAATGCTCGACGATAAATCCGTCTTCCTTAAGACGAGTTCCGATCTCGCCAATCTCGTCCAGCACAGCCACTACGCAGCGAAAATCTTTCTGCATACGGCGAATCATCTGATCCACCAGAACCTCCGCACCGCCAACTCCCAACGCGTGGATGACATGGCAGATCGTGGGACGATCATCAATGGGAATGATTCGAAGTTGTCTCGGGGCGGCCTGAATCATGGTTGAAAAGTCGTGGTGAAAGTTTCCGGTCAGAGATGGAAATGGATAAACGTAATGTTCAGAGTTGTCGACGTAACGCCTGCAGAGCCCTCCGGATTCTTCCCGGATGCGCCGCTTTGAGCGTGGCTCGCACAAGTTGAGCGGGTGACTTCAGCAACGTTTTGACGCGTTGCTTCTGAGGCACAAACATCATCCACTCGGTTGCTTCATATTGAGCGGGACAAGTTGGGATCAGATTCGGTTCACAGTAGCTATGAAAGACTTCACGATGTCCTTCTGTCATGATGATGGACAAACAACGCGCCGATAACGAAGCTTCTCCAAACGCCGCGAAATCCTGCCACGCTGCCTCGTTGATCTGATCGGCCTTCATTCTCATCGCCAGAGCGTGCCCGGCATCGTCTTCACAGGAGGCCGCGATTCGCAGGACGTTGGCCTTGCGGAAATCCTGGCCGCCCACGCCTCCGTGGATACCGGGTAATCTTCAGGACGATCCAGAGTTCTGCGTTCGTGCATCGCCATCCAGCGTCCGTACGTTTTCATGACGTCTCGGGCAAAGGCATACATGCCATCAAATAATTCCGCGTCGCGTTTGGCGATCAGGTACCGTCCCATCGCATTCAGAAAGACTGTGTAGGACCAGTATCCTTCCGCGTCCAGAAGGTGCAGATCGCCAGGACTCTGCTGAGGATTCACGCAGCGGCGAATCAACTCGTCCAGCTTAGTGAGATAACGCTCAGAGCTGGTCAGCAGCCACGCATCCAGCAGGGCATTGATCGAATTTCCGGCGCCTCGGCCCGGTCCATGGAAATCGTCAAAGACCGTTGCCGAAGCCGCGCCGGTGGGACCACTATCCAGCAGGCCGAAGATCGTGTTATTGCCGTCGTCCATCTGGATGACCCAGTCGGCCAGCGACAGAACCGTTTCACGAGCCTCAGTGTTTCCAGTAAGAAAATAGTAGTGCAGTAAGCCCGTGGTGTAGTTGTGTTCGCAGCTGGGACCACCACCATAGGCGTGGCCCGGCTTTTGATTCTGTCGCGAATAGGTGCGATGAGTACTCAATTTCGCGTCGACATAATGGTCCGTATGCCAGAACAGCCCGCCATTGAACGCAGCGCGGTCTTCACTGGTATGATAGATGTCGATATCCATCACATGGCGAGCCAATGGATCAAGCAAGTCGAACCATTTCAGATCCCCGGTCGCGGCCAGTTGTAAGGTCGCGCCGAAGATCATGTCGAACTGATTGTTGTAATGGGAAACAACTGTGTTCGAGCCAGCATAATGAGTCTGCTCATGATCGGCCGGGACGTCGCCAAAATTCCGCCAGCCATATTCGTCAATCGAAGCACGCCGCGCATCAATGCTGAAGTTGCCCGATGTCGCACTGTTGAGATAGTTCGCGAAACGACTTACGACAGTCGATGACGACACTTCAGAGTTCAGCGTTCGTTGCGAATTCAGCTCTGACGACAGCACTTCGCCTGTAAACCATGGAATCGCATTCGTCGTTCGAACTGATTTCGGTGACTGCAGCAACCGAGGAGCATCGAATGCCCAGTCGAGATGATTGACGTCGGCGTTGTTCTTGTAAGTTGAGATCCAGAACGAACGAGTCTTCTGTTCGCCACCCTGAAGTTCGTGAGTGACTTCTGGCAGGACAGGAAACAGTCCGACGTCCAGACTTCCCATCGCAGCCGCGACACTTCCGGGAAACTGCTGCCAGAACTCCGGCACGGCAATGGCCAGCGTCGAACCATCTCCTTCAAGCAGCAATGCTGGTTCAGCCTGATATCCTCGCAGGACCCCCGTGTCGCAGCTTGCTTCGAAACCGCGAGTCTGCACCGCGCTGGTTTCGTCCGCCGACAGATGATTCGTGCTGCTCCAGTGTTTCTCCCCGCTTCCGAACTGTCGAATGAAGACCTCGGAGATCGTCGTCCGGACTTCGCTGTCGCGGCGAGCCTTCCAGTGAGTTCTCGCGTTGGCCGGAACTTCATCACTGTGCAGCGACAATTCGAGACTACGAAACAGGAACGAACCGGTGTCACCCAGATCCCAAAGGCCTCCCTTGTGCACTGCTCGGCGAGTATTCCGGATCCGTGTCTCCACCTGCAGAAGTCCGGCAGTCGTCCACTGTGTCAAGCGAATCTGCAGTGTGACTGACGGCATGGTCTGAACGCGCAGGCAAACCAGGAACACCTGCCGCACTGGTCCGCTGACTTCGGTCCGAATATCGTCCAGTTGCAGCGGTAACTCGTCCCCGCACGTATCGCCCAGACGCGGCAGTAATCGAATCGTTCGCTCAGCAGGCGGATCACTGTTGAGATCTCGCATATGCAGACGAATTTCACCCGCAACGAATTTGACCGCGACGCTTGTTCCGGATGGTGCGGCGGAGGGTTGATCTGTGTTGGCTTCGTTTGCTTGTTCGCAGGCAACGACGTTCAGAGGTCGCGCAACGCCAGTGACTTCCGGAGCAAGAAAACTGGTCAATAACCAGCGAACGCTTCCATCGTGCCAACGATTCAGGACTTCAAACTGAGCGTTCACCCGATTTGTGAAGCCATCAATATGGCCGTCGGCGGGACTCTTCAGCTGGCCTTTCGGTACACAAATCCCCGCCACCACGGGCACGTTCAGCGCCGAGGTTTTTCGCGAACGCAGCATCGCCGGAATGCTGATCGTCGGGCGATCGTTCTGCACGAAAGTGGTTGAGGATTTCAGAGTCATACCGGGCACAATCAACGAGATTCAGAAGTGGCTTCCGAGGATTTTCAGGATCAGCAGGTGCGAGATGTCGTTTGTAGAACAAGTTTCCGCGCCGGAGCCTTCAACGCGGGTTTTGATTCCGGCCTCGCCCACGCATCCAGCCAGCGAGCGAGCACTAGCAGACTCCAGATCAACTGGCCATGTCGGCCCGTCCCACGACAGTGTGATTCGTACATCAGGCGAGCCGCATCGACGTTGATATAATGCGCGAGAGGACTATTCGAATTCAGTACATGCACTCGGACCTGTTCTCGCAGAGGTCCTCGCAGCCATGCATCGATGGGTAATTCAAAACCCTGCTTGCGTCGATTGACGAGATCTTTCGGCAGCCGCGATTCGAACAGTTGCTTCAGGATCCACTTCTTGGAACCGTTGCGGATCTTGAACTCGGATGGCATTGATGCCACAAGTTCCATCAAGTGCCAGTCAATCAGCGGCGGACGGACCTCCAGTCCAAACCCCATGCTGGCTCGATCCACTTTGGTCAGAAAATCATCGGGCAGAAGAACGTTCGTGTCAGCGGACAGCATTCCACTCAGCGAATCACGATGGCCAGCTTCAAAGGCATCAATGATCGATTGTTCTGGTCGATGGTCGCGTAACGTGGCGGAGAAATCCCGACGCAGCAAACTTCGTCGCACCGCACTGCGACAGGTGGAAACCGTATTGGCGTACGCTTCAGCCGGACTGCGGGAGATGTTCTGCAGCACTGTCTGGAGTCGCAGATGTCGAGGCAACCAGTCGGCTTTAGGCCAGATGGCCGCCATTGGTCGCAGCACCAGTGATCGAACCAGACTCGGAATCCGATCGCGGATCTCCGCTTCCCTGAGATCGTGAGCGTATCGCGAATATCCGCCGAAGAGTTCGTCCCCGCCATCGCCGGACAGCACCACTTTCACATGTTGCGCGGCAAGGCGAGAAACCGCCATTGTGGGAATCGCCGATGCGTCCGCAAACGGTTCATCGTAGAGGAACGTCAGATCGTCCAGATCCCGAACAGCTTCCGGCGTGACAATCTCCTCTGTGTGAATGCAGCCAAAATGCTTCGCGACTTCGCGAGCATAAGGCAACTCGCTGAATTCCGCTTCGTCAAAGCCAATCGAAAATGTCTGCACAGGATCCGATCGCAGACCCGACATCAAGGCGACGATAGAACTGCTGTCGAGTCCCCCGCTGAGAAATGCTCCGACCGGAACATCGGCGACCAGATGAGCCGCGACGCTTTCCTTCAGGGCCGCATCGACTCGTTCCTGCCATTGCTCCGCTGATGCAGGATTCTCATGATCAAACGAAAGCTGCCAGTAACGTTTCGGCGTTGCTCGAAATTCGCTCGGCGCGATGCGAAGGAAATGGCCGGCCTGAAGTTTCATCACCTTGGAAAAGATGCTTCTCTGACCGGGGACAAATCCAAATGTCAGATAATCTTCAATCGCCGCCGGATCGATTGTTCGATCCAGATTCGGGTGAGCAAGGATGGCCTTCAGTTCAGACCCGAAGACCAGCTTCTCGTTGTCTCGATAGATAAAGAACGGCTTCTGTCCCAGATGATCGCGAGCCAACAGCAGTTCACGACGGCGAGCATCCCAGATTACGAACGCAAACATGCCACGCAGTTTAGTACACAGGTCTGCGCCGTGTTCTTCGTACAGATGGACCAGGACTTCGGTGTCGGAATTCGTGCGGAAGATGTGACCGCGAGCCTCAAGGCCGCGACGCAGTTCCTGATAGTTGTAGATTTCGCCGTTGAAAACGACGTGGATGGATTCGTCTTCGTTGGAAAGCGGCTGCCGACCGCCTTCGAGATCGATAATTGCCAGGCGGCGATGAACAAGACCGATGCTGCCAGCTCGAAAAGTGCCTTCACCGTCCGGTCCGCGATGCGCAATGGCATTCCCCATCTCCGTCAGCAGCTCCGCGCTGACCGATCGATTGGAATCCGCGTAAAGGACACCGGCAATGCCACACATAATCGTAGTTTGCTTTCCAGCGATGAAGTTAATGACAAGACCTGGGCTCCGCGCGCATCCCCTCAGTGCACGACGAAGCCGCAGGCCTCACGAAAGCCTAGGTCACAACCGGTCACCGCGCAGACGGTTTGCGAAAATGAATGTGTCCGGAATGACACATTTGAATGCTCTGCACCATCATGTTGCGTTTTTGAAACACGAAAAGGCAGACTTGGTGTTGTCGGGACAATCCGGATAACCGTTTCAATCCGTGACATTGATAAGGTGGACACGAGGATTACAGCGGAAAATTCCAATCGCGTTTCTCGCGGAGCGAGGCCTGATGGTGGCCGGGGGGTTTCAACCCCCGGAAACGCGGCAACCAACAACGTGCGCGTCGCGGAGCGACGCATGAAGAGCCGTAGGGTTCAATTCTTGTACCCGCTCCCACGGAGAAACACACCGACCAATGCCGTTGCCAACTCCTGCGTCAGATATTGCCCCGGACGTTTCTTGCGGGAAAAGATGTTGACAGGCTGATCCATCAGACAACAAAAACTGAGTGCAAGAAACTCAGGATCAGCAGCCGCCAGTTCACCCGCTTCAATCCCGCCCCGGATGGTTTCAGTAACGAGGCGAAATCGTTTGGTCGTGAGCTTGTCCAGAATACCTTTAATCTCTTCCACCGGAGGACCATAGTAGGTCTGAAATAGGAGGCAGGGAACTCGAGGATCGGTGTTGCAGAATTCGAAGGAACTCTGCACCATCGCCAGCAGCCGTGACTGGCAGTCCGGCAATTGCTCGATCGCTGACTGTAGCTGATGGAGATTTTCGCCGTAGTAATGTTCCACCAGCTTTCGAAACAGATCAACTTTATCCTCGAAGTGATAATACAAGGTCGGCTGAGTCACCCCGGCGGCCTGAATGATGTCGCGAATACTTGTCGCCGCGTATCCGCGTTGCGAAAACAAAGTCAGCGCGCAGTCAAACAGGTGGGCTCTGGTTTCAGCGGTTTTGGTCTGACGAGTGGTCATGGCTGATCGGTGATCTCTTTGCGAGGTTGTTTGAGATCATGGGCCAGATTGTCGAAGATCACGTGGATCAGATCTTCGGTCTTGTCCGCTGTCAGCAGGAAGAAGCAGAAGAGCATCTCATCGTCAGTCTCCTCGCCCCAGGTGACTCGCTTCGGAGGCGAAGAAGGATTCGATGGGTTCTGATCAGAATTGTCGAAAGCTGCTTCGACGATCAGAATAGTGCCCGCCGGCAGTTTGAACGGTCGCTCAAAGTAGTACTCATCCTGCCAGTTGTAATTCCAGTTCGGAACGTCAATCAATATGGCGGTGCTTTTGTCCGGCAGTCTGGCGGTGACCTTCATCGACTTTCCCAGCAAATGCATATGCGGCACGATCCCGACCATGATGCTGTCTTTCGGAAGCCGATACGCCGTCGAACGACGATAATTGGAGTGCCCCGCTGGAATGTCCATTTCATAGTTGGCCATCCAGATGCTGCCCACGAGCTTCGCGGATTCCTTCAGTGATTCTTCGATCGGCTTTTTGACAAAGTACAAGCCAATCTCTGACTGGTCGACCTCTTCTTTTCCCGTCGGATGGTAGTGAATCTGAACAACCAGA
The DNA here is from genome assembly GCA_046349735.1 of Planctomycetaceae bacterium. Taxonomy (GTDB): domain Bacteria; phylum Planctomycetota; class Planctomycetia; order Planctomycetales; family Planctomycetaceae; genus SXXK01. The sequence goes on from JAXMBU010000010.1 coordinate 101,398, forward strand.
TCGCTGCCTTTCTTCAGATATCGCCCCATGTCATTCGGCAGTCGCCGCGCCGTGTTTCCGACCGACCATCCTCCCAGAGCGCCGTCGGGAAGAAAGCCGGGACCGCCGAAGTTAGCATAACCTGGTTCCGGTGTTGCTTCGTCCAGTTTTCGGGCCTGACCTTTGCTGTCGAGAAACAACACCGCATGATGGACGACTCGTTTATTGCCCGGATGAAATTCCACGGCTGCCACCAAATGATCGCTGTCGGTCCCCAGAGGAATCACAAAATTCTGCAACAGATCCGGGCCATCCGCGGGGACAGTGAATGGTTCGGGCATTTTCACAATGAGATCCGGCGTCCCCAGTGTCCAGCCTTCTGCAAATTTCGGCGCGGGAGGCAGATCGGCTTCATCACCCTTCGGACATCCTGCAGCAACCCAATCTTTGAGCAGACTGAGTTCACGATCGGTTAGCCATCGCTCACCGACAAAACGATGCTCCGAGTTCGGGCCGGGCATCCACGGCGGCATGATGCGCTTCTGAGTCACCTCGACCAGCATCTCCGCATGTTTTGCCGCCTCTTCGAATGTTGTCAATGAGAACGGCGCGACTTGTCCCGGTCGATGACAATTCTGGCAGCGAGTCTGAATGAGTGGCGCAATGTTGCGACAGTAGGTTACGGATGATTCCTGTGCGATGCGATCAGGAGGTGGAACGATGCATCCAACAGGCGACGTTTCAGGTTCGGCCACGGGTTCATCGGCAAGGATCGACGTGATTGCTGTCTTCAGGTATCGATGTTCGACCGTGGCGCGTCGTCGCCCAATGGATTCATACGCGTTGTCGATCGCCCCGTTATAGACAACATGCCCGTCAGAGTTCAGCAGGAACACCTGCGGCACATGAGATGGCTTGAGTTCTTTCAGAAGTAAATTAGAGGCATCGAAAAGAATTGGGATTTGCGATCCGAATTCCGCAAAGTGCTTCTGTGCCTCCTGGCGTGAGACATCCGGCTCGGACAATACACCGAAGAATTCAACCCGGCCCTTAAACTCGTCTGCCAGCCGATTCAGCTCGGGCGTATATGAGTTCGCGATTGGACAGGTGGTTGACAGAAACACATAAGCCCGAGCAACACCGCGTTCGTTTTGCCCAGGCGAATGAATTGTTCCGGACAGATCGATGAGGTCAAACTGCAAGTGCAGAGTGTCCGATTCTGGTAGTTCGTCGGCCCAAACACCGGACCACACCAGCATGCACAGACACGCAGCAAGCTTGATTCGTCCCACTTTTCATCTCCAACACGATCGCCGTTGACATCTCTGTTGCGTGTTGCGATTGTATAACGATCGATATATTTGTGTCAATGGGACGATCGGGAGGGCGATTATAGCGAACCATTTAGCGGGCCACGAAACGACCAATCCCGGTCTTGAAAGGCCGGGCTACCCTCAAATGCCGCTCTGCGGCAAATCGCAATGGGCGTTTCTCGCGGAGCGAGATCTGATGGTAGCCGGGGGTTTCAACCCCCGGAAACATGCCACACCCCAAGCGCCGCGTCGCGGAGCGACGCATGAATGATTTCTGGTCGGATCTCCAATGATCGCGCATCAATTGTCGCTCCGCGACACAATCGTTTGTTGGCATTGCAAACCCGGCCTTGAAAGACCGGGCTACCATCAAATGCCGCTCTGCGGCAAATCGCAATGGCCGCTACCCGGACACCTTCTTTGCAATCATCTCAACCACCTGAGCAATCGTCAGGTCGGAGGTGTCAATCACGAGAGCATTCTCGGCAGGTTTCATCGGGGCGTGAGCACGCTGCTCGTCTCGCTCATCGCGCTGGCGAAGCTGATCCATAACAGTCGTGATCGGCTGGTTGACTCCCTTGTGAGCCAGTTCGCGTTGCCGTCGTCTTGCACGAGCTTCCAAATTGGCGGTGACGAAGAACTTGTGTTCAGCATCAGGGAAAACCACAGTTCCCTGATCTCGGCCCTCCGTCACCATGCTTCCTCGTCGACCGATCGCACGCTGTAGCTCGACGAGCCGATTTCGCACGCCGGGATTTGACGCAATGATCGATGAAACGGCCGTCACTTCGGGCGAACGAATCTCGGCCGTCACATCCTCCTGATTCAGCAGCAGGCGATCGCCGTCGAACTCGATCGTGCATGCTTCGACCAGTTTTGTCACAGCCCCCAGATCATTCTCATCACCCGCCGCTTTCAGAACCGCTAACGCGACCGCTCGATACATCGCGCCGGTGTCCAGAAAGCGATAATTCATTCGCTCCGCGAGCAGTCTTGCGACTGTGCTTTTTCCGGACCCGGCCGGGCCATCGAGAGTAATGATCATGGGTCTGACTTCCGGGGACGTTGTCGCTCGACAACCGCTACTTACTGATGGCTGCCTTCACGGCTTCCATCTGACTTGCATAATCGGGTACTTTAGAGGCGGTATGGTCACCCGTCATCCAACGCACCAGTAAATCCAGATCCATATCAGTCAGCTTCTCAGGAGTTGAAGCCGTCATCTGATTCTTCGCACCATAATGACGAGCAGCCCCGGGATTGCGGATGAAGTCCTTCAGCCACGCCGCCGAGCCATACTTGGCCATCGTTGGGTAGCCAGATGCCCCGTCGTCGCTGGGTTGAGCCGGGAACGCGTCACCAATGGTTTCATGGCATTGCTTGCACGACGTGCCATTCAGTGCCCCCTCCCAATTGCCTTCGGTCGCTAGTTTCTTACCCTGCTCAACCAGAGTTGCGTTGAACTCTGTTCCGGCATGCCCCGCTTCTGCAGCGAGGAATTCCACCAGAGCTTTGACATTGTCTGCATTCTCTGCGGACTTCAGCGATTCGATATTTCCCGAAGTCCAGTCGGCCATTTCAGAACCATCCGGGTTGATGAATTCGACGCTCTCACCCGCAGCGGCTTTGGCCTGCGCATCCTTAAACCATTGAGCGTTCTTCAGCCATGCAAAGTGATTGGAATAATCGGTCACAATGCCCGTCATCCATTCTCGCTTCCCGAACGTACCGAGATCAGCTGCCGTCGGAGCACCGATGACGGAGACCCCGTCAGCATTTTTTTCCATCACCAGAGTGCCACGGCCCGTGTGTCCGTTGTAGCGATGACAAGCGGCACAATGCTGAGCAAACAAGCGAGGCCCCTGAGTAAACGGATCACGACGCAGCAATGAGACCGCTCCGTCGACAGGAATCTTGTCCGAGCCAGACGCCAATTCGATCGCCCGCTGCCCATCGCGATGAGCTTCCGCCAGAGCCGCCTGGTGTCCTCGGTCGTTTGCGTCTTCGTAGAATGCCATGCCAGTCAGCACGGCGATTGCAATTGCCATCAACCAGATAAACGCTTTGTTCAGCCGATGGCCCCACTCACCAAGTACCTGAGCAGTGATCGGCATGATGGCAAGAATGCCCATGATGATTCCCGGAACAACGATGGCTCCGAAAGTCAGCCCAAGAGATTCTACAGCATGGAATCGCAGGAAGCGGAACAGGAACAGGAAGTACCATTCCGGGCGAGCTGCATCAAATTTCACCGCCGGATCCGCAGGAGCACTCAGTTCGGCCGGTCGCAAAATGGCCAGCATCAACACAACCGCCAACACCGCAAGACAGGCGACGGCATCCTTCAGAACCTGATCCGGCCAGAACGTGGTGTCCGGAGCATGTTTGGCATCATGCACAGTCAGGCCATGTCGGCGAAACACGTAGATATGCAGCGCCAGAAATGCCACCAGTGTCGCCGGCAGAATTCCCGCGTGCATCGCAAAGAAGCGAGTCAACGTCAGGTGACCGTAATCGCTTCCGCCCTGAGCCAGCTTCTGCACTTCCGGACCAACCACCGGCGTCGCGCTCATAATGTTGGTTGTAACCTGCGTTGCGTAGTAACCCTTTTGGTCCCATGGCAACAGGTAACCAGTCAGAGATAATCCCAGAACGATTTTCATCAACACGATGCCGAGCCAGAAATTCATTTCTCGCGGAGCCTTGTACGCCCCATCGATCACGACCTGAACGAGGTGAATCGCCATCAGCACCACCATCGCCTGTGCGGCGTAGTGATGCAGGCCTCGGATAATGTACCCGATGAACATTTCGTTCTGGATGTAGTAGACGCTTTCCCAGGCTGTTCGAGTACTCGGGCTATAGGCAGACCACAGCATAAAGCCGGTGATCATCTGCAGCGTAAAAGTAAAGACGAGCGTGCTGCCCCAGACGTACCTCCAGCGTGCACCGCCGGGGACTCTTTCGTAGAGTGCTTCGTGCATCAGTTCGCGAAAGCCGGTGCGGTTGTCGAGCCAATTAATCAGTGCGTTCATCGGGTATGAGCTTTCGAAGTCAGCCGTGCGAAAAATTCAAGTGAAGAAGGGAGAAGTCAGTGCCGGGTGAGCGGCGAACTGACCGGGGAAGGCTTTTCTCCCGTAAATCAGACGGCAATCTTCTCAGCCGTCGCACCGCGGAACTTCTGGTATCGCACCCAGATCTCCTGACCTGCAGGATCGTCCGCTCCATTGGTTCGCATCGAAACTTCCAGACTGTCCATATCGCGAGGTGGAATCTCGTTGGTCTTTTTGCCGTCAAAGCAAACGCACTCGTGTGACACGGGCAGAAAAAAGTCCTGCTCGGCCGGACGAAAATCGACCGAACAGCCCAGGTGCGGGCAGATGGAGTTGAAAGCCAAAATCGGCCCATCGCCAACTTTTCGCAGCCATATGCTGCCAGCTGGAACATTCTTGAAACGATTCCATGCATCGACGATATCGTCCAGTACCGTGACGGCCACTGGTGTGCCGTCGGCAGGCACCGCATCGCGATTCAGATCGAGCCGAATAAATCCCTTCTCATCCTTTCGCGCGACTTCGCCCGACTTGCCACCTGCTTCTACACTCTTACGTTTGCGAAGGATTGGATCGAGAAAGAACAGTCCGCCGAGGGTCGCCGGAACTGATACGATCACAAAGCTCAGCACGGCGGTCACAAAATGGACCAACAGGCTTCGTCGTGGCGCTGGAGAGGCTTGTCCTTCAGCGGCCGTCGGGCTCGCGTCCGAGGACGATGGCGATGATGTCATCTGAGAAGATCCTGATATCGGGTCAAGACGCGGTTGTTGCCAACGCGATGAGTCGGTGGGGGCGAATGAGGGACGGTATTTGAAGCACTTGATCCGCCAAAGACAACCGTCTACGTCGCGTTTACGCTGAGCCAGCAGCACCTTGAAACAATAAGTACTAGAGGATCCTCTTATCCTCAATGTGAGCTTCGTGCGAAATGAAGCGGGCGGAACGGAATAGTTGTTGAGACCGCTAACGAACGCTGATTGACGCTCATGCCTTTTGAGGTCCGGCCGCGGTTTGCCGGGGAGACCTTGTCGAACAAATCCCGCAATAGACTCGACTTCAGACGTGGACATCGCCAGGCATTATTTCTCAGGACTCTTTGCATTCATTAGCGTTTATTAGTGTTCATCAGTGGTTCAAACGCTTGCCTTCGGGTCGTTTGCACTTTGCCTGACGTTTCAGTCCGCTCATCGAAAACCATCCGTGCGATCTCTTCCGTTTCCGGGTGGCGCACTTCATCTCGCAAAGAACCCAACAAAAAAGGGGCTCTGAATTTGAGAGCCCCCCCGCGACATCAAGTGATTTGATCGATTACGATCATTTACGGCTGCAGGATATGCTTGCCGTTTTCGAACTGCTTGTGACACGCGTTGCAGCTGTCCAGCATTGTCTTCCATGATGCGGTTGCGGCTGCGAAGTCTTTGGCTTTGGCCGCGCCGTAGAGTTTTGCACCGTGCTCTTTGGAGGCGGTTGCATGCTTCACCCAGTCTTCTGCATGCTCTTTCGGAGCACGACCGTAGAGCAGGTTGCAGCTCTCTGCCAGAATCAGAGCGTCTGACTTAACAGCCTTCCAGCCTTTGTTATCCGCCGGAGCCGTCGCCATGCTCTGCTTGAGACGCAGGTAAGTGGGCTGGAAAACATACTCCATAAACTCATGCATGCTCTCTTCCACAGGCACAGCTTCGCCATCAACCGGAGAAGTTCGCGGAGCATATCCGGCAGTGGCCGGAGCGTTGGATGACATCGCAACAGCTGCACACAGTCCGGCTAGAGTCAAACACAGATAACCAGTCATTCGTTTCATGGGCAATTCAATCTTTCGAGGAAAACATCAGATCAACGAGTATCAGGGATTTACGCTTCGAGAACGTACTGAAAACTCCAGACTCGATTCTGCTACCTGCTGGCTTAGGTAATCTCTCAACAGGATTCGCATGCGATATCTGCCTTCCAGAGCCGGCAGGGTCAACTCAAAGCTCTGAAAATAATCGGTTCGTTCGACATCACAAAGGTCTTCAATTTGAAGCACTCGGATCTTTTCCAGAACTTCATCATCACCTTCTCGCATGAATTCGATGCGAGCTGCGAACTCCGAACGATATTTCCCATCGTCTGTCAGCTCGGACTGAAAGTTCTGGAGTTCAGTATACACCAGCACGCGTTGGCCCGGTTCAAAGTTCGATGTCGGAAATGCAACGACATTTCCAAAGCCGTCAATGCGATCACACAACATGGCTCGTTGAATCATCAGACGTGACAGTGGCTGGAGTTTCTTGGAGGCCGTCCTCAGATGACGCAGAGATTCGGTCACCTGGACCGTGCGATCAACGTCTTCGGTGTTGTCTCGAAAACTATTCATCGACATCATCAGCGACTGCCAGAACTCCTGCTCCTCTTCCGGGAGGGATTCAATGATTCGCACTGACTCAGCAGACTTTCCGGCAATCAGATAGAGCAGGCGAAGGTCCGTCTGCTTCTGACGCCATTCGGCGGTTCGATCTACTTCGGCCGATAGTGTCTGAGGCCACGCGGCCAGTTCGGCCTCGAGCTCCTGAATTGCCAACTGGATATGAGAACTTTCAGGATTTACCTCCGTCATTGGAGGCGGCTGTGTTGCGTTGAGATCTGTGGTCTGTGGGCCAGCGTCCGTCTTGCCTGGAACAAGACCGTTCTCCGAGTCCGGCGCTGGAGACTCTTCGCGGTCTTTCAACAAGCCGAACGGATCCGGCCAGCGACGAATCTGCTTCCTCAGCTTGTCAGTGTTTTCGTCGATGCGAGGATTATAGAGGCCTCGCAGACGGTCGAGCATTGTTGGTTCGGTTGGGGCCACTTGTTCAATTGAGGTCGGTGCTCCGCCCTCTGCCGCTTCCGCACCAATGCTGCCTGAAGGCTCACTGATCTCGCCAGGTGCTGTTGCCGCAGTCGGCTGCGCTGAGATTGTGCTGCCGGAGTTCGGCATCTCTGCCGGCGTTCTGATCGCCCCCGTCGATTTGGGAAACGTGTTGTTAAACGCTGTTTCCGATTGCCATGCGGAACCAGCTGTATTCCATGGCGAAGCGGGCGTGCCTTCTGGTCGCGACGGATTTGTCTGAGCCGGGGTGTGCCGCGAAATCTCAGAATGGCCTGCGACAGGGGAGGCACTTTGCGAGGCCTGTTGATTGGAGTGGAAGCGATCCTGACCGGGCTTTAGTCGAGCAAACGAGTGTCCGGAAACGGGGACGGACTCGAGTCTGGATTTGAGCGAACAATCGCGGGATTCGGGCGTGTTGAGATTGATTCGATGACGACGAGTCAGTCGTTCGCATCGCCTCATCTGACAACTCGCTGTCCTGCGATCGAACCAGCGTGATCTCGTGACTTCGTGAATGGCCTGGATCGGAGATTGGGAAGAAAATTTCCTGCGTCACGCAACTGCTCAACAGCATCGTCGCGCACGAAAGCACGAGACTGCAACGCTGATGGAGCGAGCGTCTTATCTTGTGGCTGCGTGATTGATGATCATCCGACATCGTGACTGAGAGGCCGAAGAAGGTGTATTCACGGAAACGGCAGAACGTGAGACCGATAGATGGGCGATCTGTGCCCGGCTTGAACTGTATTTCTGCCGGAGAAATTCGGACACATCGGAATGATAAGCAGACAGGCCTGGTTAAAACGCGGGCCGCCGATCAAGCGAGTTTCGGCGAAAATGGCCGTTTGCCCTGGTAGATTGGGGTAATTGGGTGGCGGATTGGCGGTCCTGTTTTCGAAGGAAACTCGTGACTGATAACGAAAGTGGATGTTGACATCTACTTTTGGTGCCGATAAGATCCAAAACTGGATCTTAGTATCCTGTTTTGGCGAGATCTGAGGATTTGTCAGCTCCTTATTGCCCCCCTCCCGGAGAGTCTTTCCTGTCGATAAAGGAGAAGCCATGGTCAAGCGAGTTTTGGTGTCTGGTCTGGATTCTGGGAGCCTGTGTCGCTGTGCTCTCAACAATTGTGTCCAACCAGAGTACAGCCGAAGAAGCAAAGAAGAAGACTCCTCCGCCTGATGCTGCTGTCGAACGTGCTCGGCGTGAAGTGCGGATGCTGGATGACATTTACAAGACGGCGGTCGTTCTGGTGACCGAACACTATGTGAAAACAGACTCGGATCTCGCGGCTGGCAGTGCGTTCAAAGTGCTGTTTGAATCCATCGCCAAAAAGGGCTGGCATGAAGCTCGACTGGTCGACGCCACCGGTCAACCATACAGCGACCTGAATCTTCCGAAGGAAGGTTTCGAAAAGAAGGCGATCGCGGAGTTGCTGGCTGGCAAGCCGTCATACGATCAGGTCGTCACGGAAGATGGCAAGCGATATCTTCTGGCCGCGACAGCGATCCCGGTCGTCATGGAGAAATGCATTATGTGCCACGAGAACTATCGCAACGTTGAAAAAGGCAAAGCCATCGGGGCGATCAGCTATAAAGTGCCCGTGCAGGAATAGTGCCAACGGAATAGACGATCGCGGTGAGGAATGATTCTGAATACTGGAAGTCGTGGAACTCACCGCGTCGAACCTCGCCACTCAAATGAATGCCCCGCGAGCACTCATGGCGAATCCGGACGACTCGGGAGGACGCAGTCCGAGCAGCCCCTTAGCCGAGCTGCCATCAGCAGATTTTCGCGAATTGAATTTGCATAACAAGGTAGTTTTCAGGCGAAAAGTCTCCTGATGCTGCGGCTGCTCCTGCCAGCGCTTTGCAGGGGCGAGTCTGTGACTCTGGAAGAGCCATCTGCCCATTCATTCTGTCGGCAGATGGCGTCTTCCTACCACCGCTTCATTTTCTGCAGGCTCGCTTTAAAGTGCAACACGGTCGTTCGGATCGCGCAGAGTCGTCATTTCAGGGCATAGAATATATCCTTTCGTTTGCGTGAACATGCGTCGCAAAACGGCTTCGATGTTCCGGTGCTGTGCGAAATGGTGTTGACTGTCCTGAATCAGAAAGAGTCTCGCGTGGGTGTCCATTCTCTTCGATCAATTGCGGTCATTGTGCTGCTGTTTTCAGGTGCGATGCCTGGCAGGTCAATTATCTTCGCGCAGGCCACTAACGGCGACGGGTTGCTGGAGTTGAATTCAGCGATTGTCCTCCATTCGAACGACGTGTCAGCACGCGGGCGGAAAGCCGTTGACATGTTGATTGACGAGGTTCATGATCGATCGTCGATTCGCTGGGCCACGGAAGTTCCTCACGGGCCGAGTACCGCTGCACCGTCGATAATCGTGGGCACAAACAACGAACTAATACCGATTCTGAAGGCGCGCAATCTGACTCTCAGAGAATGGTCAGGGGGCGCAGAAGGCTATCAGGTTCAGGTGTTTCCCGAGTTGGCGGTGATCGTTGTCTCTGGTCATGATGAACGTGGCGTGTTGTTTGGCGTGGGACGATTGCTGCGCGAGCTTCGCATGGGCCGCGGGCGAGTTGCGATCCCGGCCGGGTTTTCAGAATCGTCTGTGCCGGAGACGAAGCTGCGTGGGCATCAGTTGGGTTATCGGCCAAAAACGAATTCGTACGATGCGTGGGACGTTGATCAGTGGGAGCAGTACTATCGAGATCTCGTGGTCTTTGGAACAAACTCCATCGAACTGATTCCACCTCGTTCTGACGATGATGCCGACAGTCCTCATTTTCCGCGGCCTCCGATGGAGATGATGGTCGAGATGTCGCGAAGGGCCGATGAGTACGGCCTTGATGTCTGGGTTTGGTATCCGGCCATGGACGAAGATTACTCAAAGCCCGAAACAGTGGAATTTGCGCTGCGTGAATGGGAAGAGGTGTATCGCCAGTTGCCTCGAATTGACGCGATCTTTGTTCCGGGCGGCGATCCGGGCCATACTCCTCCAGGCCCCCTGATGGCGCTTCTGGAGAAGCAGGCAGCACTGCTTCGGAAGTATCATCCGCATGCTCAGATGTGGATGTCCCCGCAAGGTTTCAATAAGGCCTGGGAAGATGAGTACTTCGCCTTTATGAAGACGGAACCCGCATGGCTGGATGGAATCGTCTTCGGTCCTCAGATCCGCACAGGTCTGCCGGAATTGCGAGCAAAGATTCCGGCGCGATATCCGCTCCGTGGTTACCCCGATATTACTCACACGATGAACTGTCAGCATCCCGTCGAAAACTGGGATGCCGCGTTCGCGATGACGCAGGGGCGAGAAGCCATCAATCCGAGACCTCTCAGTCAGGCCGCGATGTTTCGATTCTATCAGCCACATACGATTGGATTTTTGACATATTCTGAAGGCTGCAACGACGACGTCAATAAGTTTGTCTGGAGTGGACTGGGCTGGGACAGTAAAGCCGACGTCAGGGAAATCCTGCGGCAATACGGGCGATGGTTCATTGGCGATGATTTTGCCGAACCATTTGCAAATGGCGTGTTGGGACTGGAACAGAACTGGAACGGGCCGCTGCTTTCCAATCGTACCGTCGAGACAACGCTGCAGCAGTTTCGTTCGATCGAACAGCAGGCGTCGCCGAAGCTGCTGCACAACTGGAGATTTCAGCAGGCGTTGTATCGAGCTTACTACGATACCTGGCTGCGCGATCGGCTGGTGATCGAGACGGCACAGAAAACGGAAGCCGTGAGTGTTCTGCAGCGGGCCGCTGTGTCAGGATCGCTTGTTTCCATGAATGCGGCTGAAGAGATTCTGGATCGAGCGGATCAGGCGACAGCGTCTCCCGCGCTGCGAAAGCGGATTGATGAATTGGCAGAGGCGCTTTTTCAATCGATTCATATGCAGCTGGATACAAAGCTGCATCGTGGGCAGCTCGGTCGAGGCACGTCGCAGGAGACAATCGACAAGCCACTGAACGATCGTCACTGGATGAAGATGCAGTTTGAATCGATTCGTAAGCTGACGAATGAAGAGGAACGTGTTGCGGCGATCAAAGAAATGCTCAATCGAACGGATCCCGGTCCGGGCGGCTTTTACGATGATCTGGGTGATCCTGGTCGACAGCCTCATCTCGTCAGGCCGGATGTTTCGTACGAGCAAAGTCCGGACTTTCGGAAGTCGATTGTTCACGCGTTCGACTTCGCGCCTCGATGGCCGCGGGAATGGTGGGACAATGCGATGTGCATGTACGATGGATCGCTCCAGATGCAATACGAGGGACTCGAGCCCGCATCTCGTTACAAACTTCGCTTCGTGTATGCCTTCGAACCCATACGCAAAGTTCCTCTGCAACTCCATGCCGATGGACAACAGATTCATAAGCCGATGCTGAAGCCGGAAGACATGATGCCTCTGGAGTTTGACATTCCGGCGGAGCTCACTCGTGACGGTGAGCTGACATTGACGTGGTCTCGAGAACCGGGGTATGGCGGGAACGGACGTAGCTGCCAGGTTGCAGAAGTCTGGTTGATCCGCATTCCGGAATTGCGGTCTCATAAACCTTGACCGCAGAACACTCGGCCGGCCCAGCAACTGCTAGAAGTGGATGGCCCTTATGTCCCGAACAGTTGGTGAGATCGTTTGCAACAACTTTAAGAAGGTGTACCACGGAAGAAAAACATAGACGCGTCTCAAGACCTTTCCATGTCTCTCCGTGTTTTCCGTGGTCTAAAACTGCGACGTGAACTTCACCACCATGCATTGATCGCTACGGACTCCCGTTCATCAATGGGGGAAGGCCCCATCAGTGCGTTGTTGAGATCGAGTGCAATAACGTAAAAATTCACCACGGAATACACCGAAGGTAACGCTCACTCGCATCAAGACTTTTCCGTATCTCCCGTGGTTCAAAAATGCGACGTAAATGGTGATCGTGTTGACGGAGGGGTCAGAATGACTTCCGATCACCTTTCGATTTGCGAACGGCGGCGTCCCTGGTATCCTTGAGATCCTGCCATATCCGAAATTGTCCGTCCCGCCTTCCGGAGTTGCCATGAGCATTCTCGGCCTTTTATGTCTTCTGCTTTGCGGTGGCGCGGTTTTGGCGGATGAACAGTCTTCGGGCGAAAAGCGGTCCACGCAGCTCTCAAATCAACAACACGCCCCCGGCGAGGCGTTCAAATCCGAGATTATGCCACTGCTGAAACGTCACTGCATTAAGTGCCATGGGGTTTCAAAAAAGGAAGCGGGCCTTCAGTTGCATTCGGCTGTCCGAATTTTTCAGGGCGGAGAGTCCGGAGCCGTGGTGATTCCGGGACATCCGGAAACAAGCTCGCTTCTGACTCGAGTTCAGAAGAATGAGATGCCCCCGGAGAATCAACTGTCTGACTCCGAAAAGCAGGTTCTGGAACGCTGGATTGCTGGCGGAGCCTTGGGACTTCCGGCGAATGAAGCCGAAGCTGACTCCATGCGTCGAGATGAGCATTGGGCGTTTACTCGGTTGCAGCCGTCAGAGCCTCCACTGGTCAGGCCGTCGGAGATTTGTCGCACTCCCGTCGATCAATTCATCCAGTTCGAACTGGAAAAGGTCGGCTTGCGGATCAGTCCTGCAGCCGATCGACGCACCTTGATTCGTCGTGTGAGTTTTATCCTGACCGGCTTGCCACCGACTCCGGACGAGATTGATCGCTTCCTCGCTGACGAATCTGCTGATGCATGGAACACGATGGTTGAACGATATCTGAGCTCCGAACAGTACGGTGTTCGCTGGGGGCGGCATTGGCTTGATGCGGCAGGGTATGCGGATTCCAATGGCTACTTCAACGCCGATTCGGATCGTCCGCTGGCGTGGAGATATCGTGACTACGTCGTGCGTTCCATCAACGCCGACAAACCGTTTGATCAGTTTGTGAGAGAGCAAATTGCCGGCGATGAATTGTCCGGATTTGATCCTGAGAAGCATCGCAAAGCCGCAACGCCGGAGATGATCGATCAGCTCATCGCGACGCACTATCTCCGAAACGGCCAGGATGGAACGGGTGAAAGCGATGGCAATCCGGACGAAGTTCGCATCGATCGCTACACAGCGCTGGAGTCTTCTCAACAGATCATCGCGTCTTCTCTGCTGGGACTCACGTTTCAATGTGCTAAATGTCATGACCATAAATTCGAGCCGTTAACGCAGAAAGACTTTTACCAGTTTCAGTCTGTTTTATTCCCGGCCTTCAATCATGAGAAATGGGTGAAGCCGAACGAGCGAGTTATCTACGCAAATCCTCCAGGTGTTTACGATGCGTGGGAGAAACAAATCACGGATGCGAAAACCCGGCTCACTGCTCTTCAGGATGATCTGCGTGAATGGTCGATGAGGAATCGCCTTCCGGAGCTTGTTCGCTTCTCCGACGATTTTTCGGTCGTCGATCGCCTGAATGAAAACTGGAGCTCGACGATCACCGGCGACGACGGTCCTGCCGGTGTTTCCACAGTGAATCTTCTGAACGCCGCTCCCGCGAATCTGAACGATCAGCCATTGCCGGCCGCGTTGAGCTCCAATGGGCTGCTGCAGATTATTGAAGGTGGTGCGACCGGAGATAAGTGGCTGGCAACGAAACAAACATTCGACTGGACGCCGGAGGTTGAAGGCCAGTGGATTCAAGTTACGTTCTCGTTGATCGATACAAAGGTGCGAGACGACGAAAAGTCGGCCGAGCGAATTGCGTACGGGATTGCTCTGCATGACTTCAACAACAACAGCGACGTTGTCGGAGGTAATATTCTGATCGACGGTAATCCGGCTGGAGGTGCAGCGGTACACGTCGACTATCCCGGTCCGTCATCGACTCATGCCGGAAACATTGGCAGCGTTGGGTATGTGGCCGGGAAGTCCTATGGTGTTCGAATCACTCATGGGGCGAAACGCAGATTTCAACTGCAACATCTTGTCGATGGGCTCCCGGAGGGCAAGTCGGTCGAACTCGCGGAGGCAGATCTGCCGGACGGTTGCTTCGCCTTTGGACTGTGCTGCCATCGCAGTTATCAGGTCGACAACGTTCTGGTTGAAGCCTCTTTTGCCGTCGATTCCCAATCACCGAATGCTCCTGCGGTTGCGGAGTTTCAAGCTGAGCTGAAGAAGCGGCAGGATGAGATCAAAGCGGTTGCTGATGAGATTCCAGAATTGCAGGCTCAGGAGCCTGGTCGGATCGCATGGCAAACCGATACCGAACCTATGCCACCGGATGTGTTCCTGCTGGATCGCGGTGAGTATTCGCATCCCAAAGACAAGGTGGAACCGGCGCCGGTTTCCGCATTGAATGATGACACGAATCCGCTGGAGATCACCGCTCCTTCAGGCGGATTTCCTTCTTCTGGTCGTCGACTGGCCTGGGCGAATTGGGTAACAAAGCCCGGTTCTCGAGCGGCCTCGTTGATGGCTCGTGTGCAGGTTAATCGAGTCTGGCAGCAGTATTTTGGTGCGGGACTCGTCAGTACTCCGGAGAATCTTGGGATGAGCGGTGCAGAGCCGACTCATCCCGCGCTGCTGGACTGGCTGGCTCAGGAATATATTCGTTCCGGATGGAGTCTGAAAACACTGCATCGAGTCATTCTGTGTTCTGCCGTGTTTCAGCAATCCAGCATCGCAAACAACGAGGGAACGTCGGCCGATCCATACAACAAGCTGCTGTGGAGATTTCCGATTCGCCGTCTGGACGCAGAAGCGGTGCGAGATTCTCAACTGGCCATCAGTGGCGATCTTGATCTGTCGCTGGAGGGGCCGTATGTCCCGACAACTCGCAATGGAGCGGCTGAAGTCCTGGTGCCTGAAAGCAATCCCGGGGCGTTTCGACGTTCGATTTATCTTCAGCAACGACGAAGTCAGGGGCTGAGCCTGCTGAATGTGTTCGATGCGCCGATGATGGTCGTGAATTGTACTCGTCGTCCGGTAACCACGATGCCGCTGCAATCGCTGACACTGCTGAATTCTGAATTCGCAGTTCGGCGAGGTCATAACTTTGCCAAACGGATTCTGAATGACACTGAGAAGTCCGACGAAGACCGAATTCGTCTGGCCTTTGTCCTGGCCACAGGGGCGCCGTGCGAGAACAACGTGGCTTTGGAGACGCTGGCCTTTATTCAACAACAGCAGGAACTCTATGCCGGAATGCCGGATAATCGGCACAAAGCCTGGTCCGATTTCTGTCAGTTACTGCTCGCCAGCAATGGCTGCTTGTATCTGGAGTAAACAAATATCGGGCAATTCGGCTGTTCACGGAAGGTCGAAAGTTTTGGTTTCCTGTTCCATGACTTCGGCGATCGACGGACAACCTCCCCAAAGACAACGTGCGATGGTTCGCCGACATCTGCTACAGCGATTCGGAGCGTGTGGCATCGGTTGATTGCTGGAATCGAAGCCAGAATCTAACCTCCGGTATTAGAATCAAACGGTTCGTTTGATTCGCGTTACGAAATTCACAAGGCTGTTCCACGATGAGCACATCGAATCACAACCCTTTTAACGATCCTTTTAATCCCTACGCGGCACCACAAGTGTCGGGATATGCGACAGAAAATTCCGGTGAGGGGCCTGCTCTGGCGACTCGTGGGCAGCGTTTCGCTGGCGCTTTTATTGACGGGCTGTTGATGTTGCCGCTCGTCTTTGGAATGCTGTTCTTCGTTCGTACGGCAGCGGTTCCCGGAGGAGCACAACCAGAAGTTCCGCTTCTGGTCACACTGGCATTCGTTCCAGTTTCCATGGCCTGGTTCCTGATCCTGAACGGGTATCTGCTTGCGACCAAGGGGCAGACGATCGGCAAGCTGGCGACCGGAACTCAGATCGTGGACGCACAGACGGGGCAGCTGGTACCTCTTGTGCCGCTATACTTGAAACGGAATTTTTCTCTGCAACTCCTTGCACTAATCCCTTTAGTCGGGAACTTCATTGCCTTAATCGATGCGCTCATGATTTTTCGCGCGAGTCGCAAATGCCTGCATGATGAAATTGCCGGAACAAAAGTCATTGTGTATCAGCCACGCACCTGAAAACGAACGTTCTGCCTGATGTGATCAGGTGAACGTCCAGCGAAATCCTGAGCGAGGGTCAGACGACATGATTCCCACGATCGATCGCCTCTGCCGACTGAAAACGTCGCCGTTGTTTTCTGGTATTCTGTTCGGCGTTCTGCTTTCGAATGCTGTCGGAGGTACGACCTTCGCTCAGGAACCCGGTTATTTCAGTGGCCACAACGGCGCGGTGATGATGGCGGCGTTTGCGGAAGACAATGATCGAGTTGTCACGGCCAGCTCTGACCTGACGGCGAAACTTTGGGATGTGAAGACAGGGCAAATTCTTCAGTCATGGGGCCAGCATACCGGGCCATTATATTGCCTGTCGGTCAGTGGCGATGGCAGGACTTTGGTGACCGGAGCTCAGGACAATACTCTGCGAGTCTGGACTATTCCGCTGAGTCGTCCGATTCGACGACTGACCGAGCCAGGTATTGCTGTCGCCGATCTGGCTTATTCCTCGGATGGAAAGTCTCTGGTGCTTGGTGCTGCCGACAAGTCTGTTCGGCTGTTCGATGTGTCGGCGTCGGTTATGCCTGGCGCCGCTACTGTGCCGACAGCAAGTCGTCAGGGACATGTTGGCGAAGTCGAATTTGTGGCGTACCGTGCCGATGGCGGTGGATTTGCGTCGGCGGATGCAACAGGACAAATCCTGCTCTGGAGTCCGGACCTTGAGACACCGATGGGACGCTGGTCCGGCCATCAGGGACGACTCGTGTCCATGGCCTTCTCCGCCAACAATCAGCAATTGATCACCGCCGGCGATGATGGTGCCGTTCGAGTCTGGCAGCTCATGCCGACTCTGCCCAAAGTGCTGGCGACTGGGGACGCTGCCGGTCAGCAACTTGTGCTGGTCAATGGCCAGGCTCAGGCGATCATGTCGACGGCGACGGGATCAGTCCGCCTGCTGAATCTTCAGACTGGTGAAACGCTTCGTGAGTTTCCGAAACCGGATGTTCCGTTGAGCGATCTGGCACTCTCGCCAAACAATGCCTTATTGCTGATGAGCACCAGCGACGGACGAACGCGATTGCTGAATTTCAATGACGGGCGCAGTTGGTGGAATGGTCGTGGGACATGAAGGTGCTGTGGCTGATTCCGCCGTGTTTGCAGATGCTCAACAATCTCTGTCACGGCGGCAAGGATGGTACTGTTCGGTTGTGGAAGCTGCTCATTGCTGCGACCACAATGCCGGGGCATTCCGCGCCGGTTCGATGTGTCGTGAGTGCTGCCAGTGGGCAATGGTCAGCGACGTACTGACGACATGACAACTGCATCTGGAACGCGGCTGGTGGTGCCGCCAGCTCGGCAATCATACCAGCCTGTCAAAGCCATCACCGTACGCGACGACGATACACTGCTGGCGACGGGAGATGGTGAGGAACTGTTCAAGCCCGAATCCTGCTAACGGAGCTGCTGAAGGTGTCGTTTCTGCGCATTCCGCAGCGATCTCGGCTTTGGCATTTTCGGCGGATCGTGGCAGTCTGATCACTGCCGCGGCGGATGGAACCATTCGCAGTTGGGCATTGCCGCTGGCAAAACAGAAGCCAGCGGCTGGTGAAGAACTGCCGAAGCCAAAATGGGAGTTCAAGGTTCCTGGTAATGCCGCCGTCGCGCAAATGAAGCGGCTCTCTCAGGATCAGGGATTGTTGATTGTTTCTGCCGATGGGACTCAGATACTGCGACTCAAGTGGGACGGCACTGCGGGAGCAGCTATCAATTCTCCGGCCGGTGTGATCCGTCGACTCGAGGTCGCAATCGGCGGAGCGAGATTTCTGGCGACGAGCGATTCCGGGCACATTCATTTGTTCGCCGCCGACGGCAATCTGCAAAAATCGATACCCCCGGTTGCTGGTTTGACGGCGGCGAAGTTCGACCGTGAGGCCAAGCAATTGCTGATTTGTGACGGCCTTCCACGTGTTCGGACGATGTCCGTTGAAACAGGCCGGGTGCAGGAAGAGATTCCTCTGTCGACCCCCGTTGTTGATGCCGACTGGATCGGGGCTGAGCAGCGTTCGGTGATTGCGATCGGTGCTGCCAACGAGGCGACTCTGGGGCATCGATCCCTGGTGCGGCTCTGGGATGAGATGCCTGGCGGAGCGACCGCTGTCGCGTTTGTGCCCAACCAGCCACAGTTGCTTGCAGCCGGAGCAGATGGAAAGATTCGGCAATGGTCTCTGACTGACGGCGCGATGCTGAAGACGTTTGAAGGATCAATGGCAACGATTGCCGAGCTTGCCATAACTCCGAATGGCCAGGCTCTCTGCGCGGTTGGCGATGACAAGACACTGCAACTCTGGAAGATGGCGGATGCCACTCGGACGTTTTCGCTGACACATCCGCAGGCGGTACGTTCGGTGACGGTATCCGCTGATTCGGCTCGAGTCGCCACGGCCTGCGTCGATGGTCTGGTGCGTGTCTTCGATATTGCGACGGGCGTATTGCTGGAGTCGTTCCGCGAGCATGTTCCGGGAACGGCAGTGCAGTCGGTGCGTTACGTGAACGACAACGCCACATTGATCTCCACGGGCGATGATAAAACTCTGCAAACGATGAAGACGTCGGTGCTTCGATCTTTGCCCGTCCATACCGGAGCGATTCGTGATCTTGTTCTGTTCAGTGGGGGGGGCCAAACGCTGTCGTCCGGCCTTGATGGAAAAGTTGTGCTGACGAATCTGACGAGTGGAAACGCCGATCGCAACTTTGCCGTGGGGGATCGCAAGCCAACAGCAGTGGCCTGTCGGCCGGACAATCAACGGGTGGCCGTCGGATTCGAATCCGGGGATGTTGTGGTCTTTAACTCCAATAACGGCGAGCAGGCTTTGTTAACATTGACGTTGGGATCGCCCGTTGGGGCGATGTCCTGGAGTACCGACAATCGCAATCTGCTCGTTTCTACGGCCGACAACGTCGTGCGAGTTTTTGGACCGTCGTTGCCGGGGGCTCAGCCTGCGACTGAACTCATCCTGCATCAGCAGTTTACTGCGGAAGCCGCAATCACCGATTCCTTGTTTTCACCGGATGGTCGTTCGATCTGGACATCGCTCGCGAATGGCCGCGTCGACGAATGGTCGTATGCGGGGCCGGAGCAGCGTCGACAGTTTAATCATGGCGGACCGGTTTACGGTGTTGACAGCAATCGAGATGGCTCAATAGTCATCTCCTGCAGCACCGATCAGACCGTTCGTGTTTGGGATACATTGACTGGTCAGCAGAAGTTTCAGCTCAACGGGCACACCGGACCGGTGCACGCGATTGCCATGAGTCCTGATGAGACCTTTGCAATCTCCTCGGGAGCAGACGGAACTCTTCGGTTATGGGATATCGTCGGAGGGCGTCAGTTGAAGCAGCTCACGACTTATCCGTCAACCATGTATTCCGTCTCCGTGCATCCGCAGGGAACATTAATCGCCGCTGCGGGAGCCGACCGGAAAGTTCATGTGCTGGACATGATCACGGGCACCGAACAACGAACTCTGCCTGGTCATACAGACTATATCCATTGTGTCACGTTCAGTCCGAATGGCGAGCAGATGCTGTCATATGGCTATTCCGGGCAGTTGAAGTTATGGAACACCGCCGATGGACGTCTATTGTATGAAACTCGCGTGGGGCGAGTTGGCAATTATGCTCAATTCGATCCGGATGGACGTCGAGTCGTGGTTTCTAACGGAGACGGAACCGCAGGTGTTCATCAGCTTCCGTAAAGCCAACTCTTCATGAAGCATGCCCTGTTTCTCGCCTGGCGATCATTGTTGTGGCATCGCGGTCGTTCGCTGATCATAGTGCTCAGTCTGGCGATCACGATCTGGCTGCCCGTGACGGTGCGTCTGGTGCTGAATCAGTTTCGCAATGAGATCTCTGCTCGAGCCGCTGCGACGCCATTGATCATTGGAGCCCCGGGAAGTCGAGTCGATCTCGCTTTGCATGCTCTGTACTTTGAAGCCATGCCTCCGGCCGAAACCACGATGGCTCAGGTCGATCAGATGGCGTCGTCGGGGCTGGGAATCGCGATTCCTCTGCATGTGAGATTTCGAGCACAGTCGCAGCCTGGTGTCGATGGGGCTCCGATTGTCGGAACATCGCCCGAGTACTTTGAATTTCGACAGCTGCGGATAGAGTCGGGAGAGATGCTGTCATTGCTGGGTGATTGCGTCCTGGGATCTCGCGTGGCCAGGGCGATGTCGCTGAAGGCCGGCGATTCGATACTCTCGGCTCCGCAGAATGCGTTTAATCTGGCTGGCGATTACCCGCTTAAGATGAAAGTCACGGGCGTTCTGCAGCCGTCTCATTCACCCGACGACGATGCCGTGTTTACCGATGTACGAACGGCCTGGGTGATCGCGGGGATCGGGCATGGACATCAGGAAGTCAGCCCGCAGACGGATCCGGCCTTGTTGCTGAATTCTGATGATAAGACTTCCGTCACGGCCAATGCCGGAGTTCTGCCATTCACGGAAATCACTCCCGGCAATATCGACTCGTTCCATTTTCATGGCGAACCGGAGTCGTTTCCGCTGACGGCTGTGATCGTTGTTCCGAGGGATGAAAAATCCCGCGTGCGCATTCTGGGCAGATACTCATCGTCGGACTCGACCGCTCAATGCCTGAAGCCACCGGAGGTTGTAGAGGAACTGCTGAGCATAGTCTTTCGCATCGAACAAATGGTGTGGCTGTGCTCTATTGCAGCGGCGGTGGTGACGGGACTGTTGCTGGCTCTGGTGTTGTCACTTTCGATGCGACTGCGAGCCGCGGAGATGATGACGATGTTCCGTCTGGGGTGCAGTCGCATAACCATCGCCACGCTTCAAATCTCCGAGATCGCTATCACGATGGTGACAGCCTCAATTCTTGCCACTTCTGCCAGTTGGCTGACCTTTGTCCTGGCGAGCGATTCGTTGAGGCGATGGTTGTTTTGATGCTGCGGGTGAAGAATCGGAAGGTGAGACGCCGTTACGGAAACGTCGAACGGCAAGGCGGCCACGTTGGCTGAAGCCAACGCTACGGCGGGAGCAGGACTCAAAAAAGTACCGGATCTGTACGGCACTTTCCGAGAGCGGCGGAGTTTACCGCTGATTGACTTTGTTGATGTGGAACTGAACGAAACGCCTGTTTGCACGGCGGGCTTCGGTTGCCGGTCGACCGTGCGGGTTCGTTTTTCCGGTGGTTTCAGGTGGTTTCAGAAGTGTGGTATGCGCAGTATTCTTCACCACGGAATACACTGAACACACGGATTGGTCGCGAATGAAGGAGCGTCAGCGACTCAATGGGGCTGTCGAGAACCTTTTCAGGGCAATAGATTTTTGGCCCCATTTGCATCGAACCTGGCGCTGTCCGGCTGGATTCTCGCTTGAATTCTCCGTATCTCCTGAGGCATCAGACGTTTTATCATTCTGTGGATCGAATCCGGCTGGACGTTTCTTCATCGTTGTTTCATTGGAGTTGTGGATATGGTTTCGCGTCGGGATTTTGTGAGTCGGGCGGCGTGGATTGCGGCGGTCAGTGCAACTCCGGGATTGTTTGCAAAAGATCTGGCAAAAACGCCCCGAACGACCGAAGGCCCGTTTTATCCGGACAAGTTGCCGCTCGACACGGACAATGATCTGCTGATCATCACCGACGGCATAACCCGGCATTGGGCGAGATTACTCATTTAACAGGCCGAGTTCCGTCTCTGACGAGCTCCGATGAGGACTGCCCGTAGAGATCTGGCAGTGCGGATCAATACGCGCGTATCTGCATTCGGGAACTTCGAACGCAGAAAAGCGAGATCGCAATTTTCAGGGCTATGGTCGATTCCTGACGGATCCCGAAGGGCGTTATTACTTCCGGACCATTAAACCCGTGGCATATCCCGGAAGAACTCCTCATATTCACGTTGCAGTCAATCGTGGCCGGGAGCGTCTGCTGACTACTCAGCTGTTTGTGAAGGATGATCCGGGGAATGCTCGCGACGGGATTTACAAATCTCTGGGCGATCAACAAGCTGCCGTAACCGCAGATTTCGCAGCGATCAGGGATTCAAAGATCGGGGAACTGTCGGCAGCCTTTGAGATCATTGTTGGGCAGACACCAGAAGAGCCAGAACAACGCGGACCGGGACGTGGCGCGCCGCCACGGCCGAGGTAATGTTATCTTGAGTACTTTTGTAGAATGGGCATTCTTGCCCGTCGCAACGCAGTCGGACAAGAATGTCCAACGTACATTTTTTCGTTCGACGACGCAGTGGCGCAAAAGCCGTTGAACCACCGGGGTAAACCCGGTGGCGGAGGGCTTGGAGACTTCTCTGTGAGCGGAACGGCGCTAGCCGCCGGTGTTTCCTGGTGCTCTGAAAGACAGGCACCAGTGGCTAGCGCCATTCCGCTCACGTTCATGGCATGTGGCTGTGGCTTGACAGTGGTTACTCCGACTTCAGATGTTCATCAAACCAATCGGCGAAGCGGACGATGTCGAGGAACATTGTCGGCCAGCCGTGAGCTTTCCCGGGGCGGACTTCGAAGCGAACTGTGCAACCCAGTTCTTTGGCCTTTTCGATGAATCGCTCGGACTGATCAATTGTCACCAGCGTATCGGCATCGCCATGCACGATCATGGTCGGCGGCATTTGTGGCGTGATATGGTAGATCGGTGACAGTTCGCGTCCCAGTTCTTTCCACGTGTCCATGGCCTCGGCTTTCGGACCAAATCCTTTGCGGAAGCTTTTGGGTGGTCCGCCGTCACCGGGATTCTCGGTTGATTTGCCGAGGTTCAGCAGATCTGTCGGTGGATAAAAACAGGCGACACACTGCACCTCGCTGGATTCGCGGTCAATCTCATCGTTTGCGTTGGGATCACCGGGGCCTCCGCGAGTTCCCAACATCAGGGAGAGATGTCCTCCGGAACTGCCACCGATGACTCCCAGTTGATCCGGGTTCACTTTGTAATCGGCCGCGTGATGCCGAATGAAACGCACTGATCGCAGCACATCATCCACGATATCCCCGATCAGGCATTCCGGTTGAGAAATGTGTTGCACGGCAAAGACGGTATAACCACGATGCAGAAACGGGGCAAACAGGAACGGCCTGACGGAACCCGGCCCTGATTTCCAGCCGCCACTGACCATCAGAATCACGCCCGCACCGTTGTGATTTGGCGGTTGGAACACATCCATCACAAGCGGCTTGTTATCGCGTTGACCGTAGACAATATTTGGTGTCAGCGTATACGGCGCGTGGAACCACCACCAGTATTTTGAACCGAAAACGCCTCCCACCAGAATCAACAGCATCCCGACCCAGAACAGCAGACGTCTCATACGAG
The DNA here is from genome assembly GCA_046349735.1 of Planctomycetaceae bacterium. Lineage (GTDB taxonomy): Bacteria > Planctomycetota > Planctomycetia > Planctomycetales > Planctomycetaceae > SXXK01. The sequence goes on from JAXMBU010000010.1 coordinate 124,963, forward strand.
TCTTCCAGCGCGTCACGACAATTTCTCTTCGTCAGTTTTTTCCGCAAAGCAGGCGAGCATTGCCGGAAGCATAATCAAATCACCAAATAAAGCTGCTGCGATGGTGATAGCTCCCATGGATGCGAAGATATAGTGATCTCTTGAATCACTGAAAGCCACGGTACCAAAGCCCGCTACCAGCACTGACGTTGTCATGACCATAGCCACACCGACATTTCCGAAGGCTTTGCGGATCGCTTCGTGGCGGTTCTTTGCGGTGCGCTGTTCTTCATCGAATCGACTGAGAAAGTGAATTGTGTCATCGACGACAATGCCCATACAGACGGTGAAGGCACAGACGCTGATCCCAGGCTCCAGAGACTCGTTCCTCCACACCAACCAGGTTGCAGTCACAGCCAGGGGAATATGTTGGGTACGGTCGAGATCAGGCCGATTCATGACATAAGCCAGTGCCAGTGAACAAAAAGTGATCAGAGCGCGGAACCGAGGCGGCCGTCAGGTCAATCACGATCTGATACAGATTCTTCCATCGCCAGATCGCATCGCCCACGGAGTTTCATCCTGAATCCGGGATGTCGCGGCTGAATCCCTTTCGCATTGATTCTTCCGTAATTCGCGTGAAGACCGGATCGAACTTTGCAATCCCAAGATCCTGCCACTCGAAACGTCACAACAGCGTGTCGTTGCTCGGGAGTATAGAACGCACGCTTCAAAGGCGGAGGCAACAATTCAATCATCGACATGCCGTTCTTCGGCCGGTCCTTCGCCGGGTAAAGTATCCACAAGATTGCGTATCGACAGTGGATAACCAATCATCGGCTCTGATCTCAATAAGTCGTCCACTTCCGAGATGGTTTTTAAAATGTCCGGCGAATTGTCAGCCACCTTTTTCGACCATTCGATCTCAACCTCTGAATTCAAGGCCTCCCAAAGCTTTGTCCATCACATAATCACGGCCTGGAAGCCTCGCTCTTTTCCGGCAAAGCATTCGAGCGGCGTTGATCGGGACGCAGGGTGAAGGAGATCCCCAGAAGAAGAATCGTCACGACGATGCTCGAGTAAGCAATCCAGCCGCGGTGCTCGCAGCACCAATTCAATCAACCCTCCGATGCGAGTCAGATTGCGATCGATCAGACTCTTTTCGTGGCCGAGGTGAATGTTGCGGCCCAGACGAGTTGAGCAGACCAGCGGCACGATGGCGACGACGGCAATAAATGTCAGTGTGACTCCAATCACACTACACCAGCCGAAGTCTTTAACCCAGACGTTATTGGCCAGAGATAACGATCCGAATCCAATTGCAGTCGTCAGCGATGTCAGCATACGGGCGTAACCGACTTCATGTACAAAAGCCGTGCGAGCAGCCAGTCGTTCGGTCAACCCAGCCGCTCGCATTTTGCGAATCTGAACAGTCAGATGAACTCCATCCGTCAGGCCCACAAGACTGATCAAAACCGGCAGGATGACATCGTTGAATGGGTTGTCTTCGAGCTGGAAAAATCTCAGAAAACCCATGTCAAAGAGACACCAATGGCGGGGGCCAGCGACACAATTAATACCGCGCGGATGCCTCGAAAAAGGATGATCGCCATCACCGCGATTACGCCATAGCCGTCAATTGGTACTTTACCTGATTGGCTTCATGAGCCTTCATGTACGTGATACGTGCCGGCGTATCGCCCGTGACCATGAAGCTGGCAAGACACATCCGGAAACTCGGCAATGGCTTTTTCAGCCACGGTCCGCAGTTCCGTCGTGCGCTGTTCGTCGCTGCGCACAAAATCCCAGTCGAATTTGACCAGTAAGAGCATGGTTTGGCCGTCTTCTGACACCAGATGCCCGCCGACGAGAGGTGATTCATAGCCTTCTCTTTGGCGGCTTTGAATCGCTCGACAAACGCTTCAGAGCGAGGAAACAATGGCTCTGAAAGGCCAAAGATATTCAGCATGGGCACTCGATCCATCCACAGGATGCGATCGACGTAGTCAGTTCCTCCAGCGTACTCACTACGTGTCTCATCGCCTTTGCTCCCTGCGGAGTAAAGAACGATGATAATTTCCGACTGCACGACCATCACCGCGTCGGATTGGGACAGACTTACGGCATCGATATTCGGAACCGCCCGAGCTGTTTCCTTACCGGATTTTTTTGCGACCGGTTTCTCTTCCGTGGCCGGAGACACAAACAGTTCTCGTACAGCCTGTGGGCGGACGTATCCAAGGACGGCCAGAAGCGTGATGACCAGTACCGCCAGGGCCGTTGTTCGGCGATGGTCGACGGTCCACACCATTGCTCGATCAAAAGCCGTTCGAGAAAAGAAAGCTCGAACATGAACAACCTGATCAACGAAAAAGCGAAGACAAGATTTCAGCATGTTGTTCCGAAGATTTGATCTCAGCGCCGCGAGGGCGGGGCTGAAATTAGAGGAGAAGAAAACAGGTCAAATCAAAAGAGGAGAAGAACAAATCGACACAGGGTTTTGAGCAGGGAACGTATTCGATTTCCGACGGAAAAACACTCCCGAGCGAGCTCCCATGGAATGGCTCACGCTCTCACAGAGCGATGTTGCAGGTTTAACTCGGAACAAGGCCTTAACCCTTCAGTGTTTCGCTGCACAATGCAGATCGATCCGACGCCACGCCCCTGACGTCTGTCAGTTCGAACCACTGTTCAAACCGACCTGCGGGTCCGATTTCCTTCACCGTGGTTGGTGCAGATTTGAGGTGTCTTCTTCATAAACTCTCCCGGTCACGCTGAGAAAATCACAGTGCAGAAGGCCCCCGTCATTCTTGTTAAGAAATTCTTCCGTGGGGTTCATAAATTCTTAACAGTCAGCCCCGACAAAGTGGTTCAGGAGCACAGAAGTGCCAGAAGATTTGTACTCAAATTAACATTCTCCTCTGGGAACCTTTCTGAATGAAGAAGTTTCGAATTACTGCCCTGTTGGCGGCGATCTCTTTCGCTGGATGTGGCGAACCTCCCCAGGATGCACCTCAGGTGGCCCTGCATCCGCTGACAGGAATTGTCAATGTTAACGGCAAACCAGCAAGCGGTGCGATTGTATCACTGCACGGGTCCGGAACTCCGGAACTTGGAGTTGTAACTCCGCACGGAATCACTGATGAGAGCGGGAAGTTTTCACTGACAACGTACCAGCCTGAAGATGGTGCTCCGGAGGGCAGGTATCAGGTGACTGTTTCCTGGGCTGACAAGTTGACAAAGTCGTCCAGTGATCCGGAGTTTGGTCCTGAGAAGCTGCCGCGTCGTTACCAAAATCCAGCGATGTCGGGGCTTGAAATTGAAGTCAAACCAGGCCTCACTGAGGCCATTATTGATGGAACCTGAAGACACGGTAGCAGGGGCACCGCTTATCGGGGTCTCCGCGGGCGATGAAAATGAAGCGCTGGCATGTGAAGAGGAAGGGGGGGGGCTGCGATGAAGAGTGAAGTCTGATCGCAAGACCCATTGTGTCATGTGTCATTGAGATTTTTTGTGTGCTGTCGGAATGGTTCTGATGGCCTGAAACTCTGAAAATCGAAGGGATTGGTTCATGTTAAACGTCAAACGCAGATCAGCTTCACGAGGTTTTACGCTGATCGAACTGTTGGTTGTCATCGCGATCATCGCAATCCTGATCGCACTGCTGTTGCCTGCTGTTCAGCAGGCTCGCGAAGCGGCACGTCGAACTCAGTGCAAGAACAACCTGAAGCAGATTGGGCTGGCTTTGCACAATTATGAAGGCACCTACGGGATGTTTCCTCCCAGCCGCATCAACTTGTCTGCTCCTGTGTTCCAGCAGACCTGGAACGTGATGGTTCTGCCGTTTCTTGAGCAGTCCAGCATGTACTCTCAGTACAACTTCAACATCAACTGGTATGCTCCTGCCAACGACCCTATCACGACGACACAGCTGGCGGCTTTTGTTTGCCCATCAACGCCAGGTAGTCGTACCCTGCCAACTCAGGCGCTCTACGATGGCATCACGAGTGCATCTCGCACGGGACAGCCAATCTGGGGCTACAATGACTACGGTTCCATCAACGCGGTTCGCAACGCGTTTATCGTCGCCAGCGGTTTGCCATCCATTAACACCAAGGACGCAATGGGAGGACTTGGCCGTGGCCCGGGTGGCACAAAGATTCGTGACATCACTGACGGAACCTCGAACACCATTCTGATTGCCGAGGACGCTGGGCGGCCCCGTCAGTACATTGGTCGAAATCCGGGCGTGAATCCACGCGTCGGCAATATTGCTTTTGGTACTCAATTTACGGCTGATGGCTGGGGCTGGGCCGACATCAATAACGGGTTCAGCATTGACGGTGCAAATACTGCTGGTCTGCAGAACAATACGTCCGGCAGCGGAACACCAACCATTGTTGGGACCTGCAGCATGAACTGTACTAATGACAGCGAAATGTACTCATTCCACATTGGTGGTGCACAGGCCTTGTTGGCCGATGGCTCCGTAAGATTCCTGAGTGAGAACATCTCAGGAGCAACTCTGGTGGGCCTCGTCACTCTTCAAGGCGGAGAAGTCGTAGGCGAGTTCTAATCTGACTTGATGCAAATCAGGATCCCTGAAGTCTCGGGATCCTTTGAAGTCGCCGTCCGTATGCCGCTGCAACGGCTCGGCCCGATCTGAACCCCTGACATGGCTCGCATGGCAACCCATCGAGTTCCTGTTCAGGGGTTTTCTGTTTTCTGACGTTCAACCGGGGCGGCGTTCATTCGCATTCGTGGAATCTCCTGCCCAAGCTGGTTCAGATCAGGGCTGGCCAATTGCGGCGGCCGATTCGAATTCTGATCGCGAGTGCGATGCCTTTCGCCTCACTGGTGTTTCCTGCGATTCCTGATACCTTCTCACTCATAACTCGTGGATAGTCGGAATCTGGTGCGGTTTTACGGCCGAATTGGGTTCTGTCGTGTCAGAATTGCAGACTGCTGTGAGGAATTGAGTGACGATTTTCCTGAAAATTATTCAACGCGAAATCCCGGCCGATATTGTCTACGAAGATAGCCATTGCCTTGCTTTTCGCGATGTGAATCCACAGGCGCCGGTCCATGTCCTGTTGATTCCGAAGAAGCCGGTGGCGTCTCTGAATGAACTGACAGAAGACGATGCGGCCTTGTGCGGCCACCTCATGCTGACCGTTCCCAAAGTTGCCAGCCTGCTGGGGCTGAACGGTGGATATCGAACGGTGGTGAACACCGGTGCTCATGGTGGTCAGACTGTGTTCCATCTGCATATTCACATCATGGGTGGTCGAGGTCTTGCGTGGCCACCAGGATAGTGTTGTGCCTGGGCTCAGAAAAGAATACAGGAACCAATCGTAAGCATCACCTTTCCGACCTTTGGTCCTGGTTGCTGACCCATTTTTTGAGTCTCCACCCAAACCTTTCTGAATCTCTCGACGGTGACTGACGACGAGTCTGAAACAACTCTCATTCCTTATTTGATTTTTCAACCTTCCCCACGGAATCCCACCTATGTTAACTCGGTTGCTTTTTTGTGCGATAGGCGTTTTGTCTTCAGGACTGTCGTTGAGTTGTTCTGCGGTGCTTGCCGACGATGGCAGTGACAAGCCCGGGCTGAGCATGGCTGAGGCTGCTCAGAAGCTGATCGAAGTACTCCCGGAAGATCAGAGAAAAAAACTGCTGTATAAGTACGACGATCCTGAACGACTCAACTGGCATTTTATTCCAAAGGATCGCAACGGTATCGTGCTGTGGGATCAGGCGGGCGAGCAAAAGAAAGCTGCAGAAGAACTTGTCAAAGTGGGACTGTCTGCCGCCGGCCATGCGAAAGTTCTGCAGGTTCGCAGTCTTGAAGAGGTGCTTTATCTCTTCGAGGCTGGCGAAGAAGACTATCGCCGCAACCGACGACATCCTCATAAGTATCACGTCACGATCTTCGGAACACCTGGACCAACCGGCCTCTGGGGATGGCGATTTGAAGGCCACCACCTGTCTCTGAATTTCAGTATTCAGGACGGTGTCGTTGTCAGCAGCACACCAGAAATGTTCGGTGCGAATCCCGCTTTGATTGATGCAGGTCCGGGGCGACAACTGCGAATTCTGTCGGGCCGTGAAGACATCGCTCGCGACATTTTGAAAGCATGCAACGAAGAACAAAAGAAGAAGATGTGGATTTCTGAAACCGCACCGGACGACATTCGCGGGGCCGGGGCTCCTCAGCCAGTGGTCGACGCGGCTGTGGGTTTGCGATACGCCGAGATGTCACCGGACCAGCAGAAGATGCTGAAGAGCTTGCTGGGCGAATATATGTCAGCCATGCCTGCTCAGGTTGTTCGAGATCGCATGAAGGCGATCGAAAAGTCCGGGATGGATGATATCCGCATGGCGTGGTGGGGCGACTCCGAAGTTAACAAACGCCATCATTACGTGATTCAGGGTACGACGTTTATCGTTGAGTACAACAATACTCAGAACGAAGCGAACCATGTTCACGCGATGTGGAGAACTATTGGCGGTGACTTCAATCTGCCGGTGGCGAAGTAAGGCCAGGAACGGAACTGCCTGTGGTGGCCGAAGTTGTAAGACTTCGGACCGAACTGTCACCAGTTCGGCTACGTCAGGTGGTTGTTTCCACGCCAACCCAGTGTTGTCGTTGATTTAATCTGCACCCTCAATAACTCTTTCAAGTTCTCTGCACTCGATGTCGCAACCTATTAACAGTTTTCGTCTGGCAAATGGTCTGCTCGTAATCGTCGAACCGATGCAGGACGTGCAGTCCGCGGCCATGACATTGCTGGTTCCTTCCGGTGGCGTGCGCGATCCCGCGAATAAGTGTGGAACCGCCGCGATTCTGACCGAAATGTTTGCTCGCGGAGCGGGTGGTCTTTCCGCCCGCGAGCTCTGTGCTGCGATGGACAATCTGGGGTTGCAGCGCGGAGTTCATGTGGGCAGTGCTCACATCAATTTCACGGGAGCCACTACGGCCGATCGACTGTGCGATGCGCTGCCGTATATTGGTCGCATGGTGACTCAGCCCCATCTGGCCGACGACGACTTCGAACCTGCTCGGGATCTGGTCGAACAGAGCCTGATGTCAATGGAGGATGAACCCCGCCAGCGACTTGGGAAGGTTCTGCGAGAATACAGCTATGCAGCTCCGTGGGGCAACGCGGCTGAGGGCGAACTGGAACATCTCGAGAATATCTCCATCGAGGACATTCGCAATCACTACTCCCGCAACATGTCGCCCGATGAATCCATTCTGGGCATCGCGGGAAATATTGATCCCGTTCAGATTCGTGACACAGTCGAAGCCGTCTTCGGATCATGGAAATCGTGCCCGTCGTCTGATCCGGGGCGAGGCACACTTCCGCAGTCGCCGTTTCACATTGAACACGACTCCGCTCAGACTCATATTGGTCTTGCCTGGGAAACGATCCCTTACTGTCACGAACGCTACTACGAAGCGTGGGCGGCGGTCAGCCTGCTCAGCGGCGGCATGAGTTCTCGTTTGTTCACCGAGGTTCGCGAAAAACGTGGGTTGTGTTATGCGATCTCTGCGTCGCTCAGCACGCTTCGAGATGAAGGGCGAGTCTTCGCGTACGCCGGGACGACTCCGGAACGTGCTCAGGAAACACTGGATGTGACTGTTGCTGAAATCATGCGACTTCACGAAGGAATCACCGAAGAGGAACTGCAGCGTTGTAAGGCTCGAGCCAAAAGCTCGCTGATCATGCAACAGGAATCAACGACCTCACGCGCCTCATCGCTGGCCAGAGATATTTATCATCTGAATCGAGTTGTGACGCTGGATGAAATCAACGCTCGAATCAATGCTTTGACCACGGAACAGGTTCGGGAGTTTGCTAAGGAGTATGCTCCGAAATCAATGGTTCTGGTAACGCTGGGACCACAGAGTCTGGATCCGGCCTGTGTGACTTCGCTGTAGAACTCAAGTTGGACAAGAATGTCCAACCTACAATTTTCAAAAGCTCTTTGATCGATACAACAGAAACTGCAAGTGAGTATGAAGTTTCAGCAGTGCACATTGTCCAACGGACTGACTCTGATCGCGGAAACCAACCCGGCCGTGTACAGCGTGGCGGCGGGATTCTTCGTTCGCACGGGTTCACGAGACGAGACGAGTGAGGTCTCCGGAGTCAGTCACTTCCTGGAACATATGGCGTTCAAAGGCGATGAGAAATTCTCCGCCGACGATATCAATCGCGTGTTTGATGAAATTGGTGCCAAGTACAATGCGTCGACCAGCGAAGAAGTCACGATGTACTATGCGGCCGTGCTTCCGGAGTATCTGGAGCGTGCCATCGAACTGCTGTCTTCTCTGATGCAGCCATCTCTGCGCCGCGAAGACTTTGATATGGAGAAGAACGTTATTCTGGAAGAGATCAGCATGTACGAAGATCAGCCTTCGTTCACGTGCTACGATCATATTATGGCGACTCACTTTGCCGGACATCCGCTGGGCCAGAGTATTCTCGGCAGCCAGGCCAGTATCACCGCGCTAACCGCCGATCAGATGCAGGCTTATCATCGCGGTCATTATCACACGGGCAATATGATTCTGGCAATTGCCGGGAATTGTCGCTTCGAGGACGCAGTTGCTCTGGCTGAAAAGTACTGTAGCCGCATTCCGCAGGGGCAGCCGTCCAGACTTCTGCCGCCCGTTGAGGCTCAGCGGAATACTCGTCTGATCGTCCGCGAAAGCAGTCTGCAGCAGCACATCATGGAGATGGGAGTGGGCCCGGACTCACGCGATGAACTGCGATTTGCGGCCGAGTTACTGTCGGTCGTCATCGGTGATGATTCCGGAAGTCGCCTTTTCTGGGAACTTGTCGATCCCGGTCATGCCGAAGCGGCAGATCTGAGTTACAGTGAATACGACGGTGCCGGATCGTGGATGAGCTATCTCAGTTGTTCGCCCGAACAGGTTGCCAAGAATCTGGAACGTTGCCGCAAAGTCTTCGCGGATGTGAATGCCAACGGAATCTCGGCAGAGGAACTGGAGCAGGCTCGCAACAAGGTCGCGTCTCGAGTCGTTCTGCGAGGCGAACGTCCCATGGGACGGCTTTCGTCGCTCGGTGGCAACTGGATGTATCGGAAAGAGTATCGATCAATCGCCGATGACCTTAAATCCGTGCGATCAGTCACGATGGATGAGATCAGGAAAGTGCTGGATCAGTATCCGCTGACGATGACCACGACTGTGGGTGTGGGGCCACTGACGGAATTGTAATGCGTTGCGGAAGTTTTGATCCGAATCGTGGACTCCGGCGTTATGCTGGCGAACACTTTAGAACCGCTTTGTCGTCCATTTCTTTTGCACGCAGGACACTACGATGTCATTTTCTCGCCGAATCGTCGTGGGAATTGAAATGCCGAAGAGTCGTCCGTGGAGTTCGGCGAATCTTTGCGGTCCCAGCCGCATGGCGGTATTTCATGCGTTTCAGGCTGCTGGTTCGTCACGACTACCTCTTACACTTGTGACCGTCCTTCCAACGCCGTCAGGCAGCTGGCTGAAGAAGCCGGAAGATCTTGAACGAGTCGCAGCTTCTGATCGAGCCGAAGCGGAAGCCGTGTTGAAAGAACTGTGTCGAAAGTATACAGCCGAAGCCGCAGCTTCGAATGCAGAAATTAAAATCATGCGAGGCAGCGCGTGGGAAGAACTGATTCGGAGTGTAGGAAATCGTCCCGATAGTATGCTGATCTGTGGAACTCGGGATGAAGGCACGGTTCGTCGAGTTCTCTTTGGCAGTACGGGGCTGAAACTTCTGCGGCTCGCTCCTGGCAATGTCTGGCTCGTAAAACCTCGTGAAGATGACAATGACTCCACCGACATCATCGCCGCCACCGACGGAGGCAGCGTCGGTGCGGATGTAATCATTACGGCCGTTCCATTGGCAAAATCGCTGAATGCTCGACTGCACATCGTCCATGCCGTTGAAGGTGTCGATGCAACTCCCGAAGTTTTGCAACAGGCCGAGGCCATTGTCCAACAGCAATTGGCCGGTACCGATTTTCGGACACTTCCGTTTGGCGTCAAAGTGCACATCAAATCCGGAAGTCCCGACCAGTGCATTTTGGACACGGTCAGGGAAGTTAACGCGGACCTCGTGGTGCTGGGAACATCATCAAAGACCGGCGTTTCCGGACTGTTGCCAGGCAGCACCGTCGAACGTTTGTTGCCGGAATTGCCCTGCTCCGTCATGGCGATCAAGCCCGAAGGCTTTCGATCCATGTTGCCTGCAGACTTCTGGACCCATTGACAGACAACGCCGCTCACCAATGTAGACGTCTCGCTCCGCCGAGACGAGGCCTTATTGTTTGCATCTGATCCTGTTGGCCGCGTTGCCAGGAGAGACTGTCGTACGCCCATCCCTCAACCTCGCTGTAACGTTGAAGGCATGTCCTGGCGGAGCGAGACGGCTACTTTTTCTCGTACACCACCTTGCCGCCGAGCCATGTCTGGTCGACTGTAATTCCCTTTACTTCGTCCACCGGGCAAGTCAGGATATCTCGATCGATCACGATCAAGTCCGCCAGTTTGCCTGGCTCCAGCGAGCCTTTTTCTTTTTCCTCAAACGTCAGCCACGCGTTGTTGATCGTGTAAAATTTCAGAGCCTGTTCGCGAGTAATGATCTGTTCGGGGTGAAGCGGTGAATCACTCCAGCGTGGCTGGCGAGTCAGTGTGGTCCAGAGTCCCAGAAACGGATTGTACGGATTCACCGAACGCAGACTGCCAATACGCTGCATGTGATCCGAGCCACCTCCGACGAAAACGCCCTGCTCAAAGAGGGTCTTATACGGCTGGAAAAAGCCGGTTCGTTCTTCGCCGAATTGTTTCAGTAAAGTTCGGCCATCCAGATGAAGCCAGATCGGCTGAATATCGGCAACGATTCCCAGAGCTTTCATCTTCAGAATGGACTCTTCGCTCATGAAATTGCAATGAGTGATACAAGGGCGTTTGTCTCGCACGGGGAAGTCGTTGTTGACTCGCTCATACGTATCGACCAATGCCTTCACCGCGCCATCGCCGACGGAATGCGCGGTGATCTGCAGGTCGCGTTCAAGACAGTATTTTGCGATTTCATACATTCGATCGGGCTGGATATTCAGTACACCGCGATATTCCGGGTCAGTGATCGAATAAATTGTGCTGACACCCCAGGGTTTCTGCATCCACGCGCTGCCGGTCAACATGCCGCCGTCAAGAAACACCTTGACGCCTCGCAACCATAACAAATTGTTATAAGCATGGGCCGGATGATCAGCGGCCTTTTGGATTTGCTCGGCGACCTTGGACCATTCACCGTCGGGACTTACACCCCAGCACAAAAATGTGCGACAGGTCAGCTTGCCCTGATCCTTTAGTTTCTGAAACATCGTCACGTCCGACTCACCCGCACTACGTTGGACGATGCTGGTGATGCCGACGGAGTTGTAGTCCTGGAGAAGCCCAGTTGAGCCATCCGTTCTGCCGGCCAGGTGATTTCTGGAGGACGTGGTCTTGATAAAGCCGCCCAGCCGCTCGGATAACGCCCGTTGGCTCACCCGTCGCTCGATCCATTTCGATCTTTCCCGGCAGCCCGTCAGTGATCTTGAAATCCTTGTCGATGCCATTCAGCTTCAGTGCCATGGAATTCAGGGCAGCGTCAGGTCCGGTACGAAAGTAAACCGGATTGTTCGGTGCGACGGAGTCCAGTTCCTGGCGATTCGGAAACCGCTGGTCGCGCAGGCGAGTGATAAACATCTGGTTCATGATGATCCATTGGCCGTCTTCCAGGATCTCGGCTCGCTTCTGAACGTACTTCAGGACGTCATCGATTGTTTCCAGCGGCGGGATCTCGTGGTCAAACTCGTAGACGGCCGCACCGGTTGCGTGAACGTGGGAATCGATCAGGCCGGGAAGAACCGTCTTTCCGCCCAGTGAGATCTTCTTTGTGTCCGGGCCAGCTAGTTGCAGAATATCGTCATTGGTGCCGACGGCCTCAATTCGCTCTCCTTTCAGAGCAATCGCCTGAGCGATCTCGAAGCGGGAATTGACGGTTACGATCTTTCCGTCATGCAGGATGACATCCGGGAACTCGGCTGCAGAACTGTCACCACCGGATAACAGCAGTACCGTCAATAGGCAGGCAATCCACAACGCAGAGTTGCCTGATTGAATTCTTGTTTTGAAACTCATCGACAAATCTCCGGAAGGCAGAGGTGATTGTGCTGAACGGGCGTCGCAAGTGAGCGATAGACGAAATTCGTGGTGCCGATTTTCGTCGGCATTCCCAGCCTGATGAAAAAGTACGGCGAAGGTCTGACGTTAGTGATCAAAACTCCCATTGATTGCTGGCTGAAGCCAGCACCACACGTTTGACAGCAATTCGAGGCCACAGAGAAGACGCGACACCGCCACCGACTTCTTTGGCTTGCCGCTGAACGAAATAGGGTTCACGAGAGGGAAGTCGACGAAAACACGCGGTTTGCGGTCCTCGTAAGATTGTGACAAAAGTCCGGCCAGCATTACACTTCCGCGAACGAAACTTTACCAGCCGAGGCAATCTGATCCGTCACTATGGCCACCCCTGAATACACTGTTGTTATTGGACTTGAAGTTCACGTCCAGCTTCGTACCGAATCCAAGCTGTTCTGCGGATGCTCCACGGCGTTTCGGCCTGATGACCCCAACACTCAGACATGTCCGGTCTGCCTGGGATTGCCGGGATCTCTGCCGGTGATGAATCGCAAAGCCTTTGATTTGTCCGTCCAGACAGCGCTGGCTTTGAATTGCGAGATCGCGAGATACACTCGCTGGGATCGTAAGCAATACTATTATCCGGATCTGCCTAAAGCTTATCAGATCAGTCAGTACGACCTGCCCTTCAGTTCCAAAGGCTGGCTGGAGATTGCCGCCGATGATCCCGCCGAGCCACCTCGCCGCATACGGATTACTCGTGCTCATCTGGAAGAAGATGCAGGCAAGAATGTCCATGACGAATCTGGTCGAGGAGCCGACAGTCGAGTTGACCTGAATCGTACGGGCACACCATTGCTCGAAATTGTCAGCGAACCGGACCTTCGATCGGCCTCGGAAGCTCGTCGATATCTGGAAGATCTGCGATCACTGCTGCTTTTCATTGGCGTCTCCGACTGCAATATGCAGGAAGGCAGCCTGCGTTGTGATGCGAACGTGAATCTGCATGTCCACAACGCGGACGGCAGCCGTACTGCAACGCCGATCGTCGAGCTGAAGAACATGAACAGCTTCCGCAACGTGGAGTTGGCCGTCGAGTATGAAACTCGTCGACAATGGAAACAATGGCAGAAGACCGGACAGAAGATCGGCGAAGTTCCGAAGCAAACTCGCGGATGGGACGCCGATCGCAACGAAACTTTCACGCAACGCGAGAAAGAAGAGTCTTCCGATTATCGCTACTTCCCGGATCCGGACTTGTTGCCGGTGACGACAACGATCGACCAGATCGAAGAGATTCGTCGATCGTTGCCGGAAACTCCAGCCGCTCGACGCGAACGCTTCCGCAATGTGCTGGGACTCACGGAGTACGATACGAATGTGATTCTGTCTCAAGGCCCTGCCCTAACCGCCTGGTTTGAACAGGTCAGTCAGCAGTGTGGCGACGGAAAGCTGGCCGCCAACTGGGTGACTCAGGACATTCTTCGCGATCTGAATGCTGACGGAGTGACGATCGAGGAATTCTCCGTCACAGCCGAGATTCTGGGGACGCTTCTGAAGTGCATTCAGGCCGAACGCATCACTACAAAGAGTGCTCGCGAGGTTTATGCTGCCCTGCGATCTGACGCAGCGGAAGAAAAGACCATCTCTCCCGCCGATGTGGATCGCGTGATTTCAGAACGCAAGCTGGAGATTGTCCGCGACACCGGGGCGATGGATGCTGCCATCGCAGCTGCTCTGGCATCAAAACCAGAAGCTGCCAGCGATTTCCGAGCAGGCAAACAAAACGCCATCGGCCCATTGATCGGGATGATCATGAAGCAAGTCGGCGGCGCGGATCCGAAACAGGTTCGCGAACGTCTGATCGCCGCGATCATGGCCGGAGCGTAATGGGCTTGATTTCATCAGCCGTTGGGCGCTAGTGCTCGGTCAACAATGTTGTGATGGAAGTAGGCCGGACCGGGCGGAGCGAGTTCCGCCGTTACGGGTTGCTTCCGCATAGCCGGAACTCGCTGTCACTATCCGGCCTACGAAACACAACTCCTCAATTCACCGTTGACAATGCACTACCCCCGGTTCCGGATGCCGCGCATTTCATTACGGTAAACCGGGGCTAGCGCCCTGCGGCTGATTCAGTCGCATGATCGGCTCGAGCCGTGACGCTTCAGGTCAGCAAGTCGCGAATGACTTTCGCATGCGTCACTTCCGCATCCGTCAGACTCGTATCACGGCCATCATAAGGCACTGCCAGTCGAGTATGTTCAAGTCCCAATGACGCCAGCATGGTCGCATGCAGATCGTGGACGTTGACAACATTTTCAATCGACGCATACCCAAATGGATCCGTCGCACCGTAGACGCAGCCTTGCTTGAAACCACCGCCGGCGATCCAGAGCGAGAAGGCATGGCGGTTGTGATCTCGTCCATCAGGGCCTTGCGAAATCGGCAGACGTCCGAACTCCCCGGTCCAGATCACGATTGTTGAATCCAGAAGTCCGCGTTGTTTCAAATCTTTGACCAATGCTGCCGAGGGCTGATCGGTTCGGACGCATAAGCCTTTCAGACTCTCGGCGTTGCGACTGTGAGTATCCCACGGTTGACCGCTCATGTAGACACCGACAAATCGCACACCCTGTTCGACGAGCTTGCGAGCCGTCAGGCAGCGTGCCCCGTATTCTTCAATCGCTGGATTATCGAGCCCATAGAGTTCGCGCGTTTCTTTCGTTTCACTGGAAAGATCCAGCAACTCGGGAACTGAAGTCTGCATCCGCGCGGCGGTTTCGAAGTTTGCGATACGAGCGGTGAGTTCGGAGTTCTCCGGATATCTTGAAGCATGACGACGATTGAGCTTCCCAAGATAATCAAGCTGATTGCGACGCACTGCGGCGGTAACGCCTTCCGGACTTTGCAGATTCAGCACAGGCGATGACCCCGATCGGAAGACAGTCCCCTGATAAACCGCAGGCAGCCAGCCGGAACTCCAGTTCTTTTCGCCATCAATCGGAAGACCACCCGGATCAGACAGCACCACAAACGACGGCAGATCCCGATTCTCTGTACCGAGGGCGTACGAGATCCAGGAACCAAATGAAGGCATTCCTGCAAACAGTCGCCCCGAGTGAATCATTCGCAGAGCTGCTTCATGATCAACGGACCCTGTCTTCATTGAGCGTATCAGAGTGATCTCGTCTGCGATAGAACCGGTATGAGGCAACAGTTCACACAGTTCCATGCCCGACTGCCCGCACTTGCGAAACTTGTACGGTGAGCCGAGTACGTTGCCCTTTTGCTTATCAAAGTGCGTTTCCAGATCGCCAGCGGGATAAGGCTTGCCGTGCCATTTTTGAAGTTCAGCTTTTGGGTCGAACAGATCCATCTGGCTGGGACCGCCGTTCTGAAACAGGCAGATCACCGATTTCGCCTTCGGTGTCACATCCGG
This sequence comes from Planctomycetaceae bacterium, assembly GCA_046349735.1. Taxonomy (GTDB): domain Bacteria; phylum Planctomycetota; class Planctomycetia; order Planctomycetales; family Planctomycetaceae; genus SXXK01. Next base: position 140,583 of record JAXMBU010000010.1, read on the forward strand.
AGCGACGGCTGTTGATTCGCCAGCTCTACCCGATTGCTGTTGGGCCAACAGTGAGGCAAGTGCCAGAAGCCCGACATGCCCGGCCTGTGCGCTCAGGAACATGCGTCGAGTGGCTTCGAGGGAAGATCGCAGGTCGCAGTACGGAGGATGCATCAGTGATAGCTCGCATAAAGGAACGGAGCAGGCATTTCAACAATTACTATCTCAGTGCAGGTTACGCCAACACGATATTCAGAGCACCGCAATGCTTGTCCTGGGGCGGAGTTCCGGCGTGGCTTCGAACCCCAGTGGTTGTTCCATGGTAACAAGGAGTAGCGCTGTTTTCGAGGTCATAATCACTTCGTCTTCCACCGGGTGTAGTCGTGGATTTCGGTAGGTCATCCTTGCCGAGGAGGACTTCGCGGCTTGCCGCGACCTGTGTGCACGGGCACCACCGTTCTCGGCCGATATTCTTGTACCTCTTGCACGCGAGGTTCGCCTCACGGCGAAAGTGCTTTCCGCTAGAAAGGACCTACCTAAACAATCAATCGCGACTACACCCCTTCCACCTCCCACAGCACCCGTTGCCATGGAGTGGACTAAGAGGCTCTAACAGAGCCGGGACAGGCACCCTGTGCACCAGTCATTCCACGTGACGATTTCCTGATCAGTGAGCCAGTCCCGGTTTTGTTGGGCGTTCTGAAGAATTCCTGCGTGAGCGGTCCGCTGGACGACGATGACTTCCAGTCCCATGCCCTCACATGGCTGGTGATTCCGGTCACCCGCTTACGACATCGCAGGCATCGTGGCTTGACTGACTGCTGTACCGGTTTATGGGCAGATGTTATCCTCTGCAGCCTGCACCGGCCTTTGGGCCGTTTTTTCCTGCCGAGTCGACTCAATCTCCACCGGAGCCGCTCATGAGATCCTTCCTGCCGATAGCAATCTTCCACATTCTTTTCCTGAGCGTCAGTCTGTGTTCTGCCCCGGCCCGCGCGCAACAGAACGACGAATTCGCGGCGCTGCAGGCACAATATGAATCGCGTCATCAGGCCGCTCTGAAAAAGTACTGCCTGAACTGCCATTCTGCCGTGGAAAAGCAGGGTGAGCTGGATCTGGAACAATTCACCTCTGTCGCTGACATGCGTCGCAATGTCGTGCCGTGGCAGAGAGTTGTCGAGATGATGGATGATGGTGAAATGCCTCCCAGGGAAGCCGAGGTTCAGCCATCAAAGGTAGAACATAAGGCACTGCGGAACTGGGTGCGAGCAGTCCTCGATGCCGATGCAAAAGCCAACGCCGGTGACCCGGGGCCGGTCGTGTTGCGACGTCTTAACAACGCGGAATTCACATATACGATTCAGGACCTGACCGGTGTTCCTCTGGAGCCTGCAAAGGAGTTTCCTGTCGACAGCGCTGCGGGCGAAGGCTTTACCAACGTCGGCAATGCGCTGGTAATGTCACCGGCATTGGTCCAGAAGTATCTTGATGCCGGCAAAGACGTGGCCGCTCATGCGATGCTGCTGCCGCACGGGATTGAGTTCTCTCCATCGACAACTGCTCGGGACTGGACGAATGAAAAACTGTCCGAGATTCGCAATTTTTATGCTCGCTACACCGACAGCGGCGGTGCGACGGCAGTGAACCTGCAGGGCATTCAGTTCGAAACGAACGGTGGTGGACGATTGCCGCTGGCAGGGTATCTGCGAGCAACTTTGATCGAGCGCGAGGCCTTGCGAGCAAAGACGATCACATTGGCAGAAGTCGCCCAACGTCATCAACTCAATGAGAAGTATCTGACAAACCTCTGGACTGCGTTGAACGATCAACATCCGTCGCTTGTGATTGATATGATCCGCGGACAATGGCGAGATGCCGGGCCTGACGATGCTCCCGCGCTGGTCGCCACGATCGCTCAATGGCAGCAGACACTGTGGCGGTTTACGACGATTGGACATATCGGTAAGCGGGATGGGCCGAAAGCGTGGCAGATTCCGGTTAATCCCGTCGCGGCTCGTCAGGAAGTGCGAATGAAGCTTCCCGCTCCGCAGGACGGAAAGAATGTGACGTTGTACCTTGCCTCGTCGGATGCATCTGATGGCAATCAGAATGACTTTGCCGTCTGGGAGAATGCTCGCTTTGTGGCTCCTGGCCAGCCGGATCTGTTATTGCGTGATGTCCGTCAAGCCGTGCAGACTCTGAACTCCCATCGTCAACAGATTCTGTCGACGGCCGCCGCCAGTTTAAATGCGGCGGCGGAAATTGGGGCAACGACCGATGCTGCGACGCTGGAGGCTCTGGCCACGAAGCATGCTGTCGATCGAACCATGTTGTCATCATGGTTTCACTATCTGGGAATCGGTGCTGGAGAAGTGCACATTGATTCTTACATCACCAACAAACTGGAGCGGACCGAGAATTACGATTTTGTGAAAGGCTGGACCGGTCCGGATGCTCTCAGCGTGCTGGCGAATTCATCCGATCAATTCGTGCGAATTCCGGGCGACATGCATCCTCACAGTGTTGGCGTTCATCCATCGCCAAAGTTGCGAGCGATCGTCGGCTGGAAGAGTCCCGTCGCGGGCCACGTCAAGTTGTCCGGTAAGGTTCAGCGGGCTCACATCGGTTGTGGCAATGGAGTCACCTGGCTGGTCGAACTGCGTCGCGGTAATACTCGTCAACGTCTGGCTGCCGGAACAGCGGGCGGTGCGGAAGAGCACGTATTCGGCCCATTGGAAAACGTCGCAGTGCAGCCTGGTGATCTTGTGTCGCTGATCGTCGGTCCGCGTGACGGTGAACACTCCTGTGACATGACTTCCATCGCGATGAATCTGACCGAAGTGGTTACTGAAGGGAAAGCTCGCGAGTGGGATCTGGCGAAGGATGTGTCACCGGATATTCTCGCCGGGAATCCTCATTCGGATCGACTTGGCAACAATGCCGTCTGGCACTTTTACAGTGAACCCGATGCGGGCGGCGGTGCAGAGACGATCATTCCCGCTGGTTCGCTGATTGCGCAATGGCAGGCCGCAACTGATGCCGAGATGAAGAAGCAACTGGCCGACAAAGTTCAGATGTTACTCACCGCTGGGCCTGGAGGAATCGCCGCCGATGCTCCGGACGCCGTGCTGTATCGACAGCTTACGTCGGCAAACGGACCGTTGTTCTCTGCCGTTCGTAAGGAGTTGCTCAGCGGCAAAACGCCGGATGCATCAACGGCACCGGCCGAGGGGGTCGCAGGATTAAATCCGGCCGGCCTCGATCCTGCGATGTTCGGTAAGCATCCGAATGGAACGGCCATCGCTGCAGAGAATCTGTGTGTGCAGGCTCCATCCGTGATTGAAGTTGTGATTCCAGCTGATTTTGTGGAGGGCTGTGAGTTCGTCGCGACGACATCGTTGCACTCGGAAACCGGTGCGGAAGGCTCCGTGCAGTTGCAGGTTCTGACGGCGAAGCCAGAGAAACTCTCCAGTCTCGCGGCGAGTGCTTCCACGATCAGGGGTGGTAAGGCAACATGGTCCGACGGCGATAAACCAGTGAGCCATGATGCTCCGATTCTGGTGGCAGAAAACAGCGTGGCGCGAGAGCGTCTGCTGAAAGAATTTGACGACTTCCGCAATCTGTTTCCGGCTGCTCTTTGCTACACCAGGATCGTGCCGGTCGATGAAGTCGTTACTCTGACACTTTACTATCGCGAAGATGACCACCTGAAACGCCTGATGCTGAACGAAGCTGAGACCGCCGAACTGGACCGTCTATGGGATGAAATGCACTTTGTCAGTCAGGATGCACTGGCGTTGGTCGACGCCTATGAACAGTTGTGGCAGTTTGCGACTCAGGATGCCGACCCCAGTGCGTTTACTCCGATGCGTGATGGCATCATGGAGCGGGCCGAGCAGTTTCGGAAGCTGATGAAAGAGACGGAGCCCGTTCATGTGCAGGCGGTTCTGGACTTCGCAGGCAAAGCATGGCGACGTCCGATCACTGACATGGAGGCCGAGCAGCTGCGAAATCTCTATCAGAAGCTTCGTGCACAGGAGTTGTCTCACGACGCAGCTGTTCGGATGTTGCTGGCTCGGGTTCTCGTGACTCCGGCGTTCCTGTATCGCGGTGAAGGTGCACTTCCGGGGACAAAAGCCACGCCTGTCAGTGATAAGGATCTGGCGACTCGGCTGAGTTATTTCCTGTGGTCGTCGCTTCCGGATCAGTCGTTGCGAGAAGCCGTGGCGACCGGAAATCTGCGGCAACCGGAGATCATGAAGAGTCAAATGCGGCGGATGCTGTCGGACGAAAAAATGCGACGCATGGCAATCGAATTTGGCTGCCAATGGCTGCACATTCGAGAGTTTGATCTGATGGATGAAAAGAGCGATCAGCACTATCCGGAGTTCAAGGATCTGCGAGCTGACATGTATGAAGAGTCGATCCGTTTCTTTGAAGACATGTTCCGCAATGACGGTTCCGTTCTCGATCTGCTGAATGCGGATCATACCTTTGTGAACAGCAAGCTGGCTCAGTTTTACGGGATTACGGAGCTCAATGGAGACGGCTGGCAAAAAGTCAGTGGCACCAGAAAGGTTTCTCGCGGTGGCATCCTGACCATGGCTGCGACGCTTGCCAAACAGTCTGGCGCATCACGCACCAGTCCGATTCTGCGAGGCAACTGGGTGTCGGAGTTTCTGTTGGGAGAAAAACTGCCGCGGCCTCCGAAGGGAGTTCCGGTACTCCCGGAAGAGGTGCCGCCGGAGCTGACCGAACGTCAGCTGATAGAACTCCATGGCAGCGATCCGGCGTGTGCGAAATGCCATCAGCGAATTGATGCGGTTGGGTTTGCTTTGGAACAATTCGACACAATCGGCCGCCTGCGTGCGAAAGACGCGGGCGGTCATGAAATCGATGTCGTCGCTGTGCTGCCGGATGGTACCAAAGTTAGTGGAGCCGATGGGCTGCGAGACTACATTTTGAATGCTCGCCGCGATGACTTTCTGCGAACGTTTTGCCGACGCCTCCTGGGTTATGGGCTCGGTCGCTCGATTCAACTGTCCGATGAACCATTGATCGACGAGATGATCGCCCGGTTAAAGGCCAATGACTATCGCTTTTCGGTGGCGATTGAGGCGATTGTGACCAGTCCGCAGTTCACCATGATCCGCGGCGCTGATATCGCAGGAACAATATCCGAAGGGGAGTAACGGCACTCCTGAATGCCTTCCCGGCGTAACGGGCAAGCCCTCCGGTGACTGCCAATTGTGTTCACATTCCGAGTTTCAGTGAGGAACCAGGCTGTTACCTATTTTGTCGTAAAGATTTCCCTTGCTCACGATTCCTGAGCGATTTTGAGCACCTGCGACCTGCTCAGAAAGATGATCCGGAATGTCAGGGCAGGCCGTTCATCACAGTGATTGACCGAGGGAGAGTTATCGCATCTCAGAGTTCCAGATCGATCACGTTTTCGCCGGCGACGACTTCTCGCTCCAATGTCGACTCGGTGTTGTATTGTTTCGGCACCATCTCTGCTCGCCCACCCTGACGTTTTCCGTCATCGGCAACTTCCTGTGGTTCAAAAGTTGAAACGGAGATCGTGTGTTTTCCTAATTCGGCTCCCGGTTCTTCGTAACGAAAGAACAGTTCATAGTCTCCATTCGGACCTGTCTCCCCGGACGAAGACTGACCACCATTTTTTGGGAATGAAGATCACCTTCGCAAGAGGCACGGGTTTCCTCGAGTGTTATTCTGCCTTTCACTGTCGCCAATTCCGGACGATCAACTCCGCCACAACCCATCAGAAGGGCAAACAGCAGAATCGGGATCAGAGAAAATGTTCTTGTGGGCAGGCTCATAGTACTGGCTCATTGAGAATTCAGAGATGGCACTTCAGAGATTGAAGTCTGGCAAACAGAATCAGAATCGATGCCACTGTCGACCGGTCCACCAATCGATCGCCGCAGGCAGATTTACCAGTGGGATGGAGGGCTGTGAATGAAGGCCGAAATACTCAACCAAACCATTCGCCTGGGCGCAGGACCGCAGGGAACTAATGGTGGCCGGTCGAATCAGTGCTTCGCCAGTCATGGGATGTTCGACGATGGGACCGCACTTCGATAGGCCACGGGCGAGGCTAATGCTGTTGGTTGGAAAACAATGGTACAGCCATGGGTATTCATCCAACATTCATTCACAGGATACTAGTGTAGTGTCTCTCTTTCGTTGATTTATGAATCCGAGCTTTTGTACCGTTTAACCCGTGGCCGACAGGCCAGGAGCAGGGAAATGCCTGGCCTGTCGGTCACGGGTTAAACGAAGGGACTTGAGAGACACTACACTAGTACTCGCCGACTGGATTCCCGTCCTTAATCGCAATCAACTGTTCGAATACGCTGTTGATCGCGGCATCTGTCACATGATTGATGTTCTCGCTGATGAAGATCACAGCACCGTCATTGAGCAGGAACTGGAGCGCCTCCGGTATGCAGGCTGCTGAACCCGCGGCGGCAATCCGCATGTATCATTAATTTTCCATGCTCCCCGGCATGGTTGTAGACAAGTCCCTGCTTGTTGTGATCTGCAGTGTCTCCGTTCGATCCAAAAACGACAGCAGCTCCGTGAGTTACACCTTTCAGCAAATAGGCTCGCTCGCCGATAGCAATGGTCTGGCTCGTTCCATCGAGAATTTCATTGATGGACATCTGCCGCAGCATTCCGGTCGGGGTAGCTTTGCTCCCAGTCGCTGAGATCTGCCATAGGTGCCATTCCATGCATCTCGATTCAAAATGTTGCTGTTGTTTGAGGCTACATAGTTCGAAGTCGCCAAGCGCCTGACATGCGGGATCGGTGCAATCGACGTTCGCGGTGATTGGCTGCAGGAACTCGCTGTTCCTGGTTAACAGCAGGGCCCGTGTCGGAGGGGCAGCGGTACAGATTGAGAGGCCGTGACATTGCCGCTCGGGACGTCGCATTATCCACGCTCAGATTGAATGGCTGATTGATGTTGATCGCAGTAAACAACGCGGTTTGCTCAGCTTGCGGCAGAATGTGAGCGGCCCAACCCCAGTTTGCACAAGCACCTTCCGGACAGTTGTCGCCCCAGAGGTCACACCCGGTCTGCCCGGGAGGAAACATCTTGAAGACATCGTGATAGTTGTGCAGTGCAAGCCCAATGTTATGCAGATTGTTTTTACATTGCGTTCGCCTTGCGGCTTCGCGTGCCTGCTGAACCGCGGGCAGAAGCAACGCGATCAAAATAGCGATAATCGCTATCACCACCAACAACTCAATCAGCGTGAAGCCGTGTTTCTTGTCCGCGCGTATACGGGAAGTCATTGCAGGAGCTTCCTAATAAAGAGGGGGACGGATGACCTGGAAAATAAAGCCTGCCGGGGAGACACCTCATTCCACATGCCAGCCAGAATTCAAACAAGGACTGATGTCAGCAATCCCGGGCTGGCGAAAATATTGGCCTCTCTTTAGAGAACATTGCAAACCCCTCTGTCACCAGGGAACGTGTTTGAATTCCGTCTTGTGATGACAGAGGAACCAGAACAGCAAACGCTTAAGAATCAATCCGCAAGATCGAAGTCAAGATCGGTCCGTCCCTCCGGGGGAAGGTCCAGTCGCAAACCTGATTTCGTCGCGTCAGAGTACTTCTGTGGAATCAAATGCTTGGCCGGTGGACGCTGAATATCATCTTCATGAACACCCTCCGGGAGCACAATAACAGGAGCAGGCTCCACCGCTGTAATTGTGACTGAGTATTGCCCGGGAACAGCGCCCGCTTTGGGAGGAAACGCACTGAGCTTGAATTTTCCGGACGAGTCCGTCACCGCAGCAGCAGCAAAGCTCCCTTCATCCGGAGCCGCCACAATCGTGGCCCCGGCAATCGGCTTTCCTTTGTAGACAACACTCCCCTCTGCCGTCACGGTTGCTGGCCGTGCTTTAGCAAACTTGTCGGTTCCACCACAACCGACGGAGGTGATGACGATCAGGAGAAATGTCCTGATCACTGGCGATTTCTGAAACATGCAATGCACCTGGGACAAAATGGAAGATACGATTTTGCGCAGCAACTGAAGACCAGGAGACTTCGATCGCCCCAAAACCAACCACATCGCTTTCGGGCCGCCCCGAAAGCGATGCGTATGAAACAGTAAAGTTGGTCCCGTAGAACCTGAAGTCTACTGCCAATCAGAACTCGCCAACAACTTCTCCGCCAGCACGCGTGCCAAGCGATCCCCAAACTCCATAGGGGCTCACCCCAGCTCCGGTATCGGACGGAATTGCTGTCGCCTGATTCCCGGTGTTGATGTTCTCGCTGATGAATCGTACGGCGCCGTCCATCAACAACACCTGCGCACCGCCTGTATGGCGACTGGAAACAGTCCCAAGCATATCATTCCAATGGCCTGCGGTTGCTGTTGTGAAACAGGACGCAGAGTTAGGTGGCAGTGCCGTTGAAAATCCGGCAAAGCAGGTTGCACCGTCGGCCCAGCGAAATCCAGGAATTGTGTCGGCGTTAAATCCTGAATTCAGCGTCTTGTCCGGAAGCAACTGGACAGCACAGGCTGCCGGAGTTGTTGAGATGACCGTAGAGATGTTTCCGAATGAATTGACCGCTGTGGGGCGAACACGCTCTGCCATCGCGACAGTGTTGCTCGTCCCGTCAATACAGTCTCGGAATCCGTAGCACACCAAAGCTCCAAACATCCCACGTGATGGTCGGATTGTTGGCGCGGTTGTTGCATTTCCACCAATGTCACTGCGACCTACACCGTCACCATTGCTGTAGGCGTAGTTATTGAGCCCGCGGGTTCGCCCGGCATTGCCCGGATCCGGACCGCCTGGATCGGAAGGGCACTGAATTCCCGGAGGGGCGTTCAGCCAGGGATCCACGTTAGCCCAGGGCACTCCATTGCCTGAATAGAGAAGTGATCCCGTAATCAATTCATAAGTGTTCTTCTGTTCCATGTAAGGCAAAAGTGGTACATGCGCAGAGAACCGACCACGGTTGGCGGTGTTGGCAGTGCCCTGATTGCCTGGTCCACTCTGGCGTGCTGGCAGAGTATTGAATGTGTCGTGATAGTTATGCAATGCGAGGCCAAACTGCTTCAAGTTGTTCTTACATTGAGTTCGGCGGGCCGCTTCACGAGCCTGTTGAACGGCAGGGAGCAGCAGAGCAATCAGAATGGCGATGATCGCAATCACCACCAACAATTCAATCAACGTAAAGCCACGACGGCGTAGTCTCATAAAACACTCCTCGATGTGATAGATAAGGAACGAAAGAAAGGGATACAAAAACTCAGAGACAGGATCCGCGCCTTCAGGATATCATGCATGAAGGAACATGCGGTGTACGAACTGCGAACCCCAAGGATAAATATTGTGCATCGCTGCGTCAATCCGGGCAATTAACGGAATGTTGACGTTTCGTGATGTTTTCGGCGTGTTTTTGCGTTGTGGCGACAATGGCGTTTGCAAGTTGTGAACGATTTGGGCTGCTCGGCGTCTCTCTTCTGTGGTCAGATTGACACCAAATGGTGATTCCAAGATCCCCTGGCCTTCTCTGCTCGTGCAGAACACGCAAACGTGTTTTGGCAGTCCTGACAATGCTGCTGTTCAGCCTGTTTGCACTGAGACCGGTCATCCCGAATCCCTCCGAGACGTTGCTCGTCCGCAACAATCACCTTCTGACGGTCCCTTTGTTTAATGCATGGGCATTGTGGTGGAACTCGCTGTCCGCACGGCATGGGTTCAGGGATTATTGGAATGCTCCGATCTTCTTTCCGACTGAAGGGGCGTTCACATTTTCGGAGCCACAGCCGGCAACTCTGGCGGTCGCGCCAGTCATCTGGTTCGGTGGCTCACCAGTGCTCGCTTATAATGTCTACTTTCTCATTTCATTGATCCTGAATGGACTAGTGACGTGGTGGGTTCTGATTCGCCGAAAATGCACCCCCGTTCAGGCGATGATTGGCGGCGGAATGATGATCTGGTTGCCGGTCAGTCTCCGGCAGTTTGAGGTTCTCCAGTTGGTTCCGGTATGGCCAATTCTCTGGATGTGGCACTCACTGGATCGCCATCGTCAAGCCCCCTGTCCCCGCTCAGCGGCAGCGATTGCGATGGCTGCGATCGCCACGTTTGCCTCCAGCGTTCATCATGGCCTCTTTGCCATGGTGTCTCTTGCATTTGCCGGCTGGTTTCAGGCATGTTCCCTCGAAATCGCCGATTCTGGCGTTTGACGTTTATGTCGTTTTTGGCAAGCAGCACAGTGCTGCTCATGCTGCTTTTACCCATGCATTCGGTGTTGTCTAAGCCTGAGTTTCGTCGCGATCAGGCAACTGTGACGCGTCTGTCTGCGAAGCCGCTGGACCTGATCCTTCCGCCACGCGATGCATGGTTCGCTTCAGTTAATGCGACAAACTTTGGGATGTCTCCTGGGTGGATCAAGTTAGGCATTGCGCTGATTGGAGCTCTTCTTATTGCACGTCGTAAGCGGCCTCAGCGATTCATGTTTTTCCTGGTCCTCGTGGTCGTCACGACAGGGCTGCTGGCTCTCGGACCGAATCTGAAAGTTCTGGGATTTCAGCCGTGGAATTTCCTCGCTCGATTTCTTCCGGGATTGGGGCAAGTTCGAAGTGTGTTTCGATTCGTGTACATGACACAGATGGCGACGATCCTGCTCTTCGTTTTCGGTGTCCGGGAGATTCGAATTCGAATGCTCAGCAGGAACTTGCGGGGGCGGGCGGCAGGGGCTTCGAAGTTTGCGTTAGAGTCAAAACCAAGACGGATTGGCCAACCTGCCGCCGGATGGCAGTGGTGTACTCTCCGGGAACGCTTCTCCCGGCGTCAGTGCGTTGGCATTTTGACGTCCGGCCTGCTGTTGCTTGGATTGCTGGAGACGCCACCACCGGAAAACGCATCTATGCGCGTGCCTGACTTGAAGGATCATCAGTTATGGACAGCTTTCGTTCGCAACAACACTCCTGTTGGAAAAGCTGTCGCTACTTTACCGATGGCTATTCATGGGCGCGATCGCGAGTTTCAGGTGACGACGGAATGGATGTACCTTTCAATTCTTCATGAGAAGCCGCTGCTGGATGGATTCTCCGGGTTCTTCCCAAAGGCACATCGCGACCTGCGAGCCATGATCGGAGTCTCCGGCATCACACCTCGGGTGCTACAGCGATGCGCTGAACTCGGAGCCCACTTTCTGCTGGTGCGGGAAAGTGATTCGTTCAGCGAAGAGCAGTTCCTGAAAAACCCGAAGGATTGGTCTCTGAGGTTGGCATTCGACGACCCGGTTGGCATCAAAGTTTTTGAAATCCTCTCTCCTCGCGATCCGTGAGAATGACGGCCGGTTACTTTGCCAACGCGTCCAGCTCTTCAAGCTTCATTCGAACACTGATCACCCAGGGGGGCTGGCCTTTTTGCCAGTGTCCGTATGTCGTCAGCACAAACGTGTCGTCGGATAAATGTTCAACGCCGGGATATGCACAATCCCATTGGTGCTGGTTGTCTTTGAGCCGAACGAGATACTGTCCTTCAGAACCACCCACCAGATCTTCATAGGTTCCAACCCACGCCACCCAGTCCCCGTCGTATTTTGCCGGCATGGGTTTTGTTCTCGGAGAATTGCATCGAAATGAAATTACCAGGCGTCCATCGGCCGCATACTTCGCGGTATGACGATCGCCATTCAGGCTGTCTGGCAGAGGCTTCGGATCTGTCCAGGTTTTGCCTTCATCGTTGGAAAAGATGATCTGAGAATTATACCGGCGATTGTTTTCTCGCAGGAGCACAGCCAGTTGTTTCCCATCCGGCGATCGCACCAGTCCTGGTTCACACAGATGCAGATCGTTTGAAGCATGAATCGTGACGGGCTGGCTCCATGAGAGTCCTCCATCGGTGGAGGTCACCTGAAACAGTGTCATGACAGCGGGTTGTACAGGCCTGGCATCTTTGCGAATGAAACGACCGTCGTCGTGGAACAGAGCAAGATAATGCCCGGTTCCGGTCTTTAACGGTTCGACCGACGACATGGCTACGATGCCACCATAGTCACCGATAGGCTCCAGTTCCGACCACGTCGCGCCATCGTCTTCCGAGTGCGCCATGCGGATGGGATAGAGTCCGGAAAACATCAGAACGCGTTTTGTCCCTGTGGCATCGATCGTGCGGTACAGCGTGGGTGTTTCTTTGGATGTGGCCCACGAGGCAGGAGTCGGCAATCGTTCGCTCCACGTTTTTCCGCCATCAGTCGAACGTTTGTAGATTACGGGGCCTTTGCCGTGACCTTCCGGATACACGCACAGAATTGTTTGCCCGTCTTCCAGCAACAACGTCGTCGGATGGCCAATGTACTTCTTTGGATCACGATCAACTTCCACTTGTCGCTGGGTGTCGTCGTTCAGATCCAGCATCCTGACGTCCGCACTGAAGGCAGGTTTGGCGAGAAACAGAAGTCCAAGGAACAGCTTTGCAGGTCGCAGGGAGAACTTGAACACTTGGGAGGACTCCTGAAAGAAGGCGTGTATGCAGCAATTGAGGAGGCAGTTCGTTTCGTTTAACAGCAAGCCGCAGACTCTGGTGCCATGGTTCGCCTCCGCCTGCGGCTCGGCGTTAAGCGAAATTGCTCGCTGCGTGATTGAATCAACACCCGTGGCTAGCGCCAGTCGGCTGACAAAGAACTACATCAAGAACCGTCGCAGGACATTCTCTGTGATCAGTGAAATGTCTTTGTCGACAGGCAATGAGGCAACATAATTGATCGAGCCGACAGAGAACACCTGTCCGCCGGATGGAGTATCGAAGATAACCATTTCTGCTCCACCGTCGTCACAGTTTAGTCCTCGTGCGATCACATGAGTATTCGCAGGGGACCAGGCCGATCGCTTGTCAGTTTCATGGCCAGACGCTCCACCGGGACAACGGCAATGCAGGCTGGCAGCGCCAAAAATCTGGCCATGCTTCAGGCCGGTCCCGTCGAAAATCCAATGATCCTGATCGACCACCTGGTACGGTGCACCGGTCATCGCTCCGGCCGGAGTAAAGACGACTCCCAGCAGATTCGCTTCGGACTCGTGAGTCACAGCCATGCGGCTGTCGCGTCCTCCCATGCCCGAACTCCACAGAGACGTAATGCTGCCGTTCAGAACCGACATTGATGAGTTATCGTGAAGCAGCACTTCGCAATTCAGTCCGTTGCCTCCCAGATAGACCAGCTTCCCGCCCTTTTCGAAGACCCACTTCTTCACGCGATCATACATTGTTCGTGACCAGTATTCCGGATGCACGGCGATGATCAGAACCTTGAAGGCAGAGAGATCCAGTGTGCCATCATGCAGCTGGGTTTCCGCGTAGTAGTCATACGCAATCTGCTGCTGTTCCAGCCAACCTGCCAGACGCCATTCGGCCGGAGCAATATGACAAGCCTGACGACCTTCGATCGGATCGGTGATCTGTTCGTTGAAGTCGATATGACAGAACGGCTCGGGGCGCTCAAATGAGAGAGGCACATAACCCGAATAGCCCCAGGTACCGTGTTCCGGATCAATATACCGTTGCAGTTCAAACCGGGCATTGACCGTGGGGGTTGGCGGCAACTGGTCGGCATGAATATAGTTGCTGCGGCCTCCGAACGGGTTATACGCATTCCACGTGATGTTCGAAGCCAGGACCGCAACTTTGGCCGTCGGTTGTTGCGGAGCGACGATCCACGGGAAAGAGAACTGGCGGCCCGATCGAGTACTCGCGCGGAAGTAGTAGAGACCGCTGCGATCCGGAGCGGTCACATACTGTCGATGCGTCCTGCAGGCGTACCCAACCTTGTTCCATTCGACGCCGGTCTGAGTATAGTCGCCGTCGGGAGTTACCTGCATCGTCGCGCGAGGTCCGTGCTCATCGTGCCAGCCGAGTTCCTTCACTCGCTCAGGCGTCCAGCCGTACCGCCAGAGTTCCAGCTTGTATTGTTCGACCGAGTGAACTCGGAACTCCGCTTCTTCGCCACAGCGAACCCATTTGGGCCAGGCATAACCCAGCAGTCCATCAGTCAGAATTCGGAACTGATGAGGCTTCTCCGGAGGGATCGTGACACTGGAGAACTTCGCCCCAAAGCCCTCCTTTTGCAGGATGACTTTGTAAGTTCCCGCCGGCAGATCTGCGTACACCGCACCGCTCGCGCGAGAACGTGATTCGTACGAGGCCCCCGAGGGATGGATGAATTCCAGAACAACATCCGCCTGAGCCACATAGCGTTCATCACTAACATAACCGATCAGCATGGTGAGGTCTCCTGAAGGACTGAAGGCAGGATCCCGGATCAGGTGAGGAAGATGTTGACGATTGTTTCCCTGCTCATCACCGAGGCGTGAATCAGCAGCCCGTTGACATAGCCGGATGGAGCATATTGTCATTCATGAGCGGCCTGGAATGACGCTTTCTTGAACGTGTTGTTTAGCCACCCTTCGCACAAAATTGGTAGTAGATTTCAGTCGCCTTGTGCAACTGATCGATCTCAATCCATTCGTCTTTCGTATGCGCCTGAGCAATATCGCCAGGGCCAAAGACAACAGACGGAATTCCGATCGCAGCGACTCGGGATGCATGAGTTCCGAAGGGTACGCCAATGATTTCGCGAGGGCCAACGACCGAGCGAATCGCGGAACCGAGTCTCTCTGCAAGCGGTCCATTGAGTTCATCGCCTAATGCTGAACTCAGACAATATGGCTCATCATGGATCAGATCGAAATCGAGTTTGCTGCGCAGGTGTTCAATCACTTCCGCGCGAACTTCCATGCTGTCTTCACCAGGGAGGACTCGACGATCAATGTCGATTACGCAGCCGTCGGGCACGACGTTGACGCTGCTGCCGCCGGAGATCAGTCCGACACTGAGCGTCGCGGGCCCACACAGTCGATGAGCTGAACGAGAGCCGGGCAGCCATGTGGCATAATCTTCCAGACATTGCACCACTTTGGCCATGCGATAAATCGCGTTGATACCTTCTGACGGTCGTGAACTATGGCAGGCACGGCCAGTGGTGCGGATTTGCCAGCGAGTGGCTCCGCGGTGAGCCACGACGATGTCCAGCAGAGTCGGCTCGGCGATAATCGCGACATCCGGTCGTTGAGGACAAAGTCGATACGCGGGCGCGCGGCCGGACCAGCTGCCGACAAGATGATTAATTCCAAGACTTGTCGCTTCTTCGTCGCAGGTCATGGACAGAACAATGTTGGGCATCCCAGCCGGTTGATCAATCGACAGGCGAGTAAACGCGGCCAGCATAGCGGCCAGTCCGCCCTTGACATCGCAGGAGCCTCGGCCATAGATGCGTCCGTCGCGTTCTGTCGGTTTGTACGGCGGAATCGTCATTCCATCGACGGGGACGGTATCCTGATGAGCGTCCAGCAAAACCGTTTTTGTGGCCCCTGGAGAATCGAGCCGTGAGATCACGTTGGCTCGCCCATCCGCGGTTTCCACGACTTCCACCGGCAGGTTGTGACTTTCAAGATATTGAACAAGCCACCCGGTGACTCGGCCTTCGTAGTATTCGTCGCCGGAAACATCTCGCCCCATCGGATTAACGCTGGGGATTGAGACCAGATGCTTGAGAATTGGCAGTGGATCAACAGACGATTTTGCGTTCATGATTTCCGTCATCGGAAGGAGAGCAGAGAGAACTCAGGGGGTGGAGGTTCAGTACGAAGTGATTCGCGTACCGAAACAAGGCGGTGGTATCCTGGATTCTTTCCGGTGACGCCGAAAGTGTCACGCGAGGTCGGGAAAAATTATGTTTGAGGATGGGGGTTGATGATGCCGAACCGCGCTGATCACCGGTGAACGCTTTCCCTAATCATGGAAAACGATGGCGTCTGGCTCCGTACCGCTCAGGAAAAATCCCGGCGGTCAGAGCTCTGGTTGTTTTGGGTAGCCGAAATCATCCAACCACATAAAGGCGATTGAGACGACTACTTTGATGGCAAAAGCTGCAGTCCATCCGCGACAACGTAGCCGTCCGTCGCCTTATTGGAAATCGTGACAACAATCCTGTCACCCTTTTGTAGATCGTGGGTTCCCAGCGAGACAAAAAGCCCGTCGATCATTGGCGCTTTTCGCTGATTCAGGGTGACTTCAGAAACAGAACCCGCGACATTGATCGTCACTGCAACATTGGTTGCTCGATTCGAATGTGACGAGTAGGCCAGCCGGATTTCCTGCCGTCCGGCTGCAGGAGCCGTGAACTCCCAATTGAGTGTCTTCTCTCCTTTCTCCGCATCGCCATCATGCAGGTAACCGGTGCCCAGATATTTCGTGGATGACGTGCTGGTCGTCCATGTGCCCGTGAGCTTTGCATCGGAATCGTCCATAACCAGTCCTTTGAGCGACGCCTTCGTGATCAGTTCCTTCTTTTCCACATCCGGTGGAAGGTCGAGCACCTGACCGTCCTTCAGAAGCTGGTCACGCAAGGCGGCATAGGGCAGGTCCTGTAGAGCCAATTGACTTCGGATCGCCTGAACGGCGGCTGTCGCAGAACTCTGTCCAAGAATCATAAAGACGGGCTCCATGCGAATGGAGCCATAAGCAATGTGAGATGACGACAGGCAGACGGGGACGCAGAGGTTTGTCGCCTGTCCGCGAGCCGGGATAATCGACTTGTAGCTGATCAGATAAGCTCCGCCTGGAGAGACCTGGACATCGCCTTCGTTCTGCACATAACCTTCTGCGGTGACGTAGCGACGCACATTGTGCGAATCCATGTTGTAACTTCCCAGGCCCACTGAATCCTGTGCAATTCGGATTCGTCGACAATCAAGTTCGGTCGCAACATAGTCGCTGATCATGCGGCGAGCTTCCCGGATGTAAAGCTGATGTGGCCAGTTGCCGTTGTCGACAAATTCATCGGCTGGCAGTCCCCACTGAGCCATGTGCGTGCGAACAGATTCCGGGACGCGAGGATGATTCGCCAGAGTCCACATCAGGCCTTTCTGATAGTTTTCATGATCGCGAATTATCGACTCCCGCTCCGCGTAACTGGCGTCCGGGTAGCGATAGTTTCCACCGAGATAGTCAGTGGAAAATGCACAGTTGTTATTCGTGTCCGTTTTCCCGTTGGGCATCATGTCGGGACTGATCGGAACGCGAAGATCACCCGCTTCAAAGTTGCGAAACAGCAGCTCGTAACGCTTCTCGTTATAGTTGTCCGGCCTGGGGAACGGCAGGCGATTGGTCGGAGCTTTGCTCATGCACATGCGAAAGCAATACGCCTGAACGCGATGATCACCGGCTCCCTCTTCACCGGCTCCAGCATTCTCCACCTCGGGGACCAGGCCGCTGGAGGAGTCCCCGGGCGTCAGGTACGGATCGACGTTCTTCAGAAATCGATGATTGTGCACATTGGCTTTGACCTGATTGCCATTCAGCGTTTCGCCATAGACTGAGTTGGCTTCGCGGCCGACCGTGTATTTCACACCCGCCGCTGCCATCAGGTCTCCTTCGTACGTTGTGTCGATGAACTGTTTGCCGATGAAGACCTTTCCCGATTCCATGGAGATGGAAACAATTCGACCATCGGTCGTTTTGACGCCGGAGTCACGATTCAGCCGTTCCCGCATGACGACGCTGATGTTGGCTTCTTTCATCATCTGCAGAAAAACGGCTTCAGCCACCTTTGGCTCGAAGGTCCACATGGCATCGTCAGTCGCTCGATAACGCGGATAGTCAGAAGCCTTCTCCTGGACCCACGCCGAAGGCTGATCATAATGCCGGCGAATTCGCTGATAGAACTCCCGGGAGATTCCGCCGATGACTCGCTTGTCACCACTGTCTGTGAATCCAAGTCCACCGGACGTCAGTCCCCCGATATGATGTCCGGGCTCGATCAGTACGACCGAATGCCCCATACGAGCCACCTGAACAGCCGCAGCGACGCCGGCCGACGTACCGCCGTAAACAACCACATCGACGGACGTTGTTTCATTCGCGGACAATGCTCCCGATGTCACCCGGCTCAGGATCGCGATGATCAGGACGATCATTCGAAGGAGCTGGAACACAGGAGCATTGTGAGAACTCATTCGCATCGATTGAATGACGCTTTGCATAAGACGGCTTTCGCGGATTTTACTTGATCGCGACCTCTGTGAAACTCGCAGATCCCGGAGACTACTCGACTTTCAATGGTCGTTGCATTAATTCGACGGTCGCCTCTCGCGGAGAACGGTTTTCAAACAACACATGGTACACCTGAGTTGCGATCGGCATATCAATAGTCTGCTCGATGGCAATTTGATGAACACTTCTCGCCGTCAACACACCCTCCGCGACGGCACTCATGGAATCCTGAATCGCAGTCAATGAGCGACCTCGCCCCAGCCCTTCGCCAACTGATCGATTGCGACTGTGCGGACTGTTGCAGGTGGTTACAAGGTCACCGAGTCCGGCAAGACCGTAAAATGTTCGTCGATCTGCCCCCATCGCAGCACCGAAACGAACCATCTCGGCGAGACCTCGCGTGATCAGCGCGGCCTTGGCATTGTCACCGAACTCCAGGCCGTCGCATATTCCCGCAGCGATCGCAATAACGTTCTTGAGTGCTCCGCCAAGTTCAACTCCAACCTGATCGGCATTGGCGTAGACGCGAAGAAATTCGGTCGACATCAGAGCCTGAATCTGTTCGGCGGCCGGGAGAGAATCACACGCAGCAACAATACTGGCGGGCTTCTTCTGAGTAATCTCCTCGGCATGACACGGTCCTCCGAGAACAACCACGGGCCGTTCGCCAACGATCTGCTGAATCATCTGACTCGGCCGCAGAAGTGATCCATTCTCAATGCCCTTGATGGCACTCACAATCAAAGCCGTCGACGGAATTAACGGGGCAAGCTGGCTGAACGCTTCGCGCAGTCCGCGAGTGGGAATGCAGACAATAATCACCTCGGAGTCGCGCAACGCTTCCGCAGCATCCGCAGTGACTTGAATTCCCGCAGGTAACTTCACATGAGGCAACAGGCGACTGTTCTCGCGAGTTTCATGAATGTGGCGAGCAAAGGTTTCATTTCTCGCCCACAGGCGAACTTCCGTGGAAGCCTGCCGAGCCAAAATCCATGCGCAGGCTGTTCCCATCGCACCTGCACCCAGAACGGTGGTTATTGTCATGTGACCAGATCCAAACAGAGTTACAATAAAACGGATCGTGGTTCAGGGAAACAGTAACCACGACATCATACCAGCCAGAGTCAGAATGATGGCCAGTGTAATCCACCACGGACGTTTCTCACGACCGAGATCTTCTTTGGAGATGTACATTCCGCAGGAAGGGCATTGAGGACAGACTTCCAGCATTTCGTGACCGCAATACGGACAGTCTATTGTCGGCTCAGTCTCGTCATCATTCGGGTCGTCGTCGAATGCCAGTTCATCCCAGTCTTCATCGTCCTGATCTTCTGCATACGACATAAAAATTTAACCCACGGATTGCTACACTGTGATCGTTCAACCATCCTTGAACGTGACATCACCCGCAAATCTCTAATTTTTTGAGACGTCTGATGACTGACCCCGGAAGTCCTGAAGAGCCTGTCGAAACAATCGAATTGGACCGTTTTCTCAAGCTGGCTCAAGTCGTGCAATCCGGCGGCGAGGCCAAGGTTCTGATTCGATCCGGTGACGTTCAGGTCAACGGAGTCGTGGAAACTCGTCGTGGTCGCAAACTTCATCCGGGTGACATCGTTTTTGTCCACGGCGAAGAGTATGTGATTGAGTCCGATGGTGAAACCGACGAAGCCTGTTCGTGAAGGCAGCGGTTAATGCCTCGCCAAAGATGGACCTTCGGGAAGGGGCTTGATTCCTGTCTTTTGAACCCCGGTCGGACAAGAATTCCCAACCTGCGTTGTCTGCTTTGACAGCAAGCTACATCGGGAGTTCTGCCGCGAATTTATGGAGTCGGAGCCAAACGGCGGCCCGCTCGGACCAGTCGCGAGCTCCGGGCGGCGGTGTTCGATGACGCATTCCCCAACCATGACCGCCGGTTTCGTAGATGTGCAGCTCCGTCGGAATCTTCCGTTTTACGAGTTCCATTAAGAGCATCGCGCTGCCCTGAGGCGGAGACGCTTTGTCATCCAGCGATTGGGCGAGGAAGACCGGAGGCAAGCCGGAATCGAGATCAACGTCGGCTCGGATGGCCGTGCCTTCTGTATTCATCACCTGATAAGGATAAATCAGCAGAGCCAGATCAGGCCGGATGCGTTTGGCGTCGCCTTCAAACGGGACCACGGCTTTGCCAGCCATTGCCACCAGAGCCGTTTGGCCGCCGGCAGAGAAACCCATCACGCCGACACGTTCCGGATCGACATTCAGCTCCTTTGCTCGATCACGAACCGTCAAAAATGCCTGCTGCAAATCCTGAGAAGGGCCAGCGACGGGATTCGCATGTTTGTTTGTCGGAGTGCGATAGGCCAATTCAATACTGACGATCCCCAGTGATGTCAGCCAGCGGCACACATCGGAGCCTTCATGTTCATCAGACAGCCGGCCAAAACCTCCGCCGGGCACCACAATAATCGCTGCTCCCGTGGCAATCGATTTCTCGGGCTGGTAAACAAGCAGACGCGGCGTTGAGACATTGAAACGTCGAGTCAGCCCGTCCGGACCTTTAACTAATTCCTCCGGTGGATCTGCGCTGACCTTGGGTTCCGGATGTCCATTTGGCCAGATGATCAGTTCTGTGGGATCGTCGGCCGACACTGCCGGTAAAAACACCGATGTCGAGATTACAAAAACCACCGCGCGGCAGAAAGAATTGAGTCGCATGATCAGCCTTTGCTGGATTCGTTAAGGAAACGGCTGGAATCGTCATCACTTCTAAGCAAGCCCGCAGATGACTCGAAAAACTTCTTGCGGCGGCCGGGAACGTGATCAGCCTGAGTGGACTGTTCTTCGAGATCACTCATGTTGGCCAGGCAAACGCGGCAACCAACCGTTTTCAGGTGAAAGTCGACGTAAGCGGCTGCGGCTTCGCTCAAAGTTCCCAACAAAAACCCGCCCATTTCGGAGCGAGTCGGACAACTCAGGCGGGCGCGTTGCCAGACTTCACCGATCGAATTACCACCCTGGTCACGGTGACGAATCACCTGAGCCACGCGGGCCTGAAGAGCTTTATCAGCCCTGAGTTGAGTTTCAAACTCTGCCATTCGAGCCGCTGGGAGCAGTTCGTCCAGCCAGGCAGCGAGTTCTCGGTCGGTCCAGGTCACGGATTGCTCCAATCCCCAAAAGGTTGGCGTCTGAGAAGAATGCACGCCTTGCCGGAATAGCATATGTCGGCTAGATTCGCGTTTTCCAGTCAGGAGAGGTCTCGTTGAGTTTTATTGAAACCACTCCTTGGAAATTTCGCAAACGCCGCAGAGTTCACTGTTCAGCGGGCTGAATTGCGAGAACACTTCGAAGAATCAGCAACTCCAGACGGTCGCCTCCCCGGCGGCAACACCGGGGCTCACGGATAGTGCAGTAGCTAGTGCAATATCGTACCTATCAAAACTCGGATCCTCCTCGCCTTCACCAGCTCTGGCATTCCTGCGCGCTGGGACGGAATGCGGCCGAAGGGTTTTCCTGTGATGTGTTTGAGCTGTTCGCGATTTCTCCGCCGTACTTCGATCGCAAGGGGCTGATTGTTGCCATCGATGGCGATCGTGTTGTCGGCTACGTTCATGCCAGCTTTGCGGTCAACTCCACCGAAAGCAGTCTGGATAAAACTCAGGGAATCATTTCCGCCCTCATGGTGCATCCGTCGTATCGCCGGCGGAAGATTGGAACGGAACTTGTTCGGCAGGCTGAGGACTACCTGCGAGCGAATGGTGCCTTGTCGATTGAGGCTGGAGGCGGATTACACCGGAACGGCTTTTATTGCGGCATCTACGGCGGTCTGGAGCCGTCAGGCTTTTGTGGTTCCTCCGCTGCATGGAAGGAGTTTTTTGGTTCGTGCGGTTATGATCGTGGCAAAGAAAACTATGTGTTTCGTCGCGATTTGCTGCAAAGCCGTGACCCAGTCAACGCCAAGCTGCTGCGACATCGACGTCATCTGAATCTTGTGATTACCGACCGACCATCGAAAGAGACATGGTGGTGGTTCGTTCGATTTGGGCATCTGGATTCTCTGCGGTTTGAACTGCAGGAGAAGACGAATCTCGAGGTGGTCGCCAGTGGCCAGATCATCGGGATGGATCTGTTCATTCCCAAATGGGGCGTACGCAGCGTGGGGATTCGGGAAATCTACGTTCCGGAGAATCAACGCCGACACGGATATGCACAGGCTCTTGTCCTCGAAATCTGTCGCCGACTTCGAGGCGAAGCGGTGCAGCTGGTGGAAGCGCATGTGGATTCCGAGAACAAAGCCGCGATCGACCTGTTCACCTCAGCAAAGTTTGAGCTGAACGATCGCCTGCTGACATTTCGCAAGTCGCTGTGATCCGCTCGCGAAATGCTGCCCAATGTTACACGGACCATACGTCCCTGCCGGGACATCGAAGTCCGGAGAATTCGGCCAACTTCGCCGGTCGACTGAGCGGCAATGAGACATCTGCGAAGGTTTGGGCGATCTGGGAAGTTCCTGTTTGTTGGGGCGACGTCGCAGCATCGTAAGCCACCTTGAGCTGTCCGAAAGAACCGGAGTAGATTCTCATCGAAATACGTCAGCGGCTGGTCTCGTTCCACGTCCTGCCTCCGTGGGCGATCGAACCCGTCGTCGCTGACAGAACAATTGAGGTCTCCGGAAGATAAAAATGAATCTGCGTTCCCCAAATAACGTCTCTGCCAGGTCGATAGTCGCAGTCACTTTGCTGGCTCTGGGAATTGCTGCACCAGCCCTGTTGTCTTCGGTCGGATGTCAACAAGTACCGATGACTAATCGCAAACAACTGCTTGTGACAACCGTTGAAAAAGAAAATGAGATGGGCCTGACGGCCTATCAGGAAGTTCTGAAGTCGGAACCGCTGACAAAGAATGAAAAAGCTGTCGAGATGGTTCGGCGGGTTGGTCAGCGCATCGCGGACGCCGCCAATCGTCCCGACTTCAAATGGGAGTTTAACGTCATTGAATCGGAAACTCAGAACGCGTTCTGTTTGCCCGGTGGCAAGGTCGCGGTATACACGGGAATCCTGCCGATCTGTCAAAACGAGGCGGGACTGGCCGTCGTAATGTCCCACGAGGTGGCTCACGCGATCGCTCGCCATGGCGGCGAACGTATGACTTACCAGACAGCTCAGAATGCCGGGAAAACTCTGGGCGGCTACATCATGCAGAATCAGGACCAGAAGAAGCAGGAGATTGTGCTGACGGCCTATGGAGTCGCATCGGAGTACGGCGTTATTCTGCCTTACAGTCGTAAACATGAGCTTGAGGCCGATCACATTGGCGTGCTGTTGATGGCCAAGGCCGGCTATGATCCGTCAGAAGCTCCAACGTTCTGGGAACGATTTTCCGGCAGCAAAACGGGGGCGGCCCCAATGGAATGGATGTCAACACATCCGGCCGATGCAACTCGAGCCGCAGCATTGCGAGAACTTCTGCCCCAGGCGATGAAGGACTATGAGTCGTCGTCTGTGAAATACGGGCTCGGTGATCCTGTCCCATAATCGGCCGGCCACTATACTGCGGCCATCGCTGGCGTGAATCTGCAGTCTCCATCAAGCCCGCCCGCGCTGAAGTGGCTCGGCCTTTAGCAGCCGAGTTCTTCGCTGTCGCTCGGCCCCCACACTGAGACAGGAATGCAATCCTGGTTCAGACGAGTACAGTGCGGCAGGGACTGCGATTGAGGCAGGGACCAAGTCCCTGAGGAGCCATTTGTGAGTCACGAAGTCGTTCGTCGCATCATTACAAATGTTGAAAATGCGGTGTTGGGGAAGGAGCAGACGGTCAAGCTGTCGGTTGTCGCTCTGTTGGCGGGCGGCCATATTCTGCTGGAAGATGCTCCGGGGCTTGGAAAGACGTCACTGGCGCGAGCTCTCTCAAAAACTCTCGGCTGCAAGTTTGTGAGGATGCAGTTCACTCCCGATTTGTTGCCCAGCGACATTCTGGGGTCCAGCGTCTATCGCCCCGGGACCAGCGACTTCGAATTCCGTCCGGGCCCCATTTTCACCAACATTCTATTAGCAGACGAAATCAATCGCACCACGCCCCGAAACCAAAGCGCGCTGCTGGAAGCGATGAGTGAACGTCAGGTCTCGATCGATGGGATTACACATCAGCTTCAGGAACCTTTCCTGGTCATCGCGACACAGAATCCTTATGAATTTGAGGGGACTTATCCACTCCCCGAGAATCAACTCGACCGCTTCATGATGTGCCTGAGTGTGGGGTACCCTGATCGAAAATCAGAACTTGAGATTCTGCAGAAGCATCGCTCAGGTCAGCCCGTGGATTCGCTCACCGCAGTGACAAATGCCGAGGAAGTTCTGCAGCTTCAGAAACAGGTTCAGGCGGTCACAGTGGACACATCGCTGGCCGAGTACATGCTGGAATTGTCGGTGCGTACTCGCTCTCACAACGAATTGACACTCGGCGTGAGTACTCGCGGGACACTGACATTGTACCGAGCCGCTCAGGCAGTGGCGTTCTGCGAAGGACGCAACTACGTAATCCCGGATGACATTAAACAGATTGTCATCCCAGTGCTGGCACATCGAATCGTGTGTCGAGGAATCCTGAAAGAAGGCCATCGCCAGCGTGCATCGCAGGTCCTGAAAACGCTGATGGACAGTGTTCCGGTGCCGTCGTAAAAGCTCGATGAGCAACCACGTTTTCAGTTCAAACCTTGATAGATCTCCCCATTCCATCAGGTTAGAGATCATGCTGTCCCCGACGACCTTTGGTCATAAATTCCTGAAGCACCTGACAGTTCTTTCCAGGCAAACGCCTTATCAATACAAAGATCTGCAGCAGATCAAGGCGATGGAACGTGAAGATCTTGCGGAACGATTGAAATCAGAGTGTCCGGAAGTCGCCACATTAGTCCAGGTGAAGTCTCCTGAGGAAATCGCGGAGCTCGTCCACCAGAAAAGATCGGAGATCGCAGCCGCAGTCTCAGGAAGCGCAACAGCACAAGGAGCTGGCTCGTTGCTGGATTTCGTCGTCCAGCTCTTTGCCGCATCGGTCTGACCAGGCCGATTAATCAAAGCAACTCCGGGATTGCCTTTCGATCAATCCGCATCTTTCCAGTCACGTGATCTCTGATCATGTTTGCTATACTGGCGGTTTCACTCGGAAACTTTTTCAGTTTGCAGAACAGAATCCCATCATGTCTCACAGTTCAGGAAACGCATTTGGCGTTCGAGTAACCAAGGATACTCTGGTTTTCAGCGCCGCCCATTTTATTACGTTTAATGGCACGATCTGTGAACGAATTCACGGTCATAACTGGCGTGTCGAAGCCGCAATTGAAGGACCGCTGGATGAGAATTCCTATGTCTTTGATTTCATCGCGCTTCGGGATGGATTGCAGGCTCTGGTGCAGGAGCTGGATCATCGCGTCCTGTTGCCCGATTGTCACCCTGCCATTCATGTGATCACGTCCGACGATGGTCGCGAAGTGACGGCTCGGTTTGAAGATCGACGCTGGGTTTTTCCTGCGGAGGATTGTTGTATCCTTCCCATTGCAAACACTACGGCGGAACTGATTTCCCGCTGGATTGGACAGTCGTTAATCTCCCGACTGAAGCTTGATCAGCAGCACGGCCTGACTCGACTGCGAGTCAGTGTCGAGGAAAACTTCGGCCAGTGGGCGGACTGCTGGCTGAATCTTCGATAGTTGCTGCCGCCAAAATTTTCGCCGAAAACCGAGTTCTCTCATGTCTGACACTCCCAATATTATCAACACCAACATGGAGACGTTCCGCGAGGACGTCATTCAGCAGTCGATGATTCGCCCGGTCGTTGTTGACTTCTGGGCGGAGTGGTGCGGTCCCTGCCGCCAGCTGATTCCTTTGTTGGAAAAACTGACCAACGAAGCCAATGGAGCGTTCTGCCTGGTCAAAGTTAACGTGGATGAGTGCCCCGAGATTGCTGGCGCGTTTGGTGTACAGTCAATTCCCTTCGTCGTGGCAATGGTAGAAGGGCAGCCGGCAACTCATTTCGCGGGAGTCCAGACGGAACCTCAGCTTCGTGAATGGCTGAAAGGTTTCATGCCATCGCCATCAATGGAAGCGTTTACTCAGGGCCAGCAGCATGAAGCGGACGGTTCCGTTGAATTGGCCGAAGCCAGCTATCGCAAGGCCGCCGAACTGGAACCGGAAATCGCCGAGTTTCGAATTGCCCATGCGCGAGTTCTCATCGAACTGAATCGCGATCAGGAAAGCCGAGAGATCCTTGATGAATTGAATAAGCGTGGCTTCCTTGAGCCCGAAGCACAAGCGCTGGTCGAACAGCTTGAGATGCGGAGCCAGGTCGAAGAGTCTGGTGGTGTCAGTGAAGCAAAGAAGGCTCTGGAGGCCAATCCGGGCGATTTGACGCTGCAGCTGAAACTTGCGGAAGCACTGGGTGCCGACAGCCGCTTCGAAGAGGCCTGCACAATGATGCTGGAGATTGTCAAAGCCGATCGTTCCGGTGTCGGTGTTGCGGCCAAAGAAGCCATGGTCGGTCTGTTGACCGTGATGGGCTCAAAATCAAAACTCGCGTCCGACTTCCGCCGAAAACTTGCGACAGCGTTTTACTAGGCGTCAAACAACTGAGCTACCTTTCGCCACCGGGTTTACCCCGGTGGTTTAACGGCTTTTGCACCAGTGCAGAACAAAGGATTTTCAGTGGTGCAAAATGCCTGTTTCACCGGATAAAACCCGGCGTATCTTAGAATAGTCCCGAAATAACTTCCGTAGCTGAAGTCGTGAGACTTCAGTCCGAAACGGCTGTTCTGAAATTGCGCATTTTGGGGGCTGGAAGCGTGGCACATCCCCTGCCGGCAGCGTGGCCACCCGACTGACGCTTACGGCGTCGAAAGCCACGAGATGAGATCATCGAACACCGTATCCCGGTTCGGCTCAAACTCCAGCGTATGTCGAGCCCCGGGATAATCCTTGATGGTCAGCTGATGAGTTCCCAGCTGACTGAGCTGCTGCCGAACAGCAGCGTTGTCAATGATGGCATCGTTCTCGGCCAGCATCAGCAATGTTGGCTGCCGAATCTGTGAGCGATGAGTTTTCCAAAGGCGATCCAGCTCTCGAGTGGAATTCAGAAAACTACTGGTGATTGTATGTAAGGCCAGCGGATCGTTCTCGATAAAGCTTTGCCATTCCGGGACCTGAGTAAACAATGCAGGATCATCCAGCGGAATCGGTATGTGACGCTTCACGATTTCAAAAGTCCGCGCCAGATTCAGTCGCAGGGTCTGTGACCATGTTGGTCCAATCTTCGCGATCAGTCCCGGATACAGCAGTGCCAGTCGATCGAACTCCGTCGGGAACAGACCCGCTGACGCGGCCGCAAGTTTTCCTCCCCAGCTCATTCCCAGAACCGTAATGGGCAATCGAGAACTCGTCACTGAAGTCCCGCCACAAACCTCATTCACGGCCAACTGACGCAGCGAACGGACATCATTCACCAATCTCATTGCGTGCGTGGCGTGGCCTCGTTGAAGCCCATTCAAACCGGAGCCTCGACGATCCGGAAAGTAGACAGAAAAACCCGCCTCGGCCAGACGGCGCGACGAATACTCATACCACCCGGAATGACTTTGAATGCCGTGCAGGGCAATCACAATCCCCCGAGGATTTTCGGGAGTCCAATGGCGAAACTTCAGACGGTAACCATCTGACGCGATGTATTCGCGAATCGATGGTTCGATCATCTGGGCACCACTTCCTCCACAGCGCGTGCGAAGGCTCCGAAAGCTCCCTGATCAAACAGGACGAAGCGGACCATCGTCGGATTCTGATGCCAGCGAACGAAATCCATTGTCGTCTTGACCAGATTGGCCGCTGCAAGATCCAGCGGATACCCATAGGCTCCTGCACTCAATGCCGGAAAAGCGATACTGTTGCATTGATGCTGAACAGCCAGTTTCAAACATGCTCGACAGGCCGACGCCAGCAACTCCGCTTCGCCCTGGCGACCACCTTTCCAGATTGGACCCACGGCATGAAAGAGATACTTCGCCGGAAGGTTCCCGGCCCCGGTCATGACCGCGCTGCCAGTCGGACAACCCTCGGGATACTTCTCACCCGTTTCCTGCATGATGGTTGGACCACCAGCATCGTGAATCGCACCATCGACACCTCCACCTCCAACCAGTGCACTGTTTGCGGCATTGACGATGGCATCGACGTGTTGTTGAGTAATATCGCCCTGAACCAATTCCATGCGGCACGGGCCGAGTTTCACGATCATCGCTGAGTCCGAGTTTCAAATGAGTCGATCAAGGGATCGATCGAGTAATATGTGGAGCGGGAAAATGAGGATTGGCTCTGGGAGCCGGCCTTTCCGGAATGCTGAAATGTGACTCGCACACGGACCGGATTCAATCGGCACCGTACGTTTTTCCGATTTGATGCAGGTCTCCGGCAGTTACCAGCGGTCTGATGCACAGAACCGGAAGGTGAGTTCATAGAATCGCCCGGTATTTTCTTTGGGCGAGCAACTGGCGTCAGCCGACCGGTCTGTTTTTTTTGCCGGTTTACACCAGACCGATCCCGAATGTGGTCTCGTATTTCATTGGCAACCGTCCACTTACGGTCGGGCGTGAATTTCTTTAAGCAAGGCTTCGATCTGCTTCAGCTCCTCGTCGACAGCCCGGTCATCGGCGTAAAGTTGCTGTGCGGCAGTCAGTCGTTTTATGGCGCTTTCAACAGCCGAGCGATCCCCGGTTTCAGCCTGAGCTTCGGCCTCCATCAAGATTCGCCCCAGAAGAGTTTTGCGGCCAGCTGTCAGCGGATCCTTGTCCCATTTTTTCAGCGTCTCCTCCAGAAATCGCGAAAGGTACTCATTGCGACGATCCTGTGCCGCGAGCTCACGAATCGCCTGCAGCTGTTCTTTGGCAGCCACCGCATCGCCACCGCTGAAAGTGTCAAAGGACCGTCGAATTAGACGCTGCAACTCAGACGATTCATCGTCACTGCTCTCCGGATCAGCGCGCAGGGATCGACAAAAATCAAACTGATTGGCCTTCAAAATGAGAGCGTCAATCTCGTCCTTAGAGTTTGGCAGCGCGTTCGAATCAGAAAGTGGCTGCAGAATCTCATCACGTGCTCGCAGCCATGCCGGACTGGGTTCTCTGGCCAGCAGCTCACGCGCTTTCGCGAGTTGTTCATCAGGATCAGCGACACTGCGACGATTCATCCAGATCCCAAACACAATGATCAGCGCAAGCATCGTGATCAGAACGAAAATGTTGTCGAAGAACTTCGCTACTGGCGACTTCACCAATGACGAGGTCATATCTTCGCGAATCAAATTGCGGACCATCGTGGCCGGACCAGGCTGGTGGACGTCGCACTCGCTGGACATCCCCTCCGACAGAATTGTCGTTCCCGGTGCAGGACGCTCGACCGTCTCCGACTCCAGATGCTGTTCCATCATCTCCAGTCGCTGCTTTATTTGCTCCAGACGCTTCATCACGACCAGCGCATCGGGCAGGCGTTTGGAGGGATCCTTCTCCAGCAGTTGACAAACCACCTCTTCAATCAGTCGTGGAAGATCGGTGACATATCGACTGGGTTTGTCGAACTGACTGAACTGATGCTTCTGCAGGATGTCATTCGCGCTGGCTCCGGTGAACGGAGGTCGTCCGGTCAGCATGGCATACATGACCGCACCGAGCGAATACAGGTCGCTGCGGCGACTGGCCCGCTGACCGCGAGCTTGTTCCGGTGACATGTATTCAGCGGTGCCGACTACGCCGCCTGTGCGAGTCAGCCTGGCCGATGCAAACAGGCTGGCGACTCCGAAATCTGTCAATTTGACGACTCGGTCCTTTGTCAGCATCAGATTACTGGGTTTCAGATCGCGATGCACAATCCCGGCGTCATGAGCAGCCTTCAATGCTGCGGCAATCTGCATCGAATATTCGATAACCTCTTTCCACGGCAGTTTTTTGCGGTTCGTAATCTCGGCCGTCAGCGTATGCCCGTCGACAAACTCCATTGAGTAGTAAAACGTACCGTCAGATGTTTCACCGTCCTGAAACAGTTGCACAATATGTCGGTTGGAGAGCTGTCTCAGGGCGTCGATCTCGCGCGAGAAGCGTTGTACGAAGCCCTCGTCGCGAGCCATTGCGGCTGGCAACACTTTGATCGCGGCTTCCTGCCCGGTCGATTCATGGACCCCGTGATAGACGTTGCCCATGCCGCCAGCGCCGATCTTGCGATCTATCAGATACGGACCAACTCTGTCGGGATGCATGGATGATCTCTTGAACTGCAGAATTGCCGGTAAGAAAAGCAGACAGTCAGTGCCAGTCGAGGCAGCATTCTATCGTGGCATTCGCAGCGGAGAAATCATAAAGGCGGCATGGTCTGGAATCGACCCGTTTAGTCGCGAACCTTCCGGTCCAGTTTCTCACCCGGTTTCTT